>NZ_JAURWA010000136.1 GCF_030655195.1 Patulibacter sp. | reverse complement strand
CGGCCAGCCGCGCGGCGCCGGCCAACGCGGCGGCGGGGTTCCAGGCGATCGCGCCCAGCGGCGGGGCCAGGCGGGCGAGCCGCTCGATCGCCTCGAGGTCGCAGGCCTCCGCGACCCGCTCGGCGAGGACCGCCTGGGCGGCGCGGGCGCGGTCGTCGCGCTCGCCGACGGGGACGAGGCCCAGGTGCCGGGAGGGCGCCTCGACCCGCTCGTCGCGGGGGAGGGCGCCGAGGACGGGCACGCCGATCGGCTCGAGCGCCTCGCGCAGCAGCTCGGCGTGGATCGGCGAGCCGACCTTGTTGAGGATGACCCCCGCGACGTTCACGCCGAGGTCGAAGTTGCGGTAGCCCAGGACGAGCGCGGCGACCGACCGGGCCATCGACGCGGCGTCGACGACGAGGATCACCGGGGAGCGCGTGAGCTTGGCGACGTGGGCGGTCGAGGCGAGCTCGCCCCGGCCGGTGGCGCCGTCGTAGAGGCCCATGACGCCCTCGATCACGGCGAGGTCGGCGGGTCTGGACGCCGGGCCGGTCCCCGACGCGCGGGCGGTCGCGTGCGCCAGCAGCGGCGCGATCAGCTCGGGACCGGAGAGGAACGCGTCGAGGTTGCGCGCGGGGCGCCCGGTCGCCAGCGCGTGGTAGCTGGGATCGATGAAGTCCGGCCCGACCTTGGCCCCCTGCACGGTCAGCCCGCGGGCGGAGAACGCGGCCATCAGCCCGGAGGCGACGGTGGTCTTGCCCGCCCCGGAGGTCGTGCCGGCGATGACGATGCGGGCGGTCACCGGGCGGACGGTACCCGGCGCCCGGGCTCAGGCGTCGGCGGCGTCCAGCGCGAGGGCGGCACGCGCGTGCGGCGACGAGGTCCAGAACGGCGTGCGGTCCGTGTGGTCGCAGACGTCGGCGCGCTTGACCTCGATCGCCAGCTCGCGGCCGCGGCCCGGGGCGGCGTCGAGCACCCGGCGGGTGTGGGCGACGACGTCCTCGCCCGGCAGGCGGGTCATCAGCGCGAGGGCGACGCGCTCGGCGTCGCTCAGGCCGACGCGGAAGGCGACGTCGACGGGGGAGAGGGCGGAGCGCTCGCAGACGTCGTGGACCAGGGCGAGCGGCCGGGCGTCGGTGCTGACGCGGGAGGCGACCCGGGCGACGTGCTCGATGACCGGCTCGTCGTAGCGGTCGGTCTGGCCCTCGTGGACGTCGCGGGCCAGGCGGGACGCGCGGATCGCGGTGATCGAGCGCTCGGAGCCGGAGGGCAGGACGGTCGCGGCCATGAACGCACCGTAGCGCGCTGCGGATGCGTCCCCGGACGTTGAGACCGGGCCGATACGGACCCGTCGGAGTCCCGATACCGGGCGAGCGGGGACCCGCCCGATCCGGCGCCGGAGCCGGGCCCCGGAGGGGTGCCTACGCCTCCCAGGGCGAGTGCACGACCGGCTCGTGGGCGACGGACTCCTCCGTCATCACGTTCGGGCCGCCCCCGCGGACGCCCGGACCCCAGACGACGGCGGGGACCGGGTCACCGAGGTGCTCGCCGGTCCGCGGGTCGGTGCCGTGGTCGGGGCAGACCGCGAGCGTGGCGCCGAGGTCGAGGACCAGGGCGGCGAGCGGGGCGAGCAGGTCGCGGTCGATCTTCTGGGCCTCGAGGCGCTTGGCCTGCGGGTCGCGGGCGTGCGAGGCCTCGTCGGGGCTGCCGACGTGGACGACGACGGTGTGGATCCCGTCGCGCAGCAGGCTCGTCGCGGCCCGGGCCTTCGCGGCGACGTCGGTGCCGGGCCGACCGGTCGCCCCCGTCGGGTGGACGACGGCGGCACCCATGAGCCGCGCGACGCCGGCCATGGTCGACCGGGGCGCGCAGACGACGACGGTGTCCTCGTCCAGGATCGGCCCGGGCACCTCGCCGTCGGGCCAGAGCTGGAACCGCGGCAGGTCGTCGGGGTCGTGCGTGCCCTCGACGCCGTTGGCGGCCCCCAGGTCGTCGAGGTCCAGGCGCCGCGGCAGGGTGGGGTCGCGGTGCCCCCAGATCAGCAGGCGGTGCCCCGAGAGGTGCTGCACGTGGAGCGCCTCGTCCAGACCGTGCAGCAGGGACAGCGCGGTCTCGGCCAGCTCGGGCCACGGGCGACCGTCGTCGTGCCGGACGTCGACCCGGTGGACGACGGCCCCGGCGGGCTCGGTCAGCCCGTGCGCGGCGGCGTCGATCCTTCCGCGCGAGACGGGACCGGTCGGCGTCCAGCCCAGGAGCAGGGGCAGGCCCGTCTCGCTGCCCGGCAGCAGGCCCGGGGGCGTGGTGGCGACCCGCCGGACCGCCCCGCGACGCGCGATCGCGTTCAGCGCCATCGGGGTGAACGACGACAGCGTGGTGCCGGCGCCGCCGGGCGTCTCGGCCAGGCCGTCGGGGATGACGAGGATGCGCTGCACCCGGCGGAGGCTATCTACCAGTCGATCCCCTGCTGCGCCCGGATGCCGGCCGCCATCGGGTGCTTCACGTTGACGACCTCCGACACGAGGTCCGCGGTCTCGATCAGGCGCTCGTGCGCGTTGCGGCCCGTGAGGACCACGTGCTGGAAGCCGGGGCGGGCGGCGAGGGTCGCGACGACGTCCTCGACGTCGATCCAGCCCCAGGAGATCGGATAGGTGATCTCGTCCAGCAGGAGGAACTCGTAGCGCTCCTCCGCGATGCGGCGCTTGACCTCGTCCCAACCGGCCTTCGCGATGTCCTCGGACTCCGTCATGTCCTTCTGGATCCAGGTCCAGCCCTTGCCCTGGATCTCCCACTCGATCGTGCCGCCCGCGCCCGACGCGGAGAGCGCCTCGGCGGCCTTGCGCTCGCCGACCTTCCACTTGCCGCCCTTGACGAACTGGAAGACGCCGCAGCGGTAGCCGCGGGCCCACGACCGCTGGAGCATCCCGAACGAGGACGTGGACTTGCCCTTGCCGGTGCCCGTCACGACGGCCACCAACGGCAGGTCGCGCTTCTTGCGGCGGACGGTCTCCTCCGAGCCCTTGTCCTCCGGCGTGTGCGGCAGGTCGGCGTCCTTGTGGCGGGCGGCGGCCTCGAGGCCCGGGGCGACGTCCGGGGAGGCGGCGGTCGCGCCGTCGTCGGGGCTCGCGTTGCCGGGGGTCGGCGTCTGCGGCGTGGGCGTCTCGTCGGTCATGCGGGGTCTTCCTCGGGGGGACGGGGGACGGTCGGGGTGTGCGACGGCTCGGCGGTCGGTCTCGGCTGCGGCTCGGTGCCGGGGGGCGGGGGAGCGGCGGGCCCGCCCGCTCGTTCGATCCCACGCCGCGGCTCGGTCCCCGCCGGCGGATCGCCGACGGTCGGCCCGCGCTGCGGCTCCGTGCCGGCCGGCGGCGGGACGTACGGGCCCGCGGGCGCGGGGCGCCGGCGGGCGGGGCGGCGCAGGCTGCGCTGCAGCTCCGGCGGGGCGATCAGCACGAGGTCCGGGCGGCGGGCCAGCAGCGCCTTGACGATGCCCGCGGTGACGAGCGCCTCGAGGATCCCGATCAGCGCGTACGTGCCGACGGTGCCGCCGATCACCGGCTCGATCCGCACCGACCCCTTGTGGCCGAGGTGGAACTCCACGACGAAGAGCACGGCCGCGAGCAGCACGTTGACGTAGGCCGCCACCGCGCACGCCAGCGCCAGGCCTCCCGCGGTGCTGCGGCCCTGCCATCTGCGGATCACCGCCTGCACCCCGCGCAGCACCGGCCAGCCGATGAACGCCGGCACCAGGGCCGCGTTGACGATGTTCAGGCCCAGCACGGTGATGCCGCCGTCGCCCTGGACGAGCGCCTGCACGACGGTGACCACCGCGATCGTGATCATCCCCAGCCACGGGCCGAGCAGCGCGATCGCGAGCGTCCCGCCCAGCAGGTGGCCCTGCGTGCCGATGCCGACCGGGATGAACGGCGTGTCGCCGACGAGGAAGAACGCGCCCGCCAGACCGGCCAGCGGCAGCTTGCCGTTGTCCGCGTGCATGTCGGCCTTGCGGATGGCCACCGCGAGGCCGGCGCCGGCGACGACCGCGCCGACGGCCGTGGCCGGTCCGGTCAGGAACCCCTCAGGGATGTGCACGCCTGGCTCCTTCGGCGGTGGGCGTCGGGTGGTCCGCGGACGGCGTGGTGCCGGCGGGCGGCACCGGGGTCAGCGCGTCGTCGGGCGAGACCGTCGAAGCCGTCCCGCCGACGAACCACGCCAGGTCGAGGGCGGCGACGGCGCCGATCACGAAGGTCACGGGGGCGGGCAGGCGCGGCGGCAGGGCGGCGAGCGTCCCGCGGATCGTGGCCTGGGCGCCCGCGCGACCGGCCGCGCTGATGGCGGCGACGGGCGTGTCCTCCGCCATGCCCGCGGCGATCAGCGAGCCGGCGATGCGACGGATCCGCGACCGGCCGGTCAGCACGACGATCGTGCCGTCGAGGCGCGCGAGCGCGTCGAAGTCGATCTCGCCCGGGTACTCGGGGTCGCTGTTGCCGGCGAGCACCGTGACCACGCGGGAGAGCTGCCGGACGTGGACCGGGATGCCGGCGAAGGCCGGAGCCGCGAACCCGGCGCTGATCCCCGGGACGACGGTGAAGGGCACGCCCGCGGCCTGCAGCGCGAGGGCCTCCTCGCCGCCGCGGGCGGCGACGAAGGGGTCGCCGCTCTTCAGGCGGACGATCTCGCGGCCGGTCCCGCCGAGCTCGACCAGCAGGCGGCAGACGTCGTCCTGGGGCAGGGCCCGGCGGGCGGGCACGTCGCCGTCGGCGGGCACCTTGCCGACGAGCACCCGCTCGGCGCGCTCGGGCGCCAGGGCGACCACGGGGTCGGAGGACGGGCGGTCGCTCACCACGACGTCCGCGGTGCGCAGGAGCTCGGCGGCACGGACGGTGAGGAGGTCCGGGTCGCCCGGTCCCGCCCCGATGAGGTGGACCGTCACCGGCGCCACGGTACCGGAGAGCCCCCGGCCGACGAGGCCCGCGGGCACGGCCCCGGACCGCCCGGCCGAGGAAGACGCGTCGGTCCGGCGGTGCGCGGCGCGCTGCCCGGTGGACGGTCGACCGATCCGGCACGGCCGTTCCGGGCGACGATGGGCTCGTCCCTCGTACGTCCGGCCAGGGATCGGGGGCAGAAGCTCACGGATCGGGCCGATTGGTGCAACGCGGGCGTCCGACGGTCAAGGAATCGGGGTGGGCCGCCGATCGCACGCACATGGACCGCAGCACGCGACGCGACATGGGGGTGGCCTCCGCGATCGGCGGGGCGCTCGTCGTCGCGACGCTCGCGGTCGGCCACGTGTTCGGTCCGGGCGGCGGCGAGGCGATGGGCGGCGGGGTCGGCGGCGGCGACGGCGCGGCGATCCGCCTGGCCGGGGACCGCGCGCGCTCGCGATCGGCGCCGTCGCTCGACGGCCTGCGGGCGCGGTCCGGCCCCACGGCGCCCGCCGGTGACCCGGGCGGGACGGCGTCGTCCGCCGGGGCGACGGACCGCCCCGGCCGGTCCGGTCGCGAGGGGGCCGGCGGCGGACGCTCCGACGACTTCCGCGGCGACGGCGAGCGCTCCGGCGCGGCCGTCCCGGCGCCCGGTGCACCCTCCGGCGGTGGCTCGACCGACCCGTCGACGCCCGCACCCGGCGGCGTCGACCCCACCGTCCCGTCCGTCCCCGCCGATCCCGGGGACGTCGGCGACGACGGCCGCCTGATCACCGCGGCGGTCCGCCTGCGCGTCACCGACCTCAGCGTCACGGGCACGGACTCCGGCACCCTGCGGTCGGGCAGCGAGGTCCGCGTCCGGATGAGCACGGAGCGCGAGACGATCACCTCGTCCGCCGCCACGCCCCGCGCGGCCACGCCCCGCGCCGTCGCGAAGCAGTCGTCGACCGCGGCCTCCACGTCGGCCACGGCCACGGCCGCAGAGGCCGGCGACACGGCCCGGGCCGCCGCGGACCCCGGCGGCACCGCCCCGCTGCCCGACCGCCTCGACGTGCGGATCCGCCTGGACGACGAGTCGATCGCGGCGCTCGCGGCGACGGTGAAGGGGTCGACGGGTCCGAAGGCGCTGCGGGCGCTCGTCGACCTCGTCGGGCCGCGGGACGGGTCGGCCGGGGCGTTCTCCGTGCGCGTCCGCATGCAGCTGACGCCGGCCGAGAAGACCCGGGCGGTGGTCACGGACGGGGACCGGACCGTCGACGGCGCGAGCAACGTCGTCTCCGTCACGGCACCGATCGGTCCCACGGCGCCCGAGGGTGACGGCGCCGGGGCGCCCGGCACCGGGGCGCCCGACACCGGGACTCCCGGCTCCGACGGGGGACCGGTCCCGGGTGACGGACCGACCACCCCCGGCGACCCCGGCGACGCGTCGACCACCCCCGGCGACGGCGGATCGACGGGACCCGGGGCCCCGACGACGGGCGATCCCACCGTCCCCGGCACCGCCGAGCCGACGGCGGAGGTGCCTGCCGACCCGGTCGAGGTCCTCGTGGCGCTCCCGACGGGCGACGCGTCGACGACCCCGGACGACGGCGCGAGCGTCGGCCTGCCGATCCCCGCCGACCCGTCGACGCCGACCGACCCGGACGCCCCGACCACCGCCGACGCCGCCGTCGTCGTCCACCTGCCCGCCGCGGACGAGCCGATCGGCGGTCTCCCCGAGGACCTGGCCGTCGTCCCGCCGCCGGTGGCGGACCCGGTCCCGGCCGACCCCGACGCGTCGGGGTCGGATGCGACGCCGCCCTCCGACACGACTTCGCCGTCCGACACGACGCCGGACGGGGCGACGACGCCGTCCGACACGACACCGCCGTCCGACATGACACGGCCGTCCGACGCGACGACGCCGTCCGACACCACACCGCCGTCCGACACGACGACGCCGTCCGACGCGACGCGACCGGACGACGCGACCCCGTCCACCGCGGACGCGCCGGCGCCGGACGCGCCCTAGGATCCGCCGGGTGCCCGGAGCCCTGTGGATCGTCGGTCTCGGTCCCGGGGGAGCGGACGGGCGGACCGGTCGTGCGACGACCGCCGTCCGCGAGGCCGACGCCGTCGTCGGCTACGGCCCCTACGTCGACCAGTGCGCCGACCTGCTCTCGGACGCCCAGCTCGTCGAGCGCGGCACGATGGGCCGCGAGGAGGATCGCGCCGATCGCGCGGTCGCGCTCGCGCTGGAGGGCCGCCGCGTCGCGCTCGTCTCGTCGGGCGACACCGGGATCTTCGGCATGGCCGCGCTGGCGCTCCGTGCGGCGGCGGCCGTCCCCGAGGCCGACCGCCCCCAGGTCGAGGTCGTGCCCGGCGTCACGGCCGGGACGGCGGCGGCGGCGCTCCTGGGCGCGCCGCTCGGGGACTTCGCGACCGTCTCGCTGTCGGACGTCCTGGTCCCGTGGGAGCAGGTCGAGGGCCGGCTGTCCGCGCTCGCCGCCACCGATCTGGCGCTGACGCTCTACAACCCGCGATCACGCACCCGGACGTGGCAGCTGGACCGGGTCCGCGAGCTGCTGCTGGCCCACCGCGACCCGGCCACCCCGGTCGCCCTGGCCACCGACGTCGGCCGGCCCGACCAGCAGGTCGTGCTCTCGACGCTGGCGACGTTCGACGCCGAGGCGGTCGCGATGCGCACCGTCGTCCTCGTCGCGGGGCCGACGGCCGAGCTCGTCGGCCCCTGGCTCGTGGCCGCCCGCGGTCGTTGACCGCCCGCCGCGGCCGGCCGCCCACGGTCGCTGACCGCCCGCCGCGGCCGCGCCCGCAGCCGCGATCGCCTGCCGCCGCCGGCCACCCGCGGGTCGAAGGGAGCCCCGGCCTCGCCGCCCTCGATCCGCCACCGGTCTGGCGCATCGGCGTTCGGGTCGCGCGTATGGTGTCGCCGATGTTCTCCCCCAAGAACCGGACACCACTCGGGCGGCTCGTCGTGACGGGCGCGTGCGCGACCGCGCTGCTCCTCGGACCCTCCGCGGGCCTGGCCGCCGCGAACGATGCGAGCCTCGCCAAGACGATCACCGAGCGCGCGCAGCAGCTCGACAAGCGCGAGAAGGCGCTGGCGAAGACGTTGAAGACGCTCCAGCGCTCGCCCAGCCTGTCGCGGGCGAAGGCGGCGCAGAAGGACTCCGGCGCGATCTTCCGCACGACCGAGGCGTTCCGCAACGAGATCCGCGACGACGACGGGTCGACGGACAAGGGCGTGCAGGCCCGGGACGCCGTCCTGCCCGAGCTGACGTCGATGGCGCTGGCCGCGAAGAAGCTCGACACGCAGCTCGTCTCCGCGGTGAAGAAGCGCAAGGTCTCCAAGTCGGTCGTGACGAAGGTCGTGTCGGCCAAGCTCGTGCTCGACAAGGCGATCGGCAAGGTCATCACCGCGATCGGCGAGGCGTTCGCCGACGACGGCCCGGTCGACCCCGCGCCGACCCCCACCGACCCGACGGCGTAGCGGCCGAGGGCCGGGCCTCGGCCCGGCCCGGCCGGTTCCGGCCGCTCATCGCCGGCGGTCGGCCGCCGGCGCGCCCCGCATTGCCGGGCGGGTGGACGCCCGCCCGGGAATGCGGGCGTCCGCCCCTCAGAACGCCCGCGCGTACTGGTCCGGCACCGGCGCCGGACGGTGCAGCGCCTTGGCCGCGTGCAGCGGCCAGTGCGGATCGCGCAGCAGCTCGCGGGCCAGCAGGACGAGGTCCGCCTGACCCGTCCGGACGATCGTGTCCGCCTGCTCCGGCGCGGTGATCAGGCCGACCGCGCCGGTCGCGACGTCCGCACCCGCACGGATCGCCGCGGCCAACGGCGTCTGGTACCCGGCGCCGACGGGGATCGGCGCCGACGGGACGTTGCCGCCCGAGCTGACGTCGACCAGGTCGACGTCGTGCTCCTTCAGCCACCGGGCGACCTGCACGGTGTCGTCGATCGTCAGGCCGCCGTCGGTCCAGTCCGTGGCGGAGACGCGGACCGTCAGCGGTCGGTCCGGACCCCAGACCTCGCGGACCGCGTCGACGATCTCCAGGAGCAGGCGGGCGCGGCCGGCCAGGTCGCCGCCGTACCCGTCCGTGCGGTCGTTGGACAGCGGCGAGAGGAACTCGTGGAGCAGGTAGCCGTGCGCGGCGTGCACCTCGATCCAGTCGAAGCCCGCCTCGATCGTGCGTCGCGTGGCGGCCACGAAGTCGGCGACGACCTGCGCGATGCCGTCGGCGTCGAGGACCGTGGGCGTGGGGAAGTCGTCCGCGAACGGCCGTGCCGTCGGCGACACCGGGGTCCAGCCGCCGTCCGCCTCGGCCACCGCGGCGGGCCGGGCGTGCTCGCCCTCGACCTGCTGCTCCCACGGCCGCAGCGTCGACCCCTTGCGGCCGGCGTGCGCCAGCTGGATCCCCGCGGCCGCCCCGTGCGCGTGCAGGAAGTCGGTGATCCGGCGCAGCGGCGCCATCTGCCCGTCGTCCCACAGGCCCAGGTCCTGCGGCGAGATCCGGCCCTCGGGGCTGACGGCTGCGGCCTCGGTGATGACGAGTCCGGCGCCGCCGACCGCCCGGGCGCCGAGGTGGACGAGGTGCCAGTCGTCCGCGACCCCGTCGTCGGCGGAGTACTGGCACATCGGCGAGACGGCGATCCGGTTGCGCAGCGTCAGGCCGCGGATCGTCAGCGGGCTGAAGAGGTGCGGCGGGTCGGTGGTGTCGGCGGCGGGGCGGTCGGGCATGCGGGGCTTCCGGGTCGGAGGGGCGGGCCACCGACGCTAGGGGAGCCGTCGCCGCACCCCGTGGTGCTGCGGGAACGGCGGGCGGCCCGCGTCGCCGCCCGCCACCCACCGCCGCTCAGAACAGCGAGAGCTGGTCCTCCGGGGGCAGCTTCGCCGCGCCGGCGCGGGTGCCGGGCCGGCGGTCGGCAGCACGGATCGGCGACTCGGCCGGGCCGCCCGACAGCGCCCGGGAGCCCGGGGCGAAGCGACTCGGCCGGGCCGGGCGCTCGGTGCGGACGACGCGGTCGCCCCAGCGCTCACCGACCTGGACGAGCTGTGCCAGCCGCTCGGCCTCGGCGCGCGGCAGGTGCGGGCCGTGGCGGTAGAGCTCGGCGTACAGCTCGACGAGGTCCGGGCGCGCGTCGGCGAGCCACTCGAGGAACACCTCGCGGGTGCTGCCGCGCAGGTGCAGCCCCATGCCGCGCACGCCGATCGCGCCGGCCTCGGAGCACGCCGTCAGCAGCGCCTCGATCTGCGCCGGCGAGTCGTTGATCCCGGGCATGATCGGCGCGGCGAGGACCGCCGTCGGGATACCGATCCGGTTGAGCTCGGCGACCGCCGCCAGTCGGGCGCGGGGGTGGGGCGTGTGCGGCTCCGTGGTGCGCCACGCCTTCGTGTCGAGGCTCGCCACCGAGAGCGCGGCCTCGAACCCGGCGTTGGCCTGGATCTCGAGCATCAGCGCCTGGTCGCGCAGCAGCAGCGGCGACTTCGTCAGCACCGACCCGGGGACCCGCGCGTCCCGGATGGCCTCCCAGATCCCCGGCATCAGGCGGTACTTCGACTCGACCCACTGGTACGGGTCGGTGTTCGTCCCCAACGCCACGGTGTCGCCGTAGGCCGGCGTGCGCGCCCGCTTGGCGAGGTCGACCCGCAGGCGCTCGGGGGCGTTGACCTTGACCACGATCTCCTTCTCGAAGTCGCGGCCGGGGTTGAAGTTCAGGTACTCGTGGGTGGGGCGAGCAAAGCAGTATGTGCAGGCATGCGAGCAACCCCTGTACGGGTTGACCGTCCAGCCGAACGGCAGGTCCGTGCCGGCCGGGACCTTGTTGAGGACCGTCTTGGCCTCGACCTCGTAGAACCGGGTCTCGAGCGCCTCCGGGGCGTTGAAGCGCCGGATCACCGCCGGGTCGGACATGCCGGGGAGGTTGGCCGTCTCGGCGTCCGGGTCTCGGGTCAGGTGGTCCCACCGCATGCGAACAGATGTTCGCATGGCCAGGGGACGGACGACGACACCGCCCAGGCGTCGCGGTCCTACGCAGGCACTTCTCGTGCGGGCGTCGCCCGCGCCGGGCTCAGAACCCCTGCCCGATCATCGGCGTGACCTCGAAGCGCTCCTTCGGGAACCGCTTCTCGGCCTCCTTCCAGAACGCCGCGGGGGAGGCGGCGTCGATCGTCTTCGTCGACGTCCCCCGGGAGATCCACGGCTTGCCGGGTTCGTACTCCGTGACGGTGAACGTGTAGCTCTCCATCGGAGGACCTTCGCAGGCCGGGTGCGCCACGGGGGACCGGGGCGGGCCCTCCGGACCGGGGGAGTACGACGCGGCGGCCATTCCGGGGCGCCCGCTCCGCGGCGTCGCGTCCCCGGCCGGGGACGCGACCCCGGTCCGGCTAGGCCGCCAGCGGGTTGAACCCCGCCGGCAGCTCGAGCCGGTGGGCGCGCATGAAGCCCTCGTCGGCGAGGATCTGCCGCGTCGGGCCGTCCGCGACGACCTGGCCCTGGTCGATGACGACGGCGCGCGGGCAGAGCTCGAGCGCGTAGGGCAGGTCGTGGGTGACGAGGATCGTGGTCGTCGGAAGGCGCCGGATGACGTCGGCGAGCTCGCGCCGGGCGGCGGGGTCGAGGTTCGACGACGGCTCGTCGAGGACCATGAGCTCGGGCTCCATCGCCAGGACGCCCGCGACCGCGGCGCGTCGGCGCTGCCCCAGCGACAGCTGGTGCGGGGCGATGTCGCGCAGCTCCTCCAGGCCGAAGGTCCGCAGCGACGCCAGCACCCGCTCCTCGAGCTCGTCGCCCTTGAGGCCCAGGTTGGCCGGGCCGAACGCGACGTCGGTCCCGATCGACGGCATGAACAGCTGGTCGTCGGGGTCCTGGAAGACCACGCCGACCCGCCGGCGCAGGTCGCGCGCGGTCTTCTTCGTCAGCTCGACGCCGCCGATCCGCACGGAGCCCTGCTGCGGCTGCAGCACGCCGTTGAGGTGCAGCAGCAGCGTCGTCTTGCCCGCGCCGTTGGGGCCCAGCAGCGCGACGCGCTCGCCCTCGCGGATGGTCAGGTGGACGCCGCCCAGCGCCTCGGAGCCGTCGGGGTAGGCGAAGTGCAGGTCGTCGATCCCGACGGCGACCGGGGCGTCCTCCGCGACGCCGCCCGGTCCGCCGACCGCGCCGGTCCGCACGCGCGAGCGGGTGCCGCCGCGGCCCTCGTCGGCCTGGGCGAGGACGAGCTCGGGCGCCTTCTGCGGGGCGCGCGTCGTCCGGCGGTTGCGGCGCTTCCCGCCGGCCGGTCCGTCGCCGTGCGGGGTCAGCGAGATCGGCAGGCCGACCTTCTCCTCGTAGCCCGGCAGCGTCACGCGGTAGACGCAGAGGTCGCAGTTCATCCGGACGTCGCCCTCGTAGCCCTCCCGGTAGCGGTCCAGGGCCACGCGGGCCAGCCGGCGGTCGGCGCCGAGGTGCGGGCCGCCGCGGACCGTCATCTCGGGGTGCTGCTGCGCCCACGCCGCAGCCTGCTCGTAGATCCGGCCGAGCAGGACGCCCGTGAAGAGGAAGAACGGGACGACCGCGATCGTCGTCGCGCCGAGGCGGCGGCAGCGCTCCAGTGCGTCGGGCACGCGGGGCTCGGCGACCGAGATCCACGCGGGCTCCACGATCGGGAGGCCGCGACGGTCCGACAGCAGCCGGCAGAGCTTGGCCAGGTCGCCCGAGGCGTCGGGGTCGCTGGAGCCGCGGCCGACGATGACGACGCCCGAGCTCTCGACGGGCGCGTCGGCGAGGGTGGCGGAGACGCGCTCCTCGGCGACCTCGAGGACCCGCGGGTCGATCGAGAGGTCGCGGCCGAAGCGGAAGCGGACGTGCGGGTGCCGGATGCGCGCGCGGGCCAGCGTCGCGGGCCCGTCGTTCTTCAGGTGGCCGGCGGCGAGGAGGACGATCGGCACCGAGACGATGTCGGTGGCGCCGTCGGCGACGAGCTTGTCGATCGCCTGGTCGGCGGAGGGCTCGGCCAGCTCGATGAAGCCGCCGGCGTGGTGCAGACCCGGGTCGATCTCGCCGACGTGGGCGACGAGGTCCCAGAACTCCTCGACGTGGTCGGCGTCGCGGGAGCCGTGGCCCACGAGGACGAGCGACGGGCGCTCGGGGGAGGGCGTCCCGGCCGTGCCGGCGCGGGCGTCGGTCGGTCGGAGGGCCACCACCCCAGGGTAGACGGCACGGCACCGGACGGACGTCGTGACCGGGCGCGGCGCGGCGCTCGCCGAACCCGCCGCGGGCGTGCGGTCGTCCCGGGGCGACCTGCGGCACGGTCGCGTCGAGGGGGTCATGGCCCCACCCTTGGGGTCCTGGGTGCGGGCTCGGGGCGCACCTAGATTGCGGTCCATGAAGAAGACACCGACCGCCTCCACCACCGCCGACGCCGCCGTCATCGCGATCCGCCACGACCCCGCCGCCGTCGACGCGCCCGACGGCCGCTCCTCCGCGACGACCGAGCCCTCGTCGACGACCCGCCCGGCCCCGGCGGACGCCGCGGAGTGGACCCCCACCGCGGTCGTCGCGCTCGTCGGCTACCGCGCGAACCCCAACCTGCCGTTCGGCGGCGTCCGGACGATGACCGTCGACGAGGGGGTCGTCCGGATCCTCGACCGCGACGGCGCCACGGTCGTCGAGGTCCCCGCCGAGGGCATGACGATCCGGAAGACCCGCATGGGCAACGTCCTCCTGCGCTGGGACGGGGGGAGCGCGTCGATCAACCCGACCACAAACCAGGCGATCATCGGGAAGGGCACGCGGGCCACGTTCCTGCAGGAGCTCGAGTCCCGTGCGGCCGACCGGGACGTCACGGCGATCGGGCCGTCGCAGGAGCACTTCTCGAGCGCCAGCCTCAACCTCAAGCCGATGAAGTCGCTGGCCGCGATCCGCCGGGCGATCATGGAGGGCCTAGAGGAGCACGGCGCGACGTGGGAGGTGCGCGGGGCCTGAGGCGACGGGTCCCGCCCCTCCGGGGCGTCGTCCGCGCCGCGGGTCCGCCCGCCCTGTGGGCCCGCCCCGCCCGCCCCGCCGGCCCGCCCCGGGGGTCTCCGCGCTACCGCCCGACGACCCGCTCGGGGTGGGCGTAGAGCGTCGCCCGGCCCTCGCGCACGAACGCCGCGAGCGTGACGCCGAGGCGCTGCGCCGTCTCGACCGCCAGGCTCGACGGGGCCGAGACCGCGACGAGGATCGGTACGCCGGCCGCAGCGGTCTTCTGGACGAGCTCGAACGACACGCGGCCCGAGAGCACGACGACGTCGTCCTCGCCCGGGTCGGTCCCGGCGAGCAGTCGCGCCCCGAGGGCCTTGTCGAGCGCGTTGTGCCGCCCGACGTCCTCGCGGACGACGAGCGGGGAGCCGTCGGCGCGGAAGACCCCGGCCCCGTGGTTGCCCCCGGTCTCCGCGAAGAGCGACTGCTCCTCCCGCAGCAGGTCGGGCAGGCCCGCGAGGACCGCGGCGTCGATCGAGGTGGTGCCGCCGACGACCGGGACCCGGTCGCAGAGCTCGTCGATCGAGGCGGTCCCGCAGACGCCGCAGCTCGCGGTCGCCATCAGGCTGCGCGCGGCCAGCTCGCGGCGCGGCGGTCGGCGCAGGTGGACGGTGACGACGTTGTACTGCTGGACGTCGACGTCGGTGCAGTACCGGATCTCGGCCAGGTCGCCCGGTCCGGCGATCACGCCCTCGGCACGCAGCAGGCCGGCGGCCAGCTCGAAGTCGTGGCCGGGCGTCCGCATCGTGGCGGTGGTCGCCCCGACGACGCCGTCCGGTCCGGCGACGCGGATCTCGAGCGGCTCCTCGCCGATCAGCCGCTCCGTCGCCTCCCGGCGACCGGCCGCGCTCAGCCGCACGGCGGACGTCCGGGCGACCCGGCGGCGGGTCGAGGTCGACGGGGCCATGCGGTCACGCTACCCGGGAGACGCGGTCGCCCCCGCGGGTCGGGGCGGGAGCCCGTCCCCGGTGCCGACCGACGCACGTGGTCCGCGGGGCGGCGGACCCGGCCGGCCCCTCAGCCCGCCCGGCGGTACGTGATGTGCGTGGCCAACGGCGAGTGCAGCGCCTCGACCGGCTCGAACCCGAAGCTCCCGACGCCGTCGAAGATCCGCTCGCCCGCGCCCAGCAGGACCGGGGCGACGTCGAGGGTGAGCTCGTCGACGACCCCCGCGATCAGCGCCTGGCGGACCGTGGCGGCACCGCCCGCGATGTCCACGCCGCGGTCGCCCGCGGTCTCGCGCGCCAGGGCGTAGGCGGCGTCGAAGCCGTCGGTGACGAAGTGGAAGGTCGTCCCGCCCTCCAGCTCCAGCGGCTCGCGGGCGTGGTGGGTCAGGACGAAGACCGGTGCGTGGTACGGCGGCTCCGGTCCCCACCACCCCTGCCAGTCCTCGTCCCACGGACCGCGGACCGGCCCGAACATGTTGCGGCCCATCACGTAGGCCCCGCGGGGCCGCATCAGCCGGGCGGTCGCGGTCTCGTTCGCCTCGGTGGCGCGCGGGTCGCCCATGTGCCAGCCGTGGATCTCCTTGCCCCGTCTGCCGAGCGGGTCCTCGACGCTCTGGTCCGGCCCGGCGACGAAGCCGTCGAGCGAGATCGACATGTGGCAGGTGGTGTCCGTCATCGGTGGCCCTTCGCGCGTGGTCGGTGGGCGCACGCTACCGCCGGCGGTGCTCCACGTGGTCGCCGTGGGCGATCAGCAGCTCCCGGACGACGTCGGGCGCGAACAGGCCGTGGTCGACGATCCCGGGCGTCGCGTCGAGACGGGCGGCGACCGCGGCCGGGTCGTCGAGGGGGACGGCGAGGTCGGCGAGCACCCCGCCGTCCGCGGTCGGCGGGGCGTCGCGCAGGACCACTCCGGGGAGCCGCTCGACGGTCGAGGCCAGCGCGAAGGGCTGCAGCTCCAGCGGAACGGGCCACGTCAGGCGGTCGACGAGCTTCGATGCGCCGACCACGCACACGAAGCGGTCCGCCGCGCTGATCAGGATCCGCTCCCGGGTGTGGGCGCCGCCGCCGCCCTTGACCGCCCAGCCGTCGGCCGCGACCTCGTCGGCCCCGTCGATCGCCAGGTCGTAGCGGGCCGTGGTGGTGTCGTCGACGAGCGTCAGGCCGGCCGAGGTCGCGGCGAGCGCCGTGGCGGGGGAGGCCGCGGCGAAGCGGGCCCGCGACCCGCGCTCCCCGAGCGCCGCCGCGACGAGTGCGACGGTCGACCCGGACCCCAGCGCGACGAGCTGGTCGTCCGTCACGAGGCCCGCGGCCGAACGGGCGACGGCCTCCTTCTCCCGACGGTCCCGCTGGTCGCTCATCGCGCGGACGATAGACCGGCGCGGCACGGGCCGGTGCGGACGGCCCCGTCGACCCGGGAACGACGCGGTGCCGGCGACCCAGGAGAGCCACCGGCACTGTTCCGACCGGGCCTCACCCGGCGTCGGCGCCCTCTCGTCGTCGGTCCCACCCGAAGGTGCCTCATGGACCGACGCCGGAGGTCGCGCGTCACGTGGAGCCGCCGAATCCCCCGATCTGGGACCCCACGCCGGCGACGATATCCGTCTGCGGTGAACAGCGTCACCGGGATGGACGTTCGTCCGGGAGTCGTCGCGACGCCCGGCCCTCTACCGTCCGCCGCATGCGCACGCCGGAACGCACGGTCATCCAGCTGTCCGATCCCCACCTGGTCGCCGAGGAGAGCGGCGCCGACGTCCGGCTCGCGTTGGCCCTGGACACCGTCCGGATCTCGGGCGTGCGCCCGCTCGCGCTGCTGCTGACGGGCGACCTCAGCGACGACGGCAGCCCGGCGTCCTACGCCCGCCTGCGCGCCGCCGTGGACCCGGTCGCGGAGGGGCTCGGGGCGCCCGTCATCGCGATCCCCGGCAACCACGACCTGGGCGACGCGTTCCGCGAGGGGATCCTGGACGGGGAGCCGCTGCACCGCGCGGTCGAGGTCGACGGGGTCCGGATCGTCGGGCTGGACACCACCGTCCCCGGTCGGCCGCACGGCGAGCTCGGGGCGGGGCAGCTCGAGTGGCTCGACGACGTCCTCGCGAAGCCCGCCGAGCACGGCACCGTGCTGGCGCTCCACCACCCGCCGGTGCCGACGGCCCACCCGCTCCTCGGGCGCATCGGGCTGCGCGATCCCGACCGCCTCGCCCGCGTCGTGAAGGGGACCGACGTGCGGATCATGGTCTGCGGGCACGCCCACGCCGTCGCCGCGGGCATGCTCGCCGGGATCCCGGTGTGGTCGGCGCCGGCGCTGGGCGTCACGAGCGACCCGCTCCCGGAGGAGGGCAGGATGCGCGCCTGGGACGACATCGGCGGGCTCACGCGCATCGACCTCTTCTCGGACGACGTCGTCGCGACGCTCGTCCCGCTCTCCTCGGCGCCGACCGCGGTCTACGACGACCCGATCGCCCAGCGGACCGGGTGGCTGGACGACCTGGAGGCCGGCGACCGCGGCTGACGGCGGGTGCCGCGGCCTCGGCCGTGGCACCGGGTGCCACGGCCCCGGTCTCCAACGGGGCGCGACGCGACGCGGCGCGCTGCGGCCGCGGCCCGGTGGAGGGGCGCCTCAGCGGCGCAGCAGCAGACCGACGACGTCGTCCCGGGAGGCGCGCCACTGCGCCCGGACGCGGTCGGCGGGGTGGCCCAGGAGGATCAGCGACGCGTATCCGCGGGCGGTCGAGACGGCCGTCGTCCACCGGGCGTCGATCGTGGCGTCGTCCAGGGCCGTGCCGCCCAGGAGCTCGCGGCCCATCGCCTGGATCTGCGGGCCGACGGTGCGCTCGCCGTCGGCGATCGCGGCGCGCAGCGCGTCGCTGGACCGGGCGGCCAGGGCGAGCTCGAGCGTGGCCGCGTAGAGCGGCCCGGCGTACTGCTCGAGCGCCAGGTCGAGGGTCCGCGCGATCCGCTCGGCGACCGGGGCGTCGGCGGCGATCCCCTCGCGCAGCTCGGTCATCCGGCGCGCGGCGAGCTCGCTGACCGCCTCGATCAGCAGCTCGTCCTTCGAGGCGAAGTGGTGCTGCTGCGCGCCGCGGGAGACGCCGGCGCGCCGGGCGACCGACGCCGTCGAGAGCGCCCCGTACCCGCGGGCCAGGAGCTCCTCGACGGCGGCGTCCAGCAGTGCGGCGCGGGTGCGGAGGCTCCGCTCCTGCTTGGGCTTGTGGGGGTCGTCCGTCGTCATCGGGGTACCGCCGGCGGTCCTCGCCGACGCGGGTGGCCCGGGCGCCCGGACGGCGGCCAACCCTAGGCCGCGGGCCGGTACACGGTCACGACGGCCGCGCCGCCGAGGCCGATGTTGTGCTGCAGGCCGACCTTCGCGCCGTCGAGCTGCCGGGCGTCCGCCTGCCCGCGGATCTGCCAGCAGAGCTCGGAGCACTGGGCCAGGCCGGTGGCGCCGAGCGGGTGGCCCTTCGAGATCAGGCCGCCCGACGGGTTGACCAGCGGGCCGGAGCCGCCGTAGGTCGTCGCCTGCGCGTCGACGAGCTCATGGCCGTGGCCGACCTCGGCGAAGCCGAGCGCCTCGTAGGTCAGGAGCTCGTTGGCGGAGAAGCAGTCGTGCAGCTCGCAGACGTCGACGTCGGCGGCGGAGACGCCGGCCTCGGCGTAGGCCTGCCTCGCGGCCTCCTGACTCATGTCGAAGCCGACGATCCGCATGCAGTCCGTCTCGTCCCCGAAGGACGACGCGTAGTCGGTGGTCATCGACTGCCCGGCGATCTCGACCGCGTGCGACCACAGGTCGTGCTCGTCGACGAAGCGCTCCGAGGCGACGATCGCGCAGGCCGCGCCGTCGGAGGTCGGGGAGCACTGGAGCTTCGTCAGCGGCTCGTGGATCATCCGCGCGTCCTTGATCTGCTCCAGCGAGTACTCCTGCTGGAATTGCGCGTAGGGGTTGTTCACCGAGTGCTTGTGGTTCTTCCAGCCGATCCACGCGAAGTGCTCGGCCTTCGACCCGTAGCGCTCCATGTGGTCGCGCCCGGCGTTGCCGAACATCTGCGGCGCGAACGGGGACTGCTCGGGCGCGCGGAGGGCCGCCATGGCCTCCATGTGCGGTGCCATCGGGTTGGCGTGGTCGGGGAACTTCATCGAGAGCGAACCGCGCTCCATCTGCTCGAAGCCCAGCGCCATGGCGCAGTCGACCACCCCGTGCTTGACCGCCTGACGGGCGAGGAACAGCGCTGAGGAGCCCGTCGAGCAGTTGTTGTTGACGTTGACGACCGGGATGCCGGTCAGCCCGAGGGTGTAGATCGCGCGCTGCCCCGAGGTCGAGTCGCCGTAGACGTAGCCGACGAACGCCTGCTGGACCGCGTCGTAGGCGACCCCGGCGTCGGCGAGGGCCTTCTCGCCGGCCTCCTTCGCCCACTCGGGGTAGCCGCCCTCCTTGGTCCCGGGCTTGTCGAACGTCGTCATGCCGACGCCGATCACGTACGTGCGGTCGCTGCTCATCGCGGGGTCTTCCTCTCGGGTGCGGGACGAGCGTACCGACTAAACAATCTGCGGTGCTGATTGTATTCTGGTGGGGCGGGCCTCCCAGCGCCGGGTGCGGCCGGGGCGAGCGGGATGGGCTGCAAGGGCGGGGCGGAGGTGCTGGGCTGCCGGTGAGGGACGGACCGGGCGGGCGGCGAGCGCGGCGGTGGGTGATGATCCGTCGATGAACGTCGTCGTCCAGGTCGGTCTCGTGCTCCTCGCCGTCGGGGCGCTCTCCGGCTGGGCCGTGATGCTCAAGGTCGCCTTCCCGGACGTCCTGCGCCGGGCCGGCGTGCAGAGCCCACGCCGGCTCCTGCAGGCCCACATCGACTTCATCGTGATGGGCGTCATCCTGATCGCCGTCGGCACGGCGCTGCCGGATCTGGCCACCTGGAACCGCGTCCTGCTGATCGTCGGCACGATCGTCAACCCGGCCCTGTTCCTCCCGCTGGCGTGGCGCGAGTCGATCGCCGACACCCTCGCCTACCGCGTGGTCACGGTGCTGTCGTTCTCGGCGATGAGCATCGCGACCGTCGGGGCGGCGGTCGCCGGGCTGCAGGCCTGAGGGGCGGCGCGGCCGCCGCCCGGTCAGCCCTGGGGCGCCGCCGGGGTCGGGTCCCCGGCGTGGCGGACGAACGTGAGGCGGCCGTCGGCCCCCGGGCCGGCGCTCGTCTCGGCGGCGAACCCCGCGCGTTCGGCGACCGCGACGGCGGCGGCGTTGTCGGCCTGCGGACGGATCTCGAGCACGGACGTGCCGACCGCGCCGAACGCCCAGCCGTCGAGCAGCCGCACGGCGCGGGTCGCGTGGCCCTGGCCGCGGGAGGCGGGGCCGAGCAGGAACGACACCCGGCCACGCTCGCGCCCCTGGCCCGGGACGACGAGGTCCACGGCACCGAGCAGGACCGCGTCGTGGGCGTCGGTGACGGCGAGGTGGACGCCCCGGCCCGCGAGCCGCTCGGCCTCGGCGAACGCCGCCCGGCCCGCGGCCTGGTGGGTCCGGTAGTCGTGGGGCACCGACGTCCACCGGCGGATCTCGTCGTCGTCGCAGAGGGTCGCCAGGTGCAGGCCGTCGGACGGCCGCCACTGCCGCAGCGCGATCGTGCCGTCGGTGAAGCCCACGGGCGGGACCGGCAGCGCGGCGCCGCGGCGTCCGTCGACGGTCGAGCGGATCCGGTCGGAGAGACGGGCGACGAGGCTCATGCCCTGCATCATGCCCCGAGGACCCGCGGCGTGCACACCCGTGCACGCCGTCGGCGGCCACGGCCTTCAGCCGACGAGCACCCGCGCGGCGACCACCGTGGTCGCCGCGAGCACCGGGAGCGCCAGTGCGCCGGCCCACTGGAGGCGCGTCGCGGGGGCGGTCAGGAGGCCGGCGGGGATGCCGCCGTCCCAGCCGCGGCTGACCATCGCCAGCTGGACGCGCTCGCCACGCTCGAAGCAGCGCACCAGCAGCGTGCCGGCCGAGCGGATCACGGCGCGGGCCTGCCAGATGAACCGCGGGTCGTCGCCGCGGGCGATCCGGGCGGTCCGCATGCGCTGCAGCTCGGCGAGGATCACCTCGACGTAGCGGATCGCGAAGCCGGCGATGGCGGTCATCACCCGCGGGGCGTGCAGGCGCTCGGCCCCGGCGAGGATCGCCGCCGGCGGGGTGCACGCGGCCAGGACGGCCGTGCCGAGCAGGACGAGCGAGGCCTTCGCGACGATCCCGAACGCGAGCCACAGGCCGTCGATCGCCAGCGGCACCCCGAGCACGTGGACCTGCTCGCCGGTCGCGACGAACGGCAGCACCACGACGAAGAGCACGAACGGCACCTCGATCACCAGGCGCCGCAGCAGGTCGCCCGGCGGGATCTGCGCGACGGTCGACGCGGCCATGATCAGGGCGAGGTGCAGCGCGAACGCCCAGACCGCGTGGGTCGGCGTCAGCGCGACCGCCAGGGCGAAGCCGCCGAGCGCGGCGACCTTCGTCTGCGGCGGCAGGCGGTGCAGCGGCGTGTCGAGGCCGAGCAGCTCCTCGTTGCCGCCGTGCGCGGCGCCGCTCACGGCTGGTCGGGGTCGACGGGCATCGGTGCAGGACGGTAGCGGAGCACCCCGTGGGACCCGCTCGTCGGGCGGGGCGTGTCGCCGGACGGCGGGACGCGGCGTCGGGCCGGACCGCCCGCCGGTCGGACGGGCCGACCCGTCCTCAGACGACGACGGGGTGCTCGACCGTCGGCCGCAGCGGCGGGGTGCCCCGCAGGCGGAGCGAGACGACGAAGGCGAGGCCGAGCAGGACCGCGCCCACCAGGACGACCTCGTTCCAGCCGCCGGCGTCCCAGGCGTTGCCGCCCAGCGGACCCGCGATCGACGCGCCCAGGTAGTACGCCAGCAGGTAGAGCGCCGACGCCTGGGCAGGTGCGTGGGCCGCCCGGCGCCCGACCCAGCTCGACGCCACGGAGTGGGCGGCGAAGAAGCCGATGGTCAGGATCGCGATGCCGAGGATGATCAGCGGCAGCGGGCGCAGCAGGGTGATCGCCAGCCCGGCGCCGGCGATCAGCACGCCGACGGGCAGGACCGCGCGGCGGCCGATCCGGTCGGCGAGGCGCCCGGCGACGGCGGAGCTCAGCGAGCCGAGCGGGTAGACGAGGAAGACGGCGGCGATCGCGGTCTCGCCCAGGCCGTAGGGCGCGTCCTCCAGGCGGAAGCTCAGGCCGTTGAAGACCGCGACGAACGTGCCCATCAGCAGCGCGGCCATCGCGTCGAGGCGCAGCTGACCGCGGTCGCGCAGGTGCGCCCGGAGGCTCGTGAGCGTGGCCCGCATCGCGAACGGGTGCGGCGCGAAGTGCCGGGAGCGGGGGACCAGGCGCAGGAAGACCGCGGTGCACGCCAGGCTGATCAGCCCGACGCCGAGCAGCGAGACGCGCCAACCGCCGACGTCCGCGAACGCCCCGCCGACGAGACGTCCGGCCATCCCGCCGATCGCGTTGCCGCCGATGTACAGCCCGATCGAGGCGCCGAGCGACTGCGGGTGGACCTCCTCGACGAGGTAGGCCATCGCCACCGCGGGCAGGCCCGCCAGCGCGACGCCCTGCAGGAAGCGGAGCGCGACGAGGGTCTCGAAGCTCGGGGCCGCCGCCGCGACGATGATCAGGCCCGCCGACCCGACGAGCGACAGCTTCATCACGCGGGTCCGGCCCCAGACGTCCGACAGCCAGCCGGCGGGGAGCAGCGCGACCACGATGCCCAGGCTGGTCGCGGCGAGCGTCAGGCTCGACGTGGCCGGGCTGACGCCGAGCTCGCGCGACAGCAGCGGCAGCAGCGGCTGCGTCGTGTAGAGCAGCGCGAACGTCGCCAGGCCCGCCGCGAACATCGCGATCGACAGCCGCCGGTAGCCGACGGTCCCCCGGCGCAGCCGCAGGTCCTCGTCGGCGGATGGAGGGACGGCGGGCGACACTGTTTGATCGTACAACCTTTTTGGCGGGGGCTCCGTGGCGGGCGGCGTGCGTCACGTGGAGCCGTCGACCCGTCGCCCCCCTACGGCACCGCCCGCCGGCAGTAGCCCAGGAGCTGCGACAGCGCCTCCTCGTCGGGCAGGCGCGCCACGCTGGTCAGCACGGTGTCGGCGTCCTCCAGGCCCAGGCGCCGCTCGAGCGTCAGGCGGGCGGCGAGGCGGGCGGCGGCCACGTCGTAGCGCGGGTCGTCGCGCTCGGCGAGCAGCGACGTGATCTGCGCCGCGGCGCTCAGCGGGACGTCGCCCATCATCCGCGCGGCCTCGAGCGCGCGGTCGGGGTTGCGGGCGCGCAGCGCCATCATCAGCCGATCCTGACCGGGGTCGGGGGTGCGGTTGCCGGCCGGTCTCATGCGAACACACGTTCGCATGCGTCGCGGCGGAAACCAGGGGTCGCCGGACGCGGTTCCCGCACGTTGCGGGAAGTTCTTCGACGGGCCGCCCCGAGGTCGGGCGCCGACCGGGCCGCGGGTCAGGAGCGCACGCCGCGGAGGACGAGGCGCGCGAGCTCCTCGTAGGCCTCCGCGTCGCGCAGCCCGGTCGTGCGCTGCACGTCGCCGGACTGGATCCGCTGCATGGTGTTCGCGACGGTGTCGGCGACGAACGCGGCGTGGACCTCGCGGAAGTCGCCCGAGGCGACGCCCTCGTCGATCAGCTCGTGGACCCGGCCGGCGGCGATCTTCGTGTTGCGGGCGTAGGCCCGGCGTGCGGTGGGGTGCGCGGCGACGTCGGCGATGAAGGCGGCCGACGCGGGCCGCAGGGCGTCGGCGACGGCGGACAGGTAGGCGGCGACCTTCGCCTCGGAGCCTTCGGCGTCGGCGGTCGCGCGCTCGACCTCGCTCGTCGCGGCGCGGAAGAAGCGGACGACGGCGTTGCCGACGAGCTGCTCCTTGCTCTCGCCCAGGGCGTAGAGCGTGCTCTTCGAGCAGTGCAGCCGCTGGGTCAGGTCGCCGAGGGTGAAGCGCCGGAAGCCCTCGGCCAGGAACAGCGCGACGAGCTGGTCGGCGAGCTCCTCGTGACGGTCGCTGAGGACGGCGGACACGGGGAGAGCCTACGACAGACCGGCGCGCCTCCGGGAAGGCGGGCGCGGATACGGGGGATATCCCCCGACGGCCGGTCCGGCGTCCGCGGCGGCCCGCCCGCCGCACCGCCGGAGGTCGGGCCGCGGGGTGCGCGCCCGGGGGCCGGTCCCCGAGGTCGTTCAGTCCCGCGACGAGGCCGCAGCGACGGCGAGCAGCCCGCCCAGCGTGCCGGCGTTGGTGACGAAGGCCTGGCGCTTGGCGCGGCGCGGCTTCTCCTCGGTCTCGCGCCAGAAGCCGTGCAGCGTGTAGGTGAAGCCGACGAGACAGCCGGCCAGCGTCAGGGCGCTCGTGCGCGGCCGGACGCCGACCGCCATCGCGGTGCCGGCGGCGATCATCGTCGCCGAGGTGACGGGGACGACCCGGCCGGCCTGGGGCACCCCGACCCGCTCGGACATGCCGACCAGGCCCGCCGGGCTCTTCAGGGCCTGCACGCCGCCGGTGACGAAGCCGTAGGCGAGGAGGGGCCGGGCGAGCACGACGAGGGAGCGCATCGGTCCACTGTGACGGGTGCGCCGGGATCCGTGTCCTTCGGGGCCGCGCGGCGGGACGGGTACGTTCGGAGGGAACCACACGAGGAGGAACCCCCCATGAAGGCGATCGTCGTCCACGAGCCCGGCGGCCCCGAGGTGCTCAAGGCGGAGGACCGCCCGGATCCCGTGCCGGGACCCGGCCAGGTCGTCGTGCGGCTGGCCGCCGCGAACGTCAACCCGACCGACCTGGGTGCGCGGCAGGGGCTCTACCCGCCCGGCTTCGGCATCGAGGGCCCGCCGTACGTGCTGGGCTGGGACCTGGCCGGCACGGTCGTCGCGGTGGGCGAGGGCGTCGCCGACGGGCCGGCCGCGGGCGCGACCGGCGCCACGTCGCCCCTGGCCCAGGACGACGAGGACCTGACGACCACGCCGGCGGACGGCGACCCCGAGCCGGCCGCGCTGGCCGCCGACGCCGACCCGGGCACGCCGGCGTTCGGCCCCGGTGACGAGGTCGTCGGCATGATCCCGTGGTACGCCGCCGGCGCGCAGTACGGCGCCTACCAGGAGCTCGTGCTGCTCGAGGCGCGCTGGCTCGTGCGCCGCCCGGAGACGCTCTCGGCGGTCGACGCGTCGACGGTCCCGCTCAACGCCCTGACGGCCGAGCAGTGCATCGGTCACCTCGGTGCGCCGGAGGGCTCCGAGGTCCTGATCACCGGCGCGTCGGGCGCGGTCGGGTCCTTCGCGGTGCAGCTCGCCGTCGCCCAGGGCCTGCGCGTCGTGGCCCAGGCCGGCACGGACGACGAGGACTGGGTCCGCGAGCTCGGCGCCGCCCGCGTCCTGCCGCGCGACGCCGACCTGGCGTCCGTGGGCACGTTCACCTGGGTGCTCGACCTGGTGCCGCTCGGCGAGGCGGTCTTCCCGGCCGTCGCCGACGGCGGCACGATCGTCACGACCCGCCCGATCAAGGCCGAGCCGGGGCGCGAGATCGCCCAGCGGCCGATGCTGATCGAGGAGGACACCGCCAACCTCGAGCGGCTGATCGAGGGCGTCGCCACCGGTGGGCTGCTGACGCGCGTCAGCCACACGCTGCCGCTGTCGGACGCCGCGGAGGCCCACCGCACGGTCGAGGAGCCCGGCCGCCGCGGCAAGATCGTCCTCGTCCCGTAGGCGACGAGCTACCCCTCGTCGTCCTCGATCGGCTCGACCGAGATCGCCAGCAGCCGGGCGCGGTCGAGGACGTCGGGCGGGACCGTCGCGCGGTGCTCCCCGACGCCGAGGGCCGGCCACTCGCAGACGAGGGTGACCGGTCCGTCGTCGGGACCGGGGGAGACGACGACGGCGGACGTCGACACGGTCGGGGTGCCGCTGCCGCCCCGCATCCGCCAGCTCAGGCGGTCGGGGTCCCGCTCGTCGTCGTCGACCTCGTCGTCGTCCTCCCACGGCAGGTTCGTGGCCGAGCGGCCGTCCGCGTAGGCGACGCCCAGGCGCAGGAACTCGTCGGGCAGCGGTCCGTCGCGGGCGACCTCGCGCAGCGCGAGCTGGTCGGCCGCCGGACCGGTCGGGACGCGGCGCGCGATCGTGTGCCACGTGACCCCGAGCGCGTCCTCGCTCACGGTCAGCGTGGCGATCACGGTGACCAGCGGCGTGGCGGCGACGACGATCGGCTCGGGGACGGCCCCGGGCACCGTGTGGCCCTCGAAGCGCGCGTAGGCCTGCCACGCCTCGTCGTGCTCCTCGGTGCGCGGCTCGGGCGGCTCGGTCGGGAAGAAGCCCATCGTCCGAGGGTACGACCGCCGCGCGTCGCCCGGATGGGAGCGGGCGATCGCGCGTGGCCGGCGTCAGTCGGCCGGGACCGGCTCGCGCGTGGCCGCCCGGACGGTGACCGGGATGCCGTTGAGGACCGCGGTCCCCGAGAGCGGGTCGACCTGGGAGTCGTCCGTCAGCACGTTGGAGTTCGTGCCGGGACGCAGCCCCGCGACGGCGAGCCGGGCGCCGTCGGCGTCGTGACCCCAGCCGTGCGGGAGCGAGACGACGCCGGGGCGGATCGCGTCGGTCAGCTCGGCGGGCGCCTGCACCTCGCCGGCCCGGGAGGCGATCGTCACCGTCGCGCCGTCGACGATCCCCAGCCGTGCCGCGTCGTCGGGGTGCAGCTGCAGGGTGCACGGCTCGGGGCCGCCGGTCAGCAGCGGCAGGTTGTGCATCCACGAGTTGTTCGAGCGCAGGTGACGGCGGCCGACGAGGACGAGCGCGTCGTGGTCGACGGGCTCGTCGAGGGTCGCCAGGAGGCGCGGCAGGTCGTCGAGGAACGCCTCGGGCGCCAGCTCGATCGAGCCGCTGGGCGTGCGCAGCGCATCGGGCAGCGACGGCCGCAGGGCGCCGAGGTCGACCCCGTGCGGGGCGGCCTCCAGCGCGGCGAGGGTCAGGCCGTGATCGCGGATCGCCGCGAGCGTCGTGTCGACGTCGTGGCGCTCCGCGGCGGCCGGGACGGCCTCCGGGGAGGGGTCGACCCCGGCCGGCTCGGGCGACGGCACGTAGCCGTCGGCCAGACCGTGCCCGTACGGCCCCGTGCGGAGCATGAGGTCGATCAGCCGGGCCGGTCCGACGCGGGGCGTCCCGGCGGCGTCCACGAGCGCGTCGACGATCTCCTCGGGCTCGCGGCCGGCGACGGGCGAGGTGGCGACGGAGGCCTCGCGGCGCGCGGCCTCCAGCGCGATGAAGCGGTCGACCGCGGCGACGTCCGCCCGCGGGCCCTGGCCCGTGACGACGCCGACGAGGCGCAGGAGGATCTCCCACTCGTCGAGCGCGCCGTCGTCCATCGGCAGCACCGGCGGCGACCAGTTGGCGACGTTGCGGACCGCCAGGCGCGTGAAGACGACGTCGTAGTGCGCGCGCTGCAGCACCGACGGGGGCGGCAGCACGACGTGGGCGTGGCGGGTCGTCTCGTTGCGGTAGATGTCGACGCAGATCAGCGCGTCGAGCCCGGCCAGCGCGGCGTCGAGCCGGTCGGAGTCCGGGGCCGAGCGCGCGGGGTTGCCCGCGACGGTGATCAGCGCCCGGATCTGGCCCTCGCCCGGGGTCTCGATCTCGTCGGTCATCGTCGAGGTCGGCAGCTCGCCCATCGCCTCGGGCAGCGACCGGACGCGGCTGTGCCAGCGTCCGGTGCGCATGCCGCTCCCGCGGCCGGGCTCGCCGCGCGTGTGCGCCGCGCCGGTGGCGGGCGTGGTCAGGAGCGCGCCGCCGGGTCGGTCGAGGTTGCCGGTCAGCACGTTCAGGACGTCGACCAGCCACGAGGTGACGGTGCCGAACGGGACGGTGCAGGTGCCGATGCGCCCGTAGACCGCGGCCGTCGGGGCGGTGGCCAGGTCGCGCGCCAGGCGCCGGATGTCGGCGGCCGGCACGCCGCAGTGCTCGGCGACGCGCTCGGGCGCGAACGGGCGTGCGGCGTCCTCCACCTCGGCGATCCCGTCGGTGAAGGCGGCCAGCCGACCCGGGCGCGTCAACCCCTCGTCGAAGAGCACGTGGACCATCGCGATCAGGAGCAGCGCGTCGCCCCCGGGGCGGATCCGGACGTGCTCGTCGGCCTCCTCGGCGGTGCGGGTGCGCCGCGGGTCCACCACGACGACCCGTCCCCCGCGGGCCCGGATCGCCCGCAGCCGGCCGCGGGCGTTGGGCGCGGTCATCAGGCTGCCGTTGGACGCCAGCGGGTTGGCCCCGAGGATCAGCAGGTGCTCGGTGCGGTCCAGGTCGGGGATCGGGATCGAGAGCGCCGTCCCGAACATGGCGCCGACCGAGACGTGCTTGGGCATCTGGTCCAGCGTCGAGGCGCTGAAGACGTTCTTCGAGCGCAGCGCCTTGGCCAGCACCGGGGCGTAGATCGTGGCGCCCGGCGCGTGGGCGACGGGGTTGCCGAGGTAGATGCCGCAGGCGTCGCGGCCGTGCTCCTCGAGCAGCGGCGTGAGCAGCCGGTCGACCTCGGCGAAGGCCTCGTCCCAGGTGCACTCCACGAGCCGGTCGCCGCGGCGGATCAACGGCTGGCGCAGCCGGTCGGGATCGTCGTGCAGCTCGGTGACCGCGACGCCCTTCGGGCAGAGGAACCCGTGGGAGAAGACGTCGCGCCGGTCGCCGCGGACCTTCGTCGCCCTCCCGTCCTCGACGGTCAGCTCGAGGCCACAGGTGGCCTCGCAGAGCGGGCAGGTCCGGTACGCGGTGCGCTGGGTCATGAGGGGGCCGGGGCGCCGCGGGAGGGAGGGCGGGCGCCCGGCGGGCGCCAGCCTACTCCCGGGTCCCGCGGTCGTCCACGGCCGTGGACGGCGCGGCAGAAGACGACAGTGGTTCGAGCCATCAGAGGCGGGCCAGCCACTAGATTCGTTGGATGGGGAGAAAGGTTCTGTCGCAATGGCAATACAAGGTCGCCGCGACACACCGTTTGATGGATGCCGCGAAACTCTGCAGCGAGAAGCGCTGGGCTGGGACGGTGTATCTGTCCGGGTACGGCATCGAATGCATGTTGAAAGCCGAATTGGCCCAAGAACTGGCCGCGATCGGCGGCTGGAAGAAACACACCGACAGCACTTTGTTCGAAGCCATGTGGATTCACGATCTTGTAGTGATCGCAGCCGCTCTGGCGTATCCCGATCAGCTCGCTGATGAAATAAAGGACTTCTCGAAGATGTGGAAAGTCTCGCTGCGGTACTCAACCAGGCCAGTTCCAAGGCCTACTGCGGAGCTTCGTCTCGCTCAGGCGGAGTCAATTGCGAAGCAGATTGGATACCGCTTGACATGAAGCCCAACGTATTCCTTGTTCGCGAATTTGAGAAGCGGCTGTCCGAGCTGCTCGGCGGTGACGCGGAGATTGAGATCACACCGTCGAGGCGCGGGACAAAGCTGAACGTTTGGATCGTGGCCCCGAACGCCTCGGAAGTCTTCGACGAGGTCCTGGCCTCGTCTCCGGGGCAACTCGAGGACTATTTGGACAGCGTTCAGGTCTTCGACGACCCTGCCGACGCCGCAAGGTGGGGCGCGCGTCTTGGGGACGCCATCCAGGCGCGCCCGGACTGGCTTTCGCGGGTGAATGGTCCACATCGCGAGGTGGCCGAGGAACCGGGTACCGACGCGGGGGGTCCAGTTGTCGTCACGTTCTACTCATTCCGAGGGGGAGTGGGGCGGAGCACCGCATTGGCCCACACGGCGGCTGTTCTGGCGGCGCGGGGACGCCGAGTTGTTGTTTTGGACGCCGATCTCGAAGCCCCGGGCATTCACCACGCCTTCGGCGTTGCAGGCTCCACCGAGACAAGTTCGAAGCCGCTGGTCGAGCTGCTCGCTCACGTGCAGCGCGGGGGAGGGCTAAACGAAAGGGACGTGCGGGACTACGTCGTGGCGGTCCCGCAATTCGAGAACCTCTACGTTCTACCCGCCGGAGAGCCTGATGCAGAATACCTATCCAAGCTCGATGAGCTGAACGTCCACAGCTGGACCCTGAGCGACAGGAATCCGGTCCGGATGGTTGTGGATCACGTTCTTGGATCGCAGCTGGATCCAGACGTGGTGATAATTGATTCGAGGACGGGTTACACCGACACGAACGCACCGTTTGTCCTTGGGGCCAGCGATCACGTTGTGATCGTGTTCTTCCCTTCAGATCAATCACGCGCGGGGACCCGGCTGGTCTCAGAGACGCTGGCGACCGCGACAGCGAGGCGTGGTGGACCGATGAGACTCCACTTTGTGGCTTCGCCGATGCCCTCCGGGCCTGGGGTGACCGAGAACGCCGCCCTGGTCGAACGGGCAAAGAGCTGGGCGACGGAGTGGGTCTCGCAGGACGAGGGCGATGTCTCTGACATCGATTTCGGTTCTGTTTCCTACTCGGAAGCCGTGGCGCAAGCTGACCAAATCAGCGAGGACGCCGCGGTCTTGGCGCCGTACGTGGACATTGCGGATTGGCTGGATCCAGTCGACTCAGTCCCGGGCTCAGTTGGTGACGTCGTCGCCATCCGGAAGAAGTTGAGGTTCACGGCGGGCAACAGCGACGTGGTCGAGGAAGACGTCGGCAACCTGTTTGTCCGCACTGACGATGCCGAGAAGGTCCTCGATTCGCGGTTGCTGCTCGTGGAGGGAAGGAAAGGAACGGGAAAGACGACGCTTTTCCGGTGGCTACTTGATGAGCGGGGCGCCGTGGCGGTGACGGCCCCCGAGAGCTTGCGAACTCAGTCGTGGTGGCCGGCCCGTGAGGCCTGGGCGAGCCTGGCCGAGTTCGACCCCGATTTCAAGGTGTCATGGCCGTTGTTGATCGCTCTCCGAGCGGTGGAGCACGAGAACGATCAGGGCGGCGTCGGTTTCGGCGACGTGGAAAACGTGCTGCGCGAGGTGCAGGCCGGCGGTGTCCCGGGTTTCGTAGACGCCGTTCGGCATTTCGCGTCTGAGCCGGAACCGTCTCTACGGGCATTGGCGATCATGGCGGAAACGCTTGACGCGCTTCCAGTTGATCGGCGTCTGATCTTCGACGGCCTCGACACTGCGTTCGGGTACGGGCCGAGCGATCGAAAGCTGCGCGATCGTGCCATCGGTTCGCTCCTACCGTTGCTCATGGACCGCGAGGCCAGTCTGCAGCGCGCAACGTTCACGGTTTTCCTTCGGACCGACATTGTCAGGTCGATCTCCTTCGTCAACCAGTCGCACCTCTTCGGGCGTCGACTCACTCTCAGTTGGGAGAAAGACGAGTACCTCAAGACCGTCCTGAAGCAAGCTCTTCAGACGTCGAGTGTCTTCGCCAAGAGCACGGGGACTAAGCCTGAGGATGTCGACACGCTGTCGGGCGACGCGACTTTGGTGCTCTGGTATGCACTCGTAGGTGTCCGAGTCCGCGGTAAGCAGACCGCCTTCACTGACCGGTGGGTCTGGTCCAGGCTCGCGGACGGCAATGGTGATCACTCGCCGAGGCATCTCGCTCAGCTCTTTCGGGTCTTGGCGGACCGTGCTCGGTCTCGTCCGGCGGACGACGCCGCGCCGTTGCGTGCCCGGGACTTCGCGGACGTGCTCAGCGAGGTTGTCTCGCAAGAAGCGCTTACAGCGGTACGTGACGAGTTCGCCAGCGAGGTCGACCAGGTCATGCCGGTCTTCCGGGCCCTTGAGCAATCGCCGTTCACCCGCGACGAGTGGCTGGCGGCCGACGGTGATCCTGGGCAGCTCGAAGTCGCCCAGCTCATGGGGTTGGTTGCCGCACATCCTCGAGACCGGGAAAGGCTGGTCGTCCCGGAGCTATACCGCTATGCCCTGAAGGTCAGTCGGAAAGGCCCTGCTTAGCCGAGGGGCAGGTCAAGGCGTCCCCTCCATCTGCTCTGCCCCGTTCGGTCCCGGAACTTCCTCTTTGAGCGGCCCCGGTCGCCCCTTCTACGTCCCATCCTTCTTTAATTACTCGAGGCCGAAAGGTGGTTGGGCCCGCGAGGTGCCGGGGTTCGGACGCGGCCGCCCTTACAGGAACGTGTTCAGGACGTAGTCGAAGCTGCGCCGCTTCACGCCGCGCGGGTCGATCAGACCGGAGTCCCACGAGCCGTTGCGCGTGCCGGGGACCCAGTTCGCGTGCGGCTCGGACTGCAGCTGGTAGACGTAGCCGCGCTGGATCTGCGACCGGTACTTCGTGGCGATGGTGCGCAGGTAGCGGGTGGCGTCGTACTGGTACTTCTCGCGGGCGCCGTCGCTCGTCGCCTTCTTGCGCTGGGCGAGGAACGGGCTGCCCTTCTCGGACGACGCCTTGCGGCTGTAGACGCCCCCGGACTCCGTGATCCAGACCTTCGAGCCGCGGACGGCCGGCGAGCGCAGGAACCGTGCCGTCTCGGTCGTCGTCCGGTCGTTGACGTCGTGGTAGTTGTTGATGCCCCAGAGGCCGACCTTCGTGCCCGCGCCCTTGGCCACGCGCGCGGCGTAGGCGGCGGTCGTCGCGCCGTTCTCCAGGTGCAGGTCGCCGGCGAGCAGGTTGCAGCCCGAGCAGCTCCGCAGGTCCTTCTTCACGGCCTTGTAGAGCTTGCCGAGCGCCTCGGGCCTGCTCTTGAACGGCCCGGTGAGGTTCGGCTCGTTGAAGAGCGAGAAGTCCTTGACGAACGGGTAGGCCGCGCGGAAGCGCTTGAACTCGGTGCGGTAGGCCGACGACGAGATCGACCGCTTGAGCGCCGAGGAGTTCGAGGCGGTGACCCAGAACGTGACGAGCGGGCGGACGCCGGCGGCCCGGGCGGCCGTCATCCACGCGTCGACCTGCTCGGCGTAGAACTTCCGCGAGGCGTCGTTCCGGTACTTGAGCGCGTCGAACCGCATCGTGTACCGCGCGGTCCTCATCCCGGCGTCCTTCAGCTGCGTGAAGGCGGGGTTGGTGAACGTCGTGGGCTTCTGGTCCGCGATGCCCCACGTCGTCGCACCGGCGGGTGCGGCGAGCGTGGCGGTGGCCAGGGCGGCCGTCGCGCCGGCGAGCAGCAGGCGGCGTGATCGGCGGCGGGGCGTGGTGTCGGTCATCGAGGGTCTCCTGCGGGCGGGCGTCGGGTCTGGCGGGCGCGGATCATCTTGGCGGGTCGCCGCGCGTCATGTGGCGATCGAGGACCGATCGCCCCACCGGGGTGGGGGTACCGTCGACCGGTCCGTCACGTCCGTCATCGACCGTTCGAGGGTCCGCCATGAGCTCGTTCTTCGACCTGCCGCCCGCCGAGCCCGAGCAGGCGCCTCCTCCGCACCCCCGGTACCGGTCGAAGCCGTGGCACGGCCCGCCGCCCGCGGTGGTCCCCGCGATCGTCGCCGTCGAGCGGGTGCTCGCCCGCACGGACGAGGTCGCCGTCGCCGTCCCGTCCGTGGAGGTGTACCCCGAGGGGCTCCGGTTCGAGATCGTCGCCTTCGCACGTCCGCAGGCCGAGCACCGTCCCGACTCCGGGCTCGATCCGATGCTCTTCCACCACCGGCACGTCCCCGGTGCGGTGCCCGACGAGGTGCTGCGGATCGGGGTGGCGTTCGCCGACGGGCGACGGGCGACGAACCTCGAGACGGAGCGGGGCCCGGGCGATCCTCCCGCCTCGGGCATCGTCCTGCGCGGGGCGGGCGGCGGCGGCAACGAGGGGCGCTACGCCCAGGAGCTCTGGGTCTGGCCGGTCCCCGACGAGGGCCCGCTGACGATCGTCTGCGAGTGGCCGGCGCACGGCATTCCGGTCACCCGCCTGGACGTCGACGGCGACGTGCTCCGCGACGCCGCGCGGCGGGCCCAGGTCGTCTTCTCGGAGGACCACCTGCCCGCGGTGCCGGAGCCGGACCCCGGCGACCGCGGCTGGTCGGCCTACGTGCCGCGGGGCTGACCGGCGCCGGTGGGTGGGCCCGCGCGGGAACCCGGACCCGGTCGGTCGCGACGTCAGGCCGCCGCCGGCGCGGGGGCGGGGCGGTCCAGCACGGACCACGCCAGCGTCGCGGTCACCAGGACCGCGGCCGCCGCGAGCGCCGTGGCCATCCCCGGACCCAGGACGAGCAGCCCGCCCAGCAGCGCGCCGGCGAACATCGCGGCGACGGACAGGAGCCGCCGCGCCGTCCGGACCGGACGGCCGCCGGCCGCCGCGGAGTCCGCGCCCAGCCCGGTGACCGTCATCGTCAGGACGGTCGTCGTCATGTCGGCGACGCCGAGCTTGCGCACCACGGCGTTGCGCACCCCCATCGCGAGCGACAGGACGGCGACGACCGCGTAGCCCCGCCCGTCGATCGTCCCGACCGACAGGCCGACCGCGAGGGCGGCCGCGACGGCGATCAGCACCGCCTCGACGGACATGGCGCCGTGCAGGCGGCGACGGGGATCGTCCCCGGACCGGACGTGGAGGCGGCCGCCGAGCACGGCGCCGGCGGCGAACGCGGCCAGCGCGACCGCGGCGCCGGCCACGGAGAGTCCCTGGCCGCCGGAGAGCCCGAAGCCGAGGAACACGACGTTGCCGGTCATGTTCGCCGTGAAGACGTGCCCGAGGCCGAGGAAGCTGACCGCGTCGACCATGCCGGTCGCGACGGTCAGGGCCACGAGCACCGGCACCAGGGGCTCGCCGGGCGGCCTGCGCATCAGACGCGCTCGGCGGCCCAGGAGGCGAACGTCCGCCAGGGCACCTCGGGGTAGCGCGCCCGGACCGCGGCGACGTCGATGCCGTAGCCCTCGCCGGCGAGGAACGCGTACATCGCGCCGAGGTCGGCGCTCCGGGCCCGCACCTCGGCGAGCGGCTGCTCCTCGTAGGACGCGTGCAGCGCGGCGGCCATCTGCGCCGGGGTGGGTGCGTCGCCCGCGACCTCGACGCGGACGCCGAGGTGCTCGTCGCGCCGGGCCAGGACGGCCGCGACGACCGCGGCCAGGTCCGCCAGCGCGACCTGGTGCAGCGGGACGTCGGCGGGCAGCGGCATCGCGAGCCGGCCGGACTCCGCGGCGGCACGCGCGGCCCCGGCGACGTTCTCGTAGAAGTAGCTCGGGGCGACGACGGTCCACGGCACGCTCGACGCGGCCAGCCGTCGCTCGATCCTCGCCTTGCTGACGAAGTGCGGGACGTCCGCGCGGTCCGCCGCGGCGACGGACGCGAGCACGAGCCACGGCAGGCCGGCCTGCTCGGCGGCGGCGACGATCGCCTCGCCCTGGGCGACCTCGGCCTCCGGGCCGTCGCCGAACGGCGTGGTCACGGCGTAGACCGCGTCGACGCCGGCGAAGGCCGCGGCCAGCGACGCGGGGTCGGACAGGTCGCCGCGGCGCAGCTCGACGCCGAGCTCGGCCAGCGCGGTCGCCTTCGGCGCGGCGGGGTCGCGGACGAGCGCCGCCACGGGCCGGTCCCCGCGGTCGAGGACGCCCCGCAGGACGGCGCCGCCCTGGGTGCCGGTGGCACCGGTGACCAGCACGGTCCCCGCGGCGCTCACGACGTCGCCGCGCGGCGGTCGGTGGTGGTGGGGACGGTGTGCGGGTGCAGCGGCATGGGGGTGCTCCGGGTCGGGGTCCCCACCATACGCCGAGATGGTTGCATGCGCAACTACAACGGCGGGCATGCGGCATCGACCGAAGCGGCAACGTGCCGCCTGGCGGCACGAACGTGCGTCGCTCGACACGGGCCGCCGACCGACGCGGAGACGTGCCGCCCTACGGCACGAACCTGCGTCACTCGAGACCCACCGTCTGCCGACGCAGAGACGTGCCGCCCAACGGCACGAACGTGCGTCACTCGGGACCCACCGTCGGCCGACGCAGGAGCGTGCCGCCCTACGGCACGAACCTGCGTCGCCCCCGGGCCGCCGAGCGGCGCGCCCCCGGTCAGCCGAGCGTGGCGCTCGCCGCCCGCAGCTCCTCCAGGGCACGAAGCGCGTGCGGCGCGAGGTCGTCGTCCGCGTCCCGCTCGCCCTCGGCCCACGCGGCGTAGCCCCGCTTGAAGGCCAGCACCCCGAGCTCGGCCGCCAGGTGCGCCGTCGGGTCGGGGACGCCCCGTGCGACGAGGGCCTCCGTCATCGCGGCGGCGAGGCCGACGCTCTTCAGCGCGTCGCGCTCCTGCAGCTCCGTGCTGGCCGCGACGGCGGCCCGGATCCGGGGGCCGAGCTCGCGGTTGGCCGGCCCCATGGTGCTCGACGCCCGCTCCAGGCCCGCTGCGACGGCCTCCAGCGGTCTCGCCCCGGGCGGGGCCTCCGCGATCCCGTCGGCGAGCAGGCGGCTCAGGGTGTCCTGGCCCGCGACGAGCAGCTCGCGCTTGTCCGGGAAGTGCCGGAAGAAGGTGCTCTTCGTGACGCCGGCGCGCTCCGCGATCTCGGTCACCGTCGTCGCGTCGTATCCCTGCTCCACGAAGAGGTCGACGGCCGCGACGACGAGTCGCTCACGTGCTCCGGGTCGCCAGCGGGCCATGCGGTCGATGATAGGCGGGGGTCGGTGATGGGACATGTGTCCCGTCAGGTGCTACGGTCGACGGGATAAGAGTCCCATCACTCGAAGGATCACCATGCACGTCTTCGTCACCGGCGGCACCGGCACCATCGGCACGCCGGTCGTCTCCGAGCTCCTGGCCCACGGCCACACCGTCCTCGCCATCGCCCGCTCCGCGTCCTCCGCGGAGACCCTGGAGCGCGCGGGAGCCGAGGTCCTCCGCGGCTCGATCGCCGATCTCGACGTCCTGCGGGAGGGCGCGGCCCGGACCGACGGCGTGGTCTCGCTCGCGTTCGGCCGGGACTACGGAACCGCCGAGGCCCTGGCGCAGAGCATCGCCGAGGAAGGAGCCGCACTCGCCGCGCTCGGGGAGGCCCTCGTCGGCACGGACCGGCCGCTGGTGGCGGTGTCCGGCACCCCCTGGATCCCGGGCCGGGTCTCGACCGAGGCGGACCCGTTGCCGACCGACGGTCCGGTCGGTGGCCGCGCCCGCACCGTCGCGGCCCACCTGGGCCTGGCCGACCGCGGCGTCCGCAGCACGGCGATCCGCCTGCCGCGAACGGTGCACGAGGACGGCCTGGGCGGGTTCGCGGGCCTCCTGGCCGACGCGGCCCGCCGGACGGGCGTCGCCGGATACCCGGGGGACGGTGAGCAGCGGTGGCCGGCCGTGCACGCGCGCGACGCCGCGGTCCTGTTCCGCCTGGTCCTCGAGTCGGCGCCCGCCGGGACGGCCTGGCACGCGGTCGCCGACGAGGGCGATCGGGCCCTGGACATCGCCACCGTCGTGGGACGCCGCCTCGGACTGCCCGTCGAGTCCGTGCCGGAGGAGGCGTTCGGGCCGTTCGGGCCGGTCTTCGCGATGGACCAGCCGGCCTCGAGCACGCACACCCGGGAGGCGCTCGGCTGGGAGCCCACGCACCCGGGGCTGCTCGCGGACCTCGAGCTGCTGCAGCCCGGCGAGGCCGAGGTCCGCGTCGGCTGAGGCGAGGGTCGGTTCAGCGCCCCGTCGGCGCCGGCACGGTCCGCAGCTTCGTCGCGGTGCTCGCGCGCGTCGTCCCGTCGACCGGCGAGAGGTACGTGTAGCGGTAGGTCAGCCTCGACCGGCGCGGGACGCGGACGAGGAACGCGCCGCGGGCGTCGGTGCCGACGGTCCGCACCGGCACCCAGCCGGTGCCGGAACGACGCTGCAGCTGCACCGTCGTCGCTCCGGTCGCGGTGCGGACCTGGCCCCAGATCGTGCCGGCGCGGGCGGTCCGGTAGCCGAAGATCGGGTTCGGGAACGCGGCGGCGATCGGCTTGGGGCGGCCGTCGAAGAAGTGCAGCCCCGACTGCCAGCCGGGCGGGTCGACGGGCCTGCGCACGTCGCCCTCGTCCATCCACTCGTACTGCGCGAGCATCTGGACGCGCGGGTGGTTCCAGGCGATCCACCAGCCCCACTGCGACCAGAGCGCCTGTGCCGCGAGCGACACGCCGCGCCCCCGCTCGGGCGGATTCGTCTCGTACGCGTACTCGGTCAGCCAGAGCGGGAACCGCTTCGCCCCGACGACCTTCAGCCGGCCCGTGCGGGTCAGCCGGTCGACGACGCTCGTCAGACGGCTCAGGTCGCCCATCCGTGCGTCGGCCGGCCGCGGCGAGCGGTAGCCGGGCGTGAAGCCGTTGGAGTGCGGGTGATAGGCCAGCGCGTTGCCGCGCGGCGCCCGGAACCCGCGGCACTCCCCGGTGCTCCGCCGGCGGTAGCGGTCGTCGACGCACGACAGCTCGCGGAGGAACGTCAGCGGCGGGGTCGTCCCGTTGATCTTCCGCGGGACCGGGTCGCCCTTCGGCGAGGTCGCCCCGATCGCGATCGGGCTCGTCGGGTCCGACGCCCGGATCGCGTCGTACCCGGCCGCCGCGAGCTTGCGGTAGGCGTGCGGCGACGCCGGGGCGCAGCGTCCTCGGACGCACGTGTTCTGCGGCTGCAGCCAGGTCGCGACGTTCGGCTCGTTCCAGACGATCCAGTCGTCGACCCGCCCGGTGACGTGCCGGGCGACCGCGCGCGCGAACGCCCCGAACCGTGCGGGGCTCGGCCGCCAGCGGCCGTTGCGCCGCGACGGGTCCAGCGACCCCCACACGGGGCCGGGACCGGTGACCACGAGCGTCACCGTCATGCCGTTGCGCCGCACGAGGTCGATCTTGCGGTCCAGCGCCGCCAGCTCGTACGGGACGTCGCCGGTGCCCCCGAAGCCCGCGGGCGGCCGGGTCGCGCCGACCTCCGGGGCCAGGTGCGACCACTGCGCGAACAGCCGGACGTTGCGGACCCCGGCGTCCCGCCACTGCGCGACGATCGGCGCGGGGTCGCCGTGGGTGCCGTTGAGGACCGCGTCGTCGGCCATCGTCGTGACGACGGAGCGGGACGCCTGGGCGGGAGCGGCGGCCACGCCGGAGGCGAGCAGCGGCGCGGCACCGCAGAGCAGCACCGCGGTGGTCCTGATGGTCCGGCGGAGCCGGTGGGCTGGGGGCACGACCGGACTCCTGCGGACGGGACGGGGGACGACGACCGCCGCGGCGGTCACCGGGGCTCACGGGGAGGAACCCCGCCGGAGCGCCGAAGTTGTGGGCGGCGGTCCGGACGTCGGCGGACGGGGCCCGTCGGTCGCGGGCCGCGCGGCCGGCCGGCCGATCCCCTCAGTGCCCGAACTCGTCCGAGTCCGTGATGCCCTCGCCGCCGCGGTCCAGCGTCGCGAGGCGGGCGAGGTCGTCCTGGGTCAGCGCGAAGTCGAAGACGTCGAGGTTCTGGCGCTGGCGCTCCGGGTCCGCGGACTTGGGGATCGGCACGCAGCCGAGCTCGAGGTGCCAGCGCAGCACGATCTGCCCCGGCGTCCGCCCGCGCTTCTCGGCGATCGCCGCGACGACGGGGTGCTCGCGCAGACCGGCGTGCCGCCCGCCGAGCGGGCTCCACGACTGGCAGACGACGTCCTTGCCGCGCAGGTACGCGCGCTCCTCGCCGCGGGGCCTGGTCGGGTCGAGCTCGATCTGGTCGACGTCCGGCACCACGCCGGTGGCCTCGATGACGCGGTCCACGTGCGCCGGCTTGAAGTTCGACAGGCCGATCGCCGAGACGCGGCCGTCCTCGAGCAGGCGGACCAGGCCGCGGTAGGCGTCGACGTAGCGGTCCTGCGCCGGGTTGGGCCAGTGGATCAGCAGCAGGTCGATGTAGTCGACGTCGAGCTTCGTGGCGCTGCGCTCGAACGCGTGCTGCACCTCGTCGATCCCGTGGTCCTCCTTGTTGAGCTTCGTCGTGACGAAGAGCTCCTCGCGCGGGACGCCGCCCGCGGCGATCCCGCGGCCCACGCCCGTCTCGTTGCCGTAGTTGAACGCCGTGTCGATCAGGCGGTAGCCGATGCCGATGGCCTGCGCGACGGCCTCCTCGGCCCCGCGGTCGTCCAGCGGCCACGTGCCGAGCCCGAGCCGGGGGATCTGCGCGCCGTTCTGCAGCGGGATCGTGGGGGCGGGGGTCGTGCCGGTCGTGCTCACGATCGGCACGTACCCACGGGCGACGGGGGCGGCACGGGGGTTCCGGGGCCTCGTCCGCCCCGGGTCCGGGTCGCTCACCGCCCGGTCAGGTACCGCACGAGCATCCGCTCCGTCTCGCGCACGTAGGCGTCGGGATCGATGCCCTCCTGCGGGTTCAGGACGAGCCCGTGGGTGACCGACTCCGCGACCTGGACGACGAGCTGCGCCGCGATCGCGCGGTCGGGGACCCGGACCTCGGGACGCGCCGACAGGTAGCCGTGGACCGCCTCGACGGCGGCCTCGACGGTGCGCTCGAGCCGGCGGCGCAGGGCCTCGGGCCGCGGTGCCTCCTCGAACAGCACGCGGTGCAGCGCGGGGTGGGTGCGGTGCAGGGCGACGAGCGCGTGGAGCATCCGGCAGACCCCGTCCTCGATCGGCGGCGCCTGGGTGACCATGTCCGTCAGGAGCGGCGTCAGCGCGGCGGAGGCGTCGTCGAGGTGGCGCTCGACCAGCGCGACGAGGATCGCGTCCTTGTCCGGGAACTGCTCGTAGACGGTGCCCACCGACACGCCGGCCCGGTCGGCGATCCGCTCGGGCGTTCCCGCCTCGTAGCCGTGGCGGGCGAAGACCTCGCCCGCGGCGGCCACGATCGCGTCGATCGTGCTGCCGTCCCGCTCGCGCACCGGGGAGCGCCGTGCCGGTCCTCCGCGCTCGGGGCTCACGGCCGGGTGTCGGCGGGCGCGGGGCGGCGTGTGACCATCACCGCATAGTAGAGCGGGACGGCGGTCGCGCGGCCCCGGGGTTGACGATCGTGCACGGGGTCGAGGGGCACGCCGCCCGCCGGGCCCGCACCACCTGGGCCTCCCGGGCGACCGGACCCGGGCCACGTCGCCCGCCGGCACCTCGACCCCCGGCGTCGGACCGGCGGGGCCGCGGGTCCGACGCCGTCCCGGATCAGGTGACCGGGCGGGTCAGCGGCCGCACCTCGGCCCGGGTCAGCGCGACGAGGTCCGCGGGGGAGAGCTCGATCTCCAGGCCGCGGCGCCCGGCGCTGACGAAGACCGTGGGAAAGGCCGTCGCGCGCTCCTCGACGAGGGTCGGCAGCCGGCGCCGCTGGCCGAGCGGACTGATGCCGCCGGTCACGTACCCGGTCGCCCGCTCGGCCTCGGCGGGGTCGGCCATCGCCGTCCGCTTGCCCAGCGCCCGCAGGTCGAGCGTGTCGCCGGCCGGGATCGCGCAGACGGCGAGCGCCCCGTCGCGTCGGACGACGAGGGTCTTCAGCACGCGCCCGGGGTCCAGGCCCAGCGCCTCGACCGCCTCCAGCGAGTACGAGTCGGCCGCCGGGTCGTGCGCGTACTCGTGCAGCTCGAACGCGACCCCCGCCCGGCGCGCGGCGGTCGTCGCGGGGGTCTCGCGTCCTGCCACGGTCAGGCCCCGAGTCGCGCGACCCCCGCGGGGGTCAGCGCCCAGGTGCCGTCCGGGAGCGCCTCGGCGTGCCCGCGCGCGGCGAGGTCGGCGAGGTTCAGCGGGGTGCGCATGTCGCCGTGCCCGCGGCCGATCTCCCCGTCGATCGCGCCGACCGTCACGCCCACGCCCGCCCGCCCTCCGGCGAGCCGGCCGAGGGCGGTCGTCACGTGGACGAGGTCGCGAGCGCTCATCGGTCGATGGTCGCAGCCGGCGTGGGTCGCCGACCCGTCGGCCGTCCGCCGCCGTGGGTCCCCGTTCGTCCCCGCCGGCCGGGCCGCGCGGGTAGCGTCGGTGCATGAGCCTCGTCGTCATCGCCCACATCCGTGCCAAGGAGGGCCAGGAGGCCGCGGTGGAGGAGGCGCTCTCCGCCCTCGTCCTCGCCAGCCACGACGAGGAGGGCTGCATCGCCTACGCCCTGCACCGCAACGTCGAGGACCCGCGGGACTTCTCGACGGTCGAGCAGTGGGCGAGCCCCGAGGCGATCGGCGCGCACTTCGAGACGGACCACCTGAAGGCCGTGCTCGCGCGGGCGGAGGAGCTGCTCGACGGCGCGCCCGACATCCGCACGTACTCCGCGATCCCCGTCGGTGGGGACAAGGGCGCGCTCTAGCCCAGAGCCCCTCAGGCCGCGGTGAGGTGCTCGAGGACCAGTTCCGCGAACGGACCGGGTGCCTCGACGTGCATGTGGTGGCCGACGCCCGGCAGCGAGGCGACCCGCAGCCCGCCCGGGAAGCGGTCCTCGAGGTCGTCGAACTTCTCGGCGCCCATGCACGCGTCCGCCAGGCCGCGGACCACCAGCGTGGGGACGGGCACCCGGCCCAGGGCGATCCGGCGGGCCTCGGCGTCGGCGATCGTGCGGGGGATGCCGCGGTAGTAGCCCAGGGCGGCCGACAGGCGGCCCTGGCCCTCGAGGCCCGACCTGATCGTCGCCAGCTGGTCCGGGGTCGGGTCCCAGCCCGGGGACCAGCGGCGCACGAGGTCGTCGATCCAGCGCAGCCCGTCGCGGCGGATGATCCGCTCGGGCAGCCCCGGCACCTGGAACTGGAGCATGTAGCGGGAGCGCCACAGCTGCTTGGCCGACGGCTTCGTCAGCACGGTGTGGGCGTGCGGCAGGCCGGCCATGACGATCCGGCGCACCCGGTGCGGCGCGAGGGTCGCGACGGTGTGTGCGGTGCCGGCACCCCAGTCGTGCCCGACGACCATGAGCTCCTCCTCGCCCAGCGCGTCGGCGATCGCCAGGACGTCGCCGGCGAGCTCGAGCAGCGTGGTGCTGCGGCCGGGCGGCAGGGACGACGGGCCGTAGCCGCGCATGGCCGGGGCGACCGCCCGGAACCCGGCGGCGGCGAGCGTCTCGCACAACGGCACCATGCTCCAGACGCTGTCGGGGAACCCGTGGAGGACGACGACGAGCGGACCCTCGCCGCGCTCGACCAGCGCCAGCTCGACGTCCCCCGCGTCCACGAGGCGGTCGATCGACGGGCGCGCGGTGCTCACGGCCGGAGCGTCGCAGGAGCGCGGGCGCGGGTGCCGGTCGGGGGGCGCGGTCCGGGTGACCGCCGGCCCCTCCGGGCGGGGCCGTGCGGCGGGGCCCGCGGGCACCGATGCGGGCCGGGTGCGCGGGTCGGGGTGGCGCCGACCGGCCGCATCCTGCACAATGGCTCGCGTGACCCTCCGTCACAGCACGCAGCTTCTTCCCGCGGGCGCCCTTGGCGTCCGCCGCGGCGTGCTCGTAGTAGCCGGCCTCACGGCCGGCCTCCGCTAGGCACCGAGACCCGCCACCGGCTCCCGCCGGTCCCCGCGTCTCGAGCCTCCCGAGTCCGCCGCTCCACCCCGAACACGGGGAGCGTCGTCGTGCGTTCCCCCGGAACCACGAAGACCATGCTCCCCACACCGCACCGCCCGCACCGCACCTCGATTCCGGCCACCGGCCTCGGGTCGATCGTCGTCGTCGCCCCGCAGCTCGCCCTCGTGGCGGACCGCGACGTCGTCGTCGAGGTCGCGGTCGCCGTCGGGATGGGCGAGGGGGCGTTCACGGCCCAGGACCGCGTCCGCTGGGCCGACGCCACCCGGCAGGAGACCGGCCACGCACGGCGGGAGGCGGCCCGATGAGCGCCACGGACCGCACGCGGGCCACCGCCCCGTCCTCCTCGGCCGCCCCGTCGGCCTCCTCCGCCGGCGACGCGGAGCCCGCCACGCGGTCGGCCGTCACCGGCGCCGACCGCCTGGTCGAGGCGCTGGTCGCCGAGGGCGTCGAGCTCGTCTTCGGGCTGCCCGGCGGCGCGTCGCTGGCGCTGCACGACGCGCTGGACGCCTCGCCGATCCGCCACGTGCTCGTCCGCCACGAGGCCGCCGCAGGCCACGCCGCGGAGGGCTACGCGAAGGCGTCGGGCCGGGTCGGGGTCGCGATCGTCACCAGTGGTCCGGGCGCGACGAACCTCGTCACCGCGATCGCCGACGCCTACGCGGACTCGCTGCCGACCGTCTTCATCACCGCCCAGGTGCCGACGACGCTGCGCGGCTCCAACGCGTTCCAGGAGTGCGACGTCATCGGGATGACCGCCCCGGTGGTCAAGCACGGGATCGCCGTCGAGCGCGCTGACGACGTGGGCACCGCGGTCCACGAGGCCTTCGTGATCGCCGCCACCGGCCGTCCGGGACCGGTCGTCGTCGACGTGCCCTCCGACCTGCTGAAGGCGCCGGCCCGGGGACCGCAGGGCGAGCCGTCGCTGCCCGGCTACCGGCCGCGCAGCACCCCGAACGGCCGGCAGCTGCGACGCGCCGCGGAGGCGATCGCGGCCGCCCGTCGGCCCGTCCTCTACGCCGGCGGCGGCGTCGTCCACGCGGGTGCCGAGCGCGAGCTGACCGCGCTGGCCCGCCGCCGGGACCTGCCGGTGGTGACGACGCTGATGGCGCTGGGCGCCTACCCCCAGGGCGACGTGCGCTGGCTCGGGATGCCCGGCATGTACGGGACGGAGACCGCCAACCGCGCGCTGCACGACGCCGACCTGATCGTCGCCGTCGGCGCGCGGTTCGACGACCGGGTCACCGGCAGCCTGCCGTCGTTCGCGCCCCGCGCCCGGGTCGTCCACGTCGACGCCGACGCGTCCGAGGTCGGCAAGAACGTCGCCGCCCACGTGCCCGTCGTCGGCGACGCGCGGGCCGCGCTGGCCGGCATAGCCGAGGCGCTGGACGCGCTCGCCGACGCCCCCGACGCGTCCGCCCTGCGCCCGTGGTGGGAGCGGATCGCCGCCTGGCGCGCCGCGCACCCCGCCCGCCGCCCCGCCCACGAGGACGGCGTGGTCTCGGCCGAGGCGACCCTCGACCGCCTGCAGGCCCTCACCGCCGGTCGCGCGATCGTCACCACCGACGTCGGCCAGCACCAGATGTGGGCCGCGCAGCGCCTGCGCTTCGCCGGCGCGCGGCGGTGGATCACCTCGGGCGGCCTGGGGACGATGGGCTTCGGCCTGCCCGCCGCGATCGGCGCGTCCCTCGCCGTCCAGGAGGCGGTCCGCGGGACCGGGACGCTCGGCGACGGCACCGCGGTCGACGCCGACACGCCGGTGGTCTGCGTCACCGGCGACGGGTCGCTCGTCATGCACCTGCAGGAGCTCGCCACCGCGGCGGACGCCGGTGCGCCGGTCAAGGTCCTGCTCTTCGACAACGCCTCGCTGGGCATGGTCCGCCAGCAGCAGGACACCCACTACGCGGGGCGCCGTGCGGCGTCCGCGCTGCCGGGTCTGGACTGGGAGTCGCTCGGCCGCGGGTTCGGCGTCGCCGCGCGCTCGGTGGAGGATCCGGCCGACCTCGACGACGCCCTGGAGGAGCTCCTGGCCGCCGACGGCCCGGCGCTCCTGCGCGTCGGGATCCCGGTCGACCAGGGCTGCGACCCGACGTTCGCGGCCGGCGCTGCGGCGGTCCGGCAGGACTAGCGGCGGAGCTCCTTCTCGAACCAGAACGCCGCGCGGGGATTGCCGTTGTAGTCGGGGATCTCGCGGTACCCGGACGTCAGGTAGACGTGTCGCGCGTCGGGTTGCGCGGCACCCGTGTCGAGGCGGACCCGCCGGTGCCCGGCGCGCACGGCGGCCCGCTCGAGCTCCGCGAGCAGGGCCCGGGCGACCCCGCGGCCCCGGCCCGACGGCCGCACGTACATCCGCTTGACCTCGGCCGTGGGCCCGTTCGGATGGTCCTCGCCGAAGAGGCGCTTGCACCCGCCGCAGGCCACCGGCTCGTCGCCCAGCCGGCCGACGAGGAACGTGCCGTGCGGCGGCGCCAGCTCGTCCGGGGTGGCCGTCGGGCCCGCGGGTGCGTCCGCGGGCGCGGGGCCGTAGCGCTCCTCGAGCTCGGCGAGGAACTCCCGGAGCAGCGTCGCCCCGGGCTCGGCGTCGGCGCGCTCCACGCGGAAGACCACGCCGGGGCCGGGCTGCGGCGGGGGCGTTCGGGCCATCGCCCCATCGTAGGTCGCGGGGTCACCGGACGCCCTCGGCGCACGGCGCGGGACCGGTGATCGGCCGCGACGGCCCGGACGGCCGACCGGCGTCGCGGCCTACCGGCGGTAGGTCTTCTCCCCGTCCGGGCCGCCACCCGCGAAGATGCAGACATGAGCACGGAGCAGGCGGACGTCATCGTCGTTGGCGGAGGGCTCGCCGGGCTGGTCGCCACGGCCGAGCTCGCCGACGCGGGGCGGACGGTCCTGCTCGTCGACCAGGAGCCGGAGCAGTCGCTCGGCGGCCAGGCGTTCTGGTCGCTCGGCGGGCTGTTCCTCGTCGACTCGCCCGAGCAGCGCCGCATGCGGATCAAGGACTCCCGCGACCTGGCGTGGCAGGACTGGCTCGGGACCGCCGCGTTCGACCGGCCGGAGGACGAGTGGCCGCGTCGTTGGGCCGAGGCCTACGTCGACTGGGCGGCGGGCGAGAAGCACGAGTGGATCACCGAGCAGGGCATCAAGCTCATGCCGCAGGTCAGCTGGGCCGAGCGCGGCGGCTACGACGCCGGCGGCCACGGCAACTCGGTGCCGCGGTTCCACCTCACGTGGGGGACGGGCCCCGGCGTCATGGCGCCGTTCGAGGCGCGGGTCCGCGCGGCGGTCGTCGCCGGGCTCGTCCGCTTCCGGTTCCGCCACCGCGTCGACGAGCTGATCGTCGAGGGCGGCGCCGTCGTCGGCGTGCGCGGCCGGACCCTCGTCCCCAGCGACGCCGTCCGGGGCGCGAAGAGCTCGCGCGAGGAGACCGGCGACTTCGAGCTGCGCGCCGAGGCGACCATCGTCACCTCCGGCGGCATCGGCGGCAACCACGACCTCGTCCGCGAGAACTGGCCCGCCCGCCTGGGCGCCGCGCCGAAGCACATGATCTCGGGCGTGCCCGACCACGTCGACGGCCGGATGATCAGGATCACGCAGGACGCCGGCGGCGAGACGATCAACCCCGACCGCATGTGGCACTACGTCGAGGGGGTCCAGAACTGGGACCCGATCTGGTCCCAACACGGCATCCGCATCATCCCCGGGCCCTCGTCGCTCTGGCTCGACGCGACGGGCAAGCGCCTGCCGGTGCCGCTGTTCCCGGGCTTCGACACCCTCGGCACGCTCGACCACATCATGCAGACGGGCCACGAGCACACCTGGTTCGTCCTGACGGAGCGGATCATCGAGAAGGAGTTCGCGCTCTCCGGGTCGGAGCAGAACCCCGACATCACGGGCAAGAGCGTCCTCGAGACCCTGAAGACCCGCCTCTCCTCCGGGCCTCCCGGGCCCGTTCAGGCGTTCATGGACAAGGGCGTCGACTTCGTCGTCGAGAAGGACCTCGAGACCCTGGTCCGCGGGATGAACAGCAGGACGGACACGCCGCTGATCGACCTCGAGAGCCTGCGGAAGACGATCGTCGAGCGCGACCGCGAGGTCGAGAACCCGTACACGAAGGACCTGCAGCTGACGGCCATCCACGGCGCGCGCAAGTACCTCGTCGACCGCATCACCCGCGTCGTCAAGCCGCACCGCCTGCTCGATCCCGAGGCGGGTCCGCTGATCGCCGTGAAGCTCCACATCCTCACCCGCAAGACGCTGGGCGGCCTGCACACCGACCTCGACGGTCGCGTGCTGCGGAAGGTCGACGGCCTCGTCCCGACGCCGCACGGCGAGGCCGGCGCGGGCGCCCGCGAGCCGGTCCCGGGCCTGTACGCGGCGGGCGAGGTCGCCGGTTTCGGCGGCGGCGGGATGCACGGCTACCGCGCGCTGGAGGGCACCTTCCTCGGCGGCTGCCTGTTCTCGGGTCGTACGGCCGGCCGCGCAGCAGCCAAGGCGCTGGGGTAGGGGGCGCGGCCCGCGGTCAGGGGCCGGCCACGTCCTGCGACGCCGCGGTCACCCGCGGCTCCTCGGTCGCCCGCAGCGCGGCCGCCCGGAGCTCCCCCGGGGCCGCGGCGAGAGCCGTCGCGAGGGGGCGGTCGGCCGGGCCGATCGCGTGGACCGACCGGGCGCCGCGGCGGCCCAGCTCGGCCGCCGCCGACGGATCCACGCGGCCGCCGAGGACCGCCACCGGCGTGTCGATCACGACGGCGCGCCGGACCACCGCGTCGACCGTCTTGCCCTGCAGCGTCGAGGCGTCGACGCTGCCCTCCGCCGTGATCACGAGGTCGGCGAAGCGGGCGAGCCCGTCGAACCCGACGAGGTCGAGCACCGCCTCGCCGCCGGGCCGCGGGACCGCACCGAGGACGAGCAGCGCGTACCCGAGGCCGCCCGCCGCCCCGCTCCCCGGGGTGTCGGGATCGCGGCTCGCCGCCCGGTCGCGGGCGCCGTCGCCCGCCCCGTCGGCGCCCCCACCGTCGCGCAGGGTGGCCGCCCACACCGCCAGGGCGGCGTCGTAGGCCTCGACCTCGTCCGGGGTCGCGCCCTTCTGGGGACCGAACCGGCGGGCCGCGCCGTCGGGGCCCCGCAGCGGGGCGTCGACGTCGTGCAGCAGCTCGAGGTGGACGCCGGTCAGGCGCGGGTCGAGCCCGGCGAGCGTGGCGTCCACGGCGGTGGGGTCCGCGATGAGCGCCGCGCCGTCGGCCGGCGCCCGGACGCCGAGGGCGCGCAGGAACCCCGCACCGCCGTCGACGCTCGCGCTCCCGCCCACGGACACGAGGATCCGACCGGCCCCGAGGTCCAGGGCGGCCCGGACGAGGTCGCCGACGCCCGCCGACGACGCGCGACCCACGTCCCGTGCGTCCTCCGGGACGGCGGCCAGCGCGATCGCCTCGGCCGCCTCGACGAGGACCGTCGGTCCGTCGTCCTCGCCCCGAGGCTCTCGACCCAGCACCCCGATCCGCGCCTCGGTCGGTCGGCCGTGCGCGTCCCGGACGCGGACCGCGACGGGATCGGCGTGGCCGCCGTCGACGAACGCCTGCAGGGTGCCCTCGCCGCCGTCGGCGACGGGGAGCTCCAGCGGCCAGCCGCCCGCGTCGCGGACCCCGGCCGCCAGCGCCCGGGCGGTCTCGGTCGCGTCGGTGGCCCCGCGGAGCTTGTCCGGCGCGCAGAGGACGACGGGGGCCAGCTCGCGCACGCGGTCGGCCAGCGCGTGCCAGGGCGCCACGTCCCAGGACCGGCGCGCGCGTCCGGACGGCGACGGCAGCACCCAGACCTCGGCGCCCCCGACGCACTCGGGCTGCGGGCCGAGGGACACGGGGCGACCGAGGGCCGTCGACCCGGTGGTCTTGCTCGTGTAGGCGACGACGCGCGCACGGCAGGCGCGCACCTTCGCCGCGACCGCCTCGGGGTCGAATCCGGCGGCACCGACCTCCGCGTCCGAGCCGGACGCGTGCTTGTCGAGGTCGCTCAGCGCGACGCCGAACGCCGCGGCGGACCGGAAGGCGGTCGGTGCGAGCGGGTCCGGGAGCAGACCGGTCGCGTGCAGCGTCGGCCAGAACGCGTTGCCGGGGCCGGCGTACGGTGCGCCGACCCGGGCGCTGACGGCACCCGCGGCGGTCCCGCAGAAGAGGACGCGCGCGCCGTCGGGGAGGACGTCCTCGAGCACCGGGGGTTCGAAGGACGGCGCCATCGCGTCATCCTGCCACGGCCCACCGTGGCGATCGACGCGGGGGCCGCCGCCTACTTCCGGCCGTCGACGGCCTTCTGCAGCTGCGCCTTGCTCATGGTCGACCGGCCGTCGACGCCCAGCCGCTTGGCCTCGGCGTAGAGCTGCTTGCGGGTCCGGCCCTTGGGCCGGTCGGTGCCGGAGCGCTCGCCTCCGCGCTCCCCCGAGCTCTTGTCGTCGAGCGAGGTCTTCGACGCCTCGTCGGACTCGCCGGCGCGGGCGCGCTCCTTGTTGACGGTGCGGGCCGCGATCTCCTCGGCCACCGACTCGCTCCTGCCCTGCTCCTGCACCGACTGCTTGATCTTCTCGAACTGCCGGGCGCGCTTGGAGCCGGGCTTGACGCCGTTGGGCGGCATGGGGCACTCCTCGATGGAGGGGGTGATGCCCTCGCCGCGCGACGTCGCGCGGCGAGGCGTCCCTCGATTACCCCGTGGATCGGGCCGTCATTCGCGGCCCGGTCCTACTCCCACTTCCACCCGTCGATGATGGTCTGCGCGTGCTGCTCGCCGTCGGCGTCGTCGTCCGCGGCGGTCGAGACGGTCACGGTGTAGAGCGCGTCGTCGTGGATCGACGCGATCTGGCGCTGCACGAGCTCCTGGTCGCCCTGCGTGCGCCGTAGCGTCCACCGCACCGCGTCGTCGCCGTCGAGCTTCAGCGGATCCTCGGCGTCGGGGACGGGGGCCGACAGCGAGGTGGCGGCCTGCTCGCGGAGCTGCTTCTCGAGCTGCTCGATCTTCACGCCCTTCAGGCTCGCCGGGTTCTCGCGGATGATCACGACGTTGGCCGCGAACTCGCTCGCGCTCGTGCCGGGCTCGGCGTAGGTCTTGTCGATCCGGATCGCGGTGCCGGCGGTGCGCGCCGAGGCGTCCTGCCAGCCCTGGGGGACCGTCGTGCGGTACCCGGTGCCGGTGATCTCCGTGCCGGACGTCGCGCCGGAGGCCGTCGTGCTGGCGCTCTGCGCCGCCGTCGTCCCGGTCGACGCGGAGGTGGTGGTCTCCTCGTCGTCGGAGCCGCAGCCGCCGAGGGCGAGGACGAGGCCGACGGCCAGCCCGGGGACGAGAGGGTGCACGCGCATCGCGTCAGGGTACGGCCACACCCGGCGGGGCGCCAGGGGGTCGGGCGTCCGATCGCCCCCGGGCTGGCCGATGGGCACCCGCCATCGCGCGTCCCGCCCCCGGGCAGGACACCGCCGCGCCCGCGCTACCGCCAGCGCCAGGAGCGCAGGAACGCAGCGAAGACCCGGACGTCCTCGTCGGCTGTCGCGCGCTTGGCGTTCAGGGCGATCGTGAACACCGCGCCGTCGCGCACCACCGCGACGCGGCGCTGCAGCACCGTGGTCGGGCCGATCCGGCGCAGGGCCGCGAAGCTGACGGCGGCCTCGCCGTCGACCGTCAGCCGGGGACCGACGTCGACCTCGGCGCCGCCCGCCTCGGCCTCGAGCCGACGGCGCAGGACGTCGCGCAGCTGCACCGCGTCACGGCGCCTCGCGAGGCGGTCGGGGGTCCGGACGATGAGGATGTTCGACGCCACCCCGCTGCCGCGGCCCTTCACGTAGGTCAGGTCGAACGCGACGCCGCTGCCCTCGTAGCGCCGGGCCCCGTCGTTCCAGCCGGTCGGCACCCGCACCGTGTAGCCCGTGCCGGTCATCCGACCGGAGGCGACCATCGTGCCGCCGACCAGGTCGGCGTCCTCCTCGGCCGGCGGCGTCGGCCGGCGGGGCGTCGGCCGAGGCGCGCTCGTGGTCACCGTCGTCGGGACGCTGACCGTGCGGGTCGGCGGCGCGGTGGTCGTGGCGACGGTCGACCGCGTGCGGGTCGTGGTGGCCGTCGGCCGTGACGCGGCGGTGGACGTCGGTGGTTCGGGGACGGACGAGGGCCTCGAGGCGGCGTTCGGGGCGGTCACCGTGACCGTCCGGACGTCCTCGTCGGCGCCGCATCCCGCGAGCGCGACGGCGCAGGCCGCCGCGGCACCGGGGACGACGGCAGGCACACGCATCGCTGCAGCGTAGAGACGTGCGCGGCGTCGGGGGGCACCGTACGCGTCAGCGCAGCCCGTCCCAGACCTCGCGTCGGGGGCCGTGCGGGTCGTCCTCGACGGCGCCCTCGCCCTCCGGGCCGCCGAAGACCCGCACCGCACGGCGTCGCGGCTCGTACGCCGGCCAGCCCGGATCGCCGTCGCGGGCGAAGGCGACCCACGCCGCGTGCATCTCCGCGGCCAGGGCCTCCGGGGCGTCCGGGCCGATCATGCCCCAGCCGCTCTCCACCCGCGTCGTGTCGAACGCGAAGGCGATCTCGACGGCGTGCGCGGCGCCGAGGGTCCCGTCGAGCTGCGGCGAGCCCCAGCGGAACTCGTAGACGTGCGTCGCCGCCGGACCGCCCCAGCGGGCCTCGGCCACGCGGATCGCGGGGATCCGGAAGAACCAGTCGGAGATCAGCGCCTCGAGCCCGTCGCCGGGGGTCGGCGCGTCGGCGTAGACCGCGGCGCTCTCGGCGGGCAGCCGGTAGGCGTCCCCGGCGAACGGCAGCGCGTCCGCGGTGACCTGGTCGAGCATCCCCAGCGGCGCCAGCCAGAAGCGGTACTCCTGGGAGTTCGCGCCGATCAGGACGGGGACCGCGGGGACGCGGTCGTCCGTGACGGCGTCCTCGCCGGACGCGTCGGCGAGCGCGTCGATCGGGCGACGCGGGACGACCCGGCCGTCGACCACCGGCTCGTACGCCATGCCGTCGAGGCCGACCTCGCCCCAGCCGAGGCGGTCGGTCGTCGAGACCTCGGTCCCCAGCTGCAGCTGCGCGGCGATGAAGTCGTCGATCGGGACGGTCGCGAAGCCCGCGGCGGTGGGCTCGACGCCGAGGCGACGGCCGAGCTCCTCGGCCACCCGGGTCGCGCTCTGCACGGACTGGACGTGGTGCCCGGCGCCGCTCTGCGCGATGACGCCGTGGAACAGGCCGCTGGCCTCGGGCGACGCCAGCAGCGTCACCGCGCTCATCGCGCCGGCCGACTCCCCGGCGATCGTCACGCGACCGGGGTCGCCCCCGAACGCGGCGATCTCGTCCCGCACCCACCGCAGGGCGGCGATCTGGTCGAGCAGCCCGCGGTTGTGCGGCGCGTCGGGCAGCAGACCGAAGCCGTCCATCCCGAGCCGGTAGTTGATCGTCACACAGACGACGCCGTCGCGGGCGAACGCGCTCCCGTCGTAGACGCCGACCGCCCCGGTCCCGCCGCGGAACGCGCCGCCGTGGATCCAGACGAGGACGGGGAGCGGCCCGTCGCCCGCCCCGTCCGACCCGCCGGCGACCCGCGGGGCGGGCGTCCAGACGTTCAGGTTCAGCACGCCCTCGCCCGGGATGATCGGGTCGCTGAGCATCGTGTCGAACGGCGGGAGGTAGCGGGGCTTGGGCGGCGTCGGCCCGTACGCGGAGGCGTCGCGGACCCCGTCCCACGCGGGCACGGGCGCGGGCTCGGCGAACCGCAGGGGCCCCGTCGGCGGTGCGGCGTAGGGGATCCCCTTGAACGACGCGACCCCGTCGGCGACGACCCCGCGCAGCGCGCCGGCGCGGGTGGTGACGACGGGCAGTCCGACGGCGGAGTCGTTCATCGGCGGGACGCTACCGGGGGCGTCCCGGGGGGCCGTGGGCACGGGCGGCCCGTCGCCGGGGCGGTCCGGCGAAGGCCATGGCGACCGCAGGCGCCGCCGTCCGGTGATCAGGCCGGGCCGGGCGACCCGTCGGCGGCCGTCCCCGTCCCCGCCGCCGCACCGTCGTCCGTCGTCGCGCGGGCCGCCGCGTCGCCGCCGGTCGCCGGGCCGCCGCCGGCCACCCGGCCGTCCCCGCCGGCGTCCTTGTACCGCTTGGGGCTGCCCAGCCGCCGGTAGCGGTGGCCGTAGTTCGGGCGGTAGACGTGGGAGCGGCGCTCCTCCTCGCCCGTCGCCAGCGCCGGGCCCAGGATGATCAGCGCCTGCGTCGTGATCCGGTGCTCCTTCAGCGTCGCCGCGAGCTCGTCCAGGCGGCAGCGCAGGACCACCTCGTCGGGCCACGAGACGCGGTAGCCGATGGCGACCGGGCTGTCCGGCGCGTAGCCGCCGGCGAGCAGGTCCGCGACGAGCTCACGGGGCCGGCGGACCGACAGGTAGAGCGCCATCGTCGTCCCGTGTCCGGCGAGCTCCTGCAGCCGCTCGTTCTCCGGCATCGGGACGCGGACCGCGCGGCGGGTGAGGATGAGCGACTGCGCGACCTCGGGGACCGTCAGCTCCTGACCGAGCGCCGCGGCCATCGCCGACAGCGAGCCGACGCCCGGCACGATCTCGTAGGGCAGGTCCATCCGCCGGCACGCGTTGATCTGCTCGTGCAGCGTCGCGTAGATCGCCGGGTCCCCCGACTGCAGGCGGCAGACGGTCAGGCCCTCCCGCTTGGCGCGCGCGAACAGCTGGATCACGTCCTCGAGCGTGTGGTCGTCGCTCGTGAGCACCTCGGCGTCCTCGCGGGCGTGCTCCATGACCTCGGGCGGGACGAGGCTGCGCGGCCAGACGACGACGTCGGCCTCGCCCAGCGCCCGCGCGCCGCGCAGGGTGATCAGGTCCGCGGCGCCGGGCCCGGCGCCGACGAAGACGACGCGGCCGCCCTCGAGGTCGCCCGCCTCGGCGGCGTCGGTGTCGTGCTCCGTGCTCATCGCGGCACTCCCGCCGACGCGAGCAGGCGTCGAGCCCGCTCCAGGGTCCAGCCGACGACGACGAGGCTGGCGTGCAGCCCCGGGGCCGCCCAGCCCTCGGGGCGACGGCCGACGGTCCAGGCGGGAGCGCTGCCCGCCCCCGAGTCCAGCGCGATCGCCGCGGACGGGCGACCGTGGCGCCGCTCGCCGGCGTCGTGCAGCGGGCCGTCCGAGGCGGCGACCAGCTCGACGGAGCCCGGAACGCCGCCCGGGCCGGGCCGGGCGGTCGCGGCCAGCAGGTCGCACATCGGGTGGCCGTCCAGGGAGGCGGCGAGCACGGCGACCCCGGCGCCCTCGGCGACGATCGGTGCGCCGGCGCGGTGCAGCGCGACGATGGCGTCGCGCATCGCCCCGTTGGCGGCGAGCGCCTCGGCGAACGGCACGGGGGCGCCGTCGCCGAGCACGAGGGCGACCGTGCCCGGCGGCAGGGCGTGGTCGGCGGCGAGGTCGACGACCGCGACGGCCGCGCCGAGGGTCGTCAGGGCGTCGCGCAGCTCGCGCGCGGGGTCGAGCAGCACGGGACCGCCGGCGATCGCGACCACCGGCCGGGCCCGGTCCGCCGCGGTGCTCACGCGGCCACCCGGCCGGGCGTGGTCGCCCCGCCCGTGAGCACGTCGACGGGCAGGAGCCGTGCGCCCGCGGCGTCCGCGACGACCCGCCCGAGACCGAGGCGCACGCGTCCCTGCTCGCTGTCGAAGAGGACGACGCCGTCGGCGGTGCGGCCGAGCCGGGTCGCGGCGCGCACGGCGGCGGCCAGGCCGACCTTGCCGCCGGAGGCCCGGCCGTCGGTGACGACGACGCAGAGGGACCGGCGCTCCGGATCGCGCAGGCGGTGGGCGGCGATCAGCGTGGACGCGGCGTCGAGACCGGCCGCCAGCGGCGTGCCCCCGCCGGTGGCCAGGCGCGCGAGGCGGTCGGCGGCCCGCTCCACGGACCCGGTCGGCGGCAGCACGACCTCGGCCTCGCGCCCCCGGAACGCGATCAGGGCCACGCGGTCGCGGCGCTGGTAGGCGTCCATCAGCAGCCCCAGCGCCGCGGCCTTCACCGCCGCCATCCGCCTGCGGGCGCCCATCGACCCGGAGGCGTCGACGCAGAAGACCACGAGGGTCCCCTCCCGTCCGGCCCGGACGGGGGTGCGGTGGTCCTCGGGGCGGACGTCGAGGGTGCGGGGGCGGTCGGCCCCGGGGGACCGGGTCGCGCCGCGCAGCGCCGCGGCCCGCAGCGTCGCGGCGATCGCCAGGTCGTCCGTGTCGTGCTCGCGCGGCCGGACGTCGACGGCCTGGCCGTGCTCGCCGGACGTGCGGCCCCGGCGACCCGCGACGCCGCCGCGTCCCCGGCCGGAGAGGTGCAGCAGCGAGCCGACCCCGGCGCCCGAGCCGCCGCCCGCGGGGGCGTCCGTGCGCTCGCCGGCCGCCGCGCCGGGGGAGAAGGGACGGTCCCGGCCCGTGGGCGGGGCGGCCTGCTGCCGTCCGGCGGGGTCGGTGCCCGGCGCGTCGCCGTCGGGGTCCTGCGCGCCGTCCCGGGCGGCGCCGTCGGACCCGTCGGCGGCGCCGGACGTCGCGTCGTCGCCAGCGTCCTGCGGCTCCCGGCCGGGCGCGCCGCCGCCGTCGGAGGAGGGTGCGTCCCCGCGACCCGGTCCGTCGGGTCCGCCCGGGGGAGGACCGCCCGCCGCGGCGGCTCCCGGCCCGTCCGATCCGGCCCCGTCGCCGGGCCCGCCGTCGGAGCCGCCGTCCGGTCCGCCGTCGCCGTCCGGCCCGTCGTCCGGGTCGGGCTCGCCCGGGTCGTCGTCGCGCGCCTGCCGCAGGGCGTCGTCGAGCTCCTCGGGCTCGAGGCCCGGCGGGTCGAGCGGCCCGCGGCGGCGGCGATGGGGGAGGGTCAGCAGCATCGCCTCGTGGACGTCCTGCTCCTCGACGTCGTCGCGCCCCTCGAGCGCCGCGATCGCGCGGGAGCAGCGGGCGGCGACGAGGTCGGCGCGCATCCCGTCGACGCCCAGGCGCGCGCACGCGCCAGTGATGAGCCGCAGCATCCGGTCGCCGAGCACGACGCCGGGCAGGCGCTCCGCCGCGGCGGCGATGCGTAGGGCGGTCGCCTCCTCCTGCTCGCGGTGGCGGGCGGCGAAGGCGGCGGGGTCGGCCTCGAACGCCAGGCGCCGCCGGACGACCTCGGCGCGGACGGCCGGGTCGGTCGAGCCGGCGACGGTGACCGACAGCCCGAAGCGGTCCAGCAGCTGCGGCCGCAGGTCGCCCTCCTCCGGGTTCATCGTGCCGACCAGGACGAAGCGCGCGGGGTGGCGGGCGGAGACGCCGTCGCGCTCGACGACGGCCTCGCCCTGCGCGGCGGCGTCGAGCAGCACGTCGACGAGGTGGTCGCCCAGGAGGTTGACCTCGTCGACGTAGAGGATCCCCCGGTGGGCGCGGGCCATCAGGCCGGGCTGCAGGACCGCCTCGCCGCCCTGCAGCGCGCGCTCGAGGTCCAGCGTGCCGACGACCCGGTCCACCGTGGCGCCGACGGGCAGCTCGACCAGCGGCGCGGGCCGACCGTCGACGGGCGGCAGGAGCGCCTCGAGGGCCCGGACGGCGGTGGTCTTCGCCGTCCCGCGCTCGCCGCGGACGAGCACCCCGCCCACGTCGGGTGCGACGGCGTTGATCAGCAGCGCGCGACGCAGGTCGTCCTGTCCGACGAGGGCGGAGAAGGGGAAGCGGACGGCGGGCAAGGCGGGGCGGACGCTACCGGACCCCCGCCGGCCGCCGCGGGTCCCGCCCCGGCGTCGCCCGGCGCGGTGCCGGCCCGGCTCACATGTCCTCGAGCTCGCGCCCCTTCGTCTCCGTCACGGCCTTCCAGACGAAGATGATCGAGATGAACGCGAACGTCGTGTAGAGGCCGTAGGCGAGCGACAGCGAGACCGACGAGAGGCTCGGGAACGTCGTCGTGATCGCGAAGTTCGCGATCCACTGCGCGGCCGCGGCGACGGCCAGCGCGGTCGCCCGGATGCGGTTGTTGAACATCTCGCCGAGGAGCACCCAGACCGCGGGGCCCCACGACGTGGCGAACGACACGACGAAGCCGTTGGCCGCGACCAGGGCCAGCACGCCGCGGAAGCCGTCGAGGCTCGGCTCGCCGTCGACGACCGGCGCGGTGCCGAAGAGGATCGCCAGCGCCCCGAGGGTGATGAACATGCCGATCGAGCCGAACAGCAGCAGGGGCTTGCGGCCGACCTTGTCGACCAGCGCGATCGCCACGAGCGTCGAGACGATGTTCACGATCGACGTGATGACGCTCGTGATCATCGAGTCGGACTCCGAGAAGCCGACGCTCTGCCAGAGCTCGGAGCTGTAGTAGAAGATCACGTTGATCCCGACCGCCTGCTGGAAGACCGACAGCAGGATGCCGACCCACACGATCGGCAGCAGGCCGAACTTCGGGCCCCGCAGATCGCGGACGCGGACCTGGCCCTCGCCCTTCAGCGTGCGGACGATGTCGCGGATCCGCGAGTCCGGGTCGCCGCCGACGAACCGCTTCAGGACGCTGCGGGCCTCCTTCTCGCGGTGGTGCGCGACGAGGTACCGCGGCGACTCCGGGATCTGCAGGGCCAGCACGCCGTAGATCAGCGCCGGGACGGCGGCGGCGAGGAACATCCAGCGCCACGCCTCCAGGCCGAGCCACAGGTCGCTGCCCGCGCCGCCCGCGGCCTGGGCGAGGAAGTAGTCCGACAGCAGCGCGACGAAGATCCCGGTCACGATCGCCAGCTGCTGCAGCGAGCCCAGGCGGCCGCGCAGGTGCGCGGGGGCGATCTCGGCGATGTACGCCGGGGCGATCACCGACGCGGAGCCGATGGCGGCGCCGCCGATCAGCCGCCAGACCGCCAGCTCGATCCAGGAGAACGCGAGCATCGAGCCGACGGAGCTGAGGATGAAGATGCCGGCGGTGATGACCATCACCCGGATGCGGCCGTAGCGGTCGGCGATCCGCCCGGCGTACCACGCGCCGACGGCCGCGCCCAGCAGCGCGATCGCCACGACGAAGCCCTGCACGAACGAGTTGAGGTCGAACTCGTCGCGGATCGCCGCCGTCGCCCCGTTGATCACGGAGGAGTCGAAGCCGAAGAGGAAGCCGCCGAGCGCCGCGACGCCCGACGTGAGGATCACCCGCGAGACGTGGAGGTCGTCCTGGGGCTCGGGGGTGCTCGCCGGGGCGTCCCCGCCCGGGCCCGGAGTGCTTGGCTCGACCATGGATCGACAGTACCCCCGGCGGGACCCCGGCAGCCTGCCGCGGGACGATCGGCGGCCCGCGGGCGCCCGGCCCCGGTCGCCGACCGGCCGGGTTCCCCCGTCGTACCTACTCGCCAGTAGCGACCGTGGGCCACGGCACGCACGCCCGGCTACTGGGCAGTAGCCTGCGCGCATGAGGAAGAGCGTGCAGGGTCGGGTCGTGCTGATCACGGGTGCCGCCCGCGGCATCGGGGCCGAGACCGCCCGGGTGCTGGCCCGGCGCGGGGCGAGCGTGTCGCTGGTGGGGATGGAGCCCGACCTGCTGCGCGCGCTCGCCGACGAGCTGGCCGGCCTCGGCCCCGCGCGCCACGCGTGGTTCGAGGCGGACGTGACCGACCAGGCGGCCGTCGAGGCCGCGGTCCGCGGCACCGTGGAGCAGCTCGGCGGCATCGACGTCGTCGTCGCCAACGCCGGCGTCTCCAACAACGGCACCGTGGCCGTCAACCCCGCCGACGCGCTCGTGCGCACGGTCGACGTCAACCTCAACGGGGTCATCCGCACGGTCTCGGCCGCGCTGCCCGAGATCGAGAAGCGGCGCGGCTACGTCCTCGTGGTCGCCTCGCTGGCCTCGTTCACCGTCCTGCCCGGCATGGCCGCCTACTGCGCGTCCAAGGCCGGGGCGGAGGCGTTCGCCAACGCGCTGCGCCTCGAGGTCGCGCACAAGGGCGTCCGCGTCGGCTCCGCCCACCCCGGCTGGATCGACACCGACCTGGTGCGCAACATCGAGGACGACCTGGCGACGTTCCGCCAGGCCCGGGAGCTGCTCCCCGGCCCGCTGGGCGGCACGACCTCCGTGGAGGACTGCGCGACCGCGTTCGCGGACGGCATCGCCCGGCGCAGGCGCCGGATCTACGTGCCGCGCTCGCTCCTCTGGTTCTCCCTGCTGCGCACCCTGACGATCAGCCCCGTGGGCGACGTCGTGCTGAAGCACCAGGCCCGGACCATGGTGCCGAAGATGGAGGCCGAGGTCCGCGCCCTGGGCCGGTCGTTCGGGGCCGCGACGGTCGCCGCCGGGGCCGACGAGCGCGTCGTCGCGCAGCGCGCCGCAGACCGCGGATCTGTCCCGTCGGCTTGACGATCCTCGGATCGGGGAACAGGCTCCCGGTCTGATCCATGCGTGTCCCCGTGCCCCCCATCGCCCTGCCGCACCTGCCCCAGCTCCCCCAGCTGCTCCCGCGCGTGGAGGCGGCCCTGGACGCCGTCGTCGCGCTGGAGCGGGCGCTGCGGACGCTCCCTGCCGCCATCGAGGGCCTGCGGCGGGACCTCGGGGTCCTCACCGAGGTCCGGGACGACATGAAGGGGATGCGTCAGGACATCAAGGGCGTGATCAGCGCGGTCGACGACCTGAAGGTCGAGATCGGCCGCCTGCCCCCGGACGTCACGCACCTGCGCGGCGCGGTCGATGCGATGTACGCGTCGGTCGACCGGATGGAGGACCAGGTCGAGGGCATGAGCGGCTCGCTCCAGCAGATCGACCGGATCGCCGGCCGCGTGGTGCACCCGCTGCGGCGCCGCACCCGCGGTGGCCGGGACGCCGAGGGCCCCGCGGCGGCGGTCGTCGTCGAGAGCCTCGACGACGAGCGGCTGATCGGGCGCGGCACGGCCGACCAGCCGGACTGAGCCCGGACGCCCCGATCCTGGGGGCGTCCCGACGCCGACCGTCGGAGCGTCCGGGCCGAGCCCGGTCGGCGGCCCGTTCAGGCGCTCCGGAGCGCGAAGACCTCGAGCTCGGGCGGGACGCCCTTGGCCCGGAAGCGCTTGCGGCGCCGGGCGACCACCGCGTCCGGCGCGATGCCCGCCACCGCGGCGTCCGAGGCCAGCAGCTCGCTCGTGCCCGCCGCCTGCGCGACGCGGGCGGCGATGTTGACGTCCACGCCGAGGTAGTCCGCACCGACGCGTCGCGGGCGCCCGACGTGCATGCCCGCCCGGATCCGCGGCTGGTAGCCGGCGATCTCGAGGCCCTCGAGGCCCGCCCACATGCGCTCGACGGCGTGCAGCGCGTCCTCCGGCTCGCGGAACACGGCCATCATGCCGTCGCCGAGCCACTTCACGACCTGGCCCCGCCGGCGCTGCACCGCCGGCTCGAGGACCCCGGAGACCTCGCGCAGCAGCAGCAGCGTGGCCTGGTCGCCGGCCTCCAGCGCCCAGTGGGAGAACCCGACGAGGTCGGTGAAGAGGATGGTCATGTCGACCGTGCCGCGGCCGCGACCGTTGCGCTCGGCGGCCGCCTGCCAGACCTGCAGCGCGCCCATCCCGACCTCGTGGACCGCCCCGCCGGTGGTCTGGCCGGCCAGGCGCGCGATCCGGCGGCCCAGGGTCGGGTCCCCGCCCTGGTCCGAGGTCGACAGCGGGTCGCCCAGCCGGTCGTCCCCGGGCAGCCGGCGACGCAGGCGGGCGACGGCGTCGAGGACGCGGCCGTCCTCGTTGAGCTCGCGGATCCGGCGCGCGGCGCGGCGGGCGCGCTCCGCCGCCCCGGGGCCGGTGGGGGCGTCCGGGACGGTCGCGTCCGTCCCCGGCGCGACGTCGGCGGCCGACGCGTCCGCGCCCGGCGGGGCCTCGTCCGCGGGCGTCGCCCCGCGCTCCGGAGCACCGTCGGCGTGCGGCGGCGGTCCGGGATCGGCAGCGGGATCGTGGGGAGCGTCGTCCTCGCCGTGCACGCGGCGACCATAGTGCACCCTCGCCCCGGCTTCCGTGACGCCCGCGGCGGGCGCGGGGGAGGATCTTCCCATCGGGCCTCCGCACGCTGTTACGGTATCCCACGTGCAGGTCGTCGCGGCGCGGCACCTCCGATCCAGATCCTGAACGGGTCCCCGGTCGGCGATGTCCGCGCACGGATGAGAGTCCTCGGCGCCCCGCAATCCGAAGCAGCAGGCTCGTCGCCCCCGGGACAGACCCACGTCTCCCGAGCGCGGACCGGACATCGCCCTTCCACGCGGAGCCTCTCCGCGGGAGGAACCACATGCCGGACAGCACCACCCGTCGCGAGCAGCTGGACATGCAGCTGCTGCGTCGCTACCACCACCACGACGACCGTTCCGCCCGTGCGGAGATGGTCGAGCGCGGGATGCCGCTCGTGCGGTCCCTCGCGCGCCCCTACGCCGGTCGAGGCGAGGAGCTCGACGACCTGGTCCAGGTCGGATCGGTCGGGCTCGTCAAGGCGATCGACCGCTTCGACCCCGACAGCGGCTACCGGTTCGTCGCCTTCGCGGCGCCGAACATCACGGGCGAGATCAAGCGCCACTTCCGCGACCACTGCTGGGCGATCCACGTGCCCCGCTCGGTCCAGGAGCTCGACGCGCGGATCAACCGCGAGTCCGGGGAGATCCACTCGCGCACCGGCCGCGCCGCCACGGTGGCGGAGCTCTCCGCCCGGCTGAAGGTCCCGACGGAGCGGGTCGCCGACGCGATGATCGGCGGCCAGGGCTACCGGTCGCTGTCGCTCGACCACCCCGCCGGCGAGACGCGGGAGGCGCTCGACCTCTTCGGCCGTTCCGACGCCGGCTACGCCGCGGTCGACCGGCACGAGGAGATCCTCGACGCCTGCTCGGCGCTCGACGACCGCGAGCGGGAGATGGTCCTCCTGCGCTACTACGACGGGCAGCTCCAGCGGGAGATCGCCGGACGCTTCGGCATCTCGCAGATGCAGGTCTCGCGGATCCTCGGCGGCGCGCTCGAGAAGATGCACGACCACATCGCGGGGGTCGAGGGCGCAGGCGCCGTCGACGCGCCGATGCAGCTGGCGGCCTGAGCGGGCTGGCGGCCGCGTCCGGGGCTCAGGTCCCGGGCGCGTCGTCCAGCAGGAAGACCTCGGCCGAGGCGTCGGCCCGCACGTCGATGCCGCTGATGAACGCGCGGACGCGGCGGCCCGTCGCCTGCTCCACCGGAGCACGCAGATCGTCCTCCGTCGCGTACTGGAAGAAGAGACGCACGTCGCGCAGCCGCTGGTCCTCGCGGAGCTCGACGAGCCGCTTCTCGGCCGGCGTCTGCGTGTCCTCGAGGATGCAGACGACCGCGTCGGGGCCGGCGAAGTACGTCTTCACCCTGGTCGGCCCGCGCCCGAACTGCGTCTTGTAGATCTGCGCCATGGCGTTGGAGATCGCCTGGAGCGGGCTCTCGTGCATCTCGGCTGGTGGTCGTCGGTCGCTCATCGGCTCGGGGATCCCACGGCCGGCGGGCGCGCCCCGAGGGGGACGGCGTGGCGCGCGGCGGGCTCGCGGGAGGTCCCCGGATCCTACGGGACCACCGGGACCCACATCCGACGCGGAGGTGCGGCGTACGCCCACCGGGTAGGAGTGCTGCCGGGTGAGCGGCCGGCGTCGCATCACGGCGCCGGCCGACGCCTCCCTGGTGTCCGCCGCACGGCCCTCCCCGTCCGGTCCGCCGCGGGCGGACCTTCACCGCATGTCGAAGGCCTCGAGCAGGTGGCCGCGGGTGCTCGCCGGCGGCGCGGGCTGCGCGGGGCGCAGCCCGGTGCCCGCCCGCAGTGCGCGGTGGGCCTCCGTCGCGGTGCGGGTCAGGTCGGGTGCGTGGCCGTCCCAGTGGACCGCGACCACGCGGGCGCCGGGGCGCATCAGGCGGGGGAGCCGGTCGATCGTGCGCCGGAGCGCGTCCACGGGCAGTCGGCAGAGCACGTCCGAGACGACCACCAGGTCGAACCCGCCCGCGCGGGGCAGCGCGTCGGGCAGATCCCCGTGGGTCACGGTCACGTGCGGGGCGTCCGGGAGGCGCTCGAGCGCCAGGGCGACGGCGGTCGTCGACGGATCGATCGCCAGCAGGTCGTCGGAGCGGTCCGCCAGGAGCCACGGGAGCGCCCCGTTCCCGGTCCCCAGGACCAGGACCCCCGAGAACCGCCCGGGACCGCACGCCGCGACGGTGCGGTCGTGCTTCTCGCGCTCGTGGGGCGGCGGCGACGACGGGCCCCGTGGGTCCTCGCCCGACCGGTGGCTCCCGCCCGTCGACGGGTCGCCGGCCGGCAGCCGGACGAGGGGCGGCTCCGCGGAGCTCATGCGGGGCCGGGCGCTGCCGGGCCTTCAGGGGGCGGGAGCACCATGACCGCCGCCCAATACCCCCGGCGTCCGGCGTCAAACGAGCCGGAACGGCCCCGTCCGGCGTCCGCCCGCGGGCGCCCGCAGAAGGCCCGCCGTCGTCCGCGCGGCCGCGCACCCGCGCGCCGCGGAGGACCGGTGCGTACGATGAGGCCCGCGATCGCCGTGGGTCGCGGGCTCCCGCCCGCCGTCGCCCGTCGGCCCGCCCGCCCCACCATGGTCTCGACCGACCCCCTCACCGCGCCCCACGAGAGCCCGCTGCAGGCGATCTCCAACGCGATGGCGCAGATCCACAAGACCCAGTTCGGCCGGGGCCCGACGAAGGTCAAGACGTACTTCGCCGGCCCGGACGCGGTGGTGTGCGTCCTCGAGGACACCCAGACGCCGGCCGAGAAGCGCCTCGTGGAGCTCGGGGAGCACCAGCGTCTGCGCGACGTCCGGCTCTTCTTCCAGTACGCCACCGAGGACGACATGCGCGCCCCGGTCGAGCACGCGACGGGCCGCAGGGTCCGCGCGTTCATCAGCGGCATCGACGTCCGCGCGGACGCCTCGGTCGAGCTCTTCCTGCTCGAGAGCACCGCGGACGCCGAACCCGCCGGCTGAGGGTCGGCGAGCCGACGACGAGGACGGCGGGGACGCGGACCGCCCCTCGGCGCGATATCCGCCGGAGGCCCGCCGGGCCGCGCCTGCGAACATCGCGTCGATGGAGAGGGAGAGCCCGGCCGAGCCGCCGGCTGTCGAGGAGGTCGTCCCGGGCGTCACCCGGATCGCCCTGCCCCTCGGCGGCATCACCGGCGGGGTCAACGTCCATCTCGTCCGCGGGGACGGTCCGACGACCCTCGTCGACAGCGCGATGCCGCTGCCGGGCACGATGGAGGCCCTCGAGGCGGCGCTCGTCACCGCGGGGTCCTCGATCGACGAGGTGGAGCTCGTGCTCGTCACGCACCACCACCTCGACCACACCGGCCTGGCGGCGCAGATCGCCGACCGGTCGGGGGCCGCGATCGCGGCGACCGCGCAGACCGCCGAGGCGATCGCCGATCCCCACGGCCTGCTGGTCCGCGAGGTCGCGTGGGGGGAGCGGCACATCGCCCGTCACGGCGCACCCGACGACCTGCTCGGCATGGCCCGACAGGGCGAGCCGCTCGTCCGGGGCCTCCCGACCGCCGGGACCTCCCGCGTCCTCGTCGACGGCGACGTCGTGCGGGCCGGCGACCTCGACCTGACCGTCCGTGAGCGTCCCGGGCACAGCCCGAGCGACACCCTGTTCGTCGAGGAGCGTCCCGTCGTGGCCGGCCGGCCGCTGGCGTTCGTCGGCGACCACGTCTTCCGCTCCGCGCCGCTGACCCCGGTGCTCGGGTCGATGCTCGGCACGGACGCCCGGCCGGCGGCGGCCTACCTGGCGGCGCTCGAGGAGACCGCGGCGGTCCCGGGCCTGGTTGCCCTGACCGGCCACGGCCCCGCGCTGCTCGACGTCGCGGCGCTGCACGCCGATCGTCGCGGCGCCCTGGACCGCCGGACCGGTCGGGTCCGGGATGCGCTGCGCACCGAGCCGCGGGGCACCTGGGACCTGGGCCTCGAGGTCTGGCGCGGCGTCCCCTCCTCCCGCCACGGCCTGACGCGCCTGGGCGCGCTCCTGGCCTCGCTCGAGCTGCTGGAGGACGCCGGCGAGGTCGAGCAGGTCCTGCTGGACGGCGATCGCGTGGGGTGGCGGGCGACGGGCGGGTGAGGCCGCGCCGGCCGGCCCCACCGGCCCGGCCGGCCGAGCCGCCCCGGCCGACGGACGGCGATCGGTGGCGGGGGCGGCGGACCGACCGTCCAGCCCGTACGACGTAAAAGTCGAATATTCGATCGGGTATTGCTACTTTCGAGGGACGCCCCGTCGCGCACCGCGGCGCCGTCTCCCCGAAGGACCCCGATGACCCGACAGCTCCACCTCGGCGGCTTCCAGATCGCCTCCCAGGTCACCCACTCGCACGCCGCGTGGCGGCACCCCGCCTCCGAGCCCGACGTCTTCGGGCCCGATCACTACCAGCGCGTCGGCCGCATCCTCGAGCGCGGGAAGTTCGACTTCGTCTTCTTCGCCGACCTGCTCGCCGCGCCGACCCGCTTCGGCGGCCTCGACGAGGCCCTGAGCCGCGGCACGCAGGCGTCCGCGACGATCGACCCGGCGTTCGCGGCGGCCACCATCGCGGCCGTCACGCGTCACCTCGGTGTCGCGATCACGAAGTCGACGACCTACTTCCACCCCTACGAGGTCGCGCGGATCTTCGCGAGCCTCGACCACATCAGCAAGGGCCGCGCGGCCTGGAACGTCGTCACGTCGCTGAGCCAGGCGGAGGCGCTGAACTTCGGCGTCGCCGAGCACCTCGAGCACGACCAGCGCTACGAGCGGGCGCAGGAGTTCCTCGAGGCGACCTCCGAGCTGTGGGACTCCTGGGCGCCCGACGCGCTGGTCCGCGACAAGGACTCGGGCGTCTTCGCCGACCCGTCGAAGGTCCGCGCGGTCGACCACGAGGGCGAGTTCTTCCGCACGAAGGGTCCGCTGAACGTCCCGCGCTCGCCGCAGGGCCGGCCCGTGCTGATCCAGGCGGGCTCGTCGCCGCGGGGCCGCGACTTCGCCGCCCGCTGGGCCGAGGCGATCTTCGAGATCGACCCGACGCCCGAGGGTCGCCGCGCCTACTACGACGACATCAAGTCGCGCGCGTCGGACTTCGGGCGCGACCCGGAGCAGATCAAGATCTTCCCGGCCGTCCTGCCGTTCATCGGCGAGACGGAGTCGATCGCCCGCGAGAAGCAGGCGTTCCACAACGAGCTGGCCGACCCGGTCTCCGGCCTGATCACGCTGTCGGTCCACACCGACCACGACTTCTCCACGCACGACCTCGACGAGCCCGTCGACCACATCGACGTCCCGGGCTCGCAGGGGCTCTTCGACGTCGCCCGCCGCCTGTCGGAGCGCGACTCCCTGACGCTCCGCGACGTCGGCAAGCTCTACGCGCAGGGCGTGATGCTGCCGCAGTTCGTCGGCACCGCCGCGGACGTCGCGGACCAGCTGCAGGAGGCCGTCGAGGGCGGCGAGGCCGACGGCTGGATGATCTCGGCCGCGAACACGCCCGGGGCGTTCAACGACTTCGTCGACCAGGTGGTCCCGGAGCTCCAGCGCCGCGGGGCGTTCCGGGAGGAGTACACGGGCACCACGCTGCGCGACCACCTCGGTCTGGACGACGTGCCCGTCGGGCGCGAGGCGATCGCGGCCGACTGACCGGCGCCCGGCGGCGACCGCCCCCTACGCCTGACCCGCCTCCTCGACCTCGCCCTCCACCTCGAGGAGCACGTCGCGGAGGCTCTGCAGGCGCTCCTCGTCCGGCTCCGCCCAGAGGCCGCGGTCCGCGGCCTCGAGGAGGCGCTCGGCGATCGACCGCAGCGCCCACGGGGACGACCGAGAGAGGAACGCCCGGACGTCGGGGTCGTCGACGTAGCGCTCGGTGACCTTCTCGTACATCCAGTCCTCGACCACGCCGGCCGTCGCGTCGTAGCCGAAGAGGTAGTCGACGGTGACCGACAGCTCCATCGCGCCCTTGTAGCCGTGGCGGATCATGCCGGCGACCCAGCGCGGGTTCAGCACACGGGAGCGGACGACGCGGCGGGCCTCCTCGGCCAGCGTGCGGGTCTCCACGGTGGTCGGGTCGGCGGAGTCGCCGAGCCACGCCTTGGGCTCCTTGCCGGTGATCGCCTTGACCATCGCGACCATGCCGCCGTGGTACTGGAAGTACCCGTCGGAGTCGAAGATGTCGTGCTCGCGCGTGTCGAGGTTCTTCACCGCGACCTCGATGCGCGCGAACTGCTCGCGCATCGACGTGTGGGCCTCGACACCGTCGAGGCCCTTGCCGTACGCGTAGCCGCCCCACGCCTCGTAGACGCGGGCCAGGTCGCCCTGGTCGTGCCACGAGCGGTTGTCGACGAGCTCGAGCAGCCCCGCGCCGTACGTGCCGGGCTTGGACCCGAAGATGCGGGTGGTCGCGCGTCGGCGGGCCTTCGCGCGGGACGCGGCCGCATCGGTGCCCGTGTCGCCGCCGAGGTCGGCCCCGTCCTCGCCGCCGGGGGCGTCCGCGGAGGTCCCGCCCGTGGCGGCCTGCGCGACGAGCTCGGCCAGGAGCCGCGTCTCGTCCTCCCGGACGTGCTTGGCGACGAAGTTCTGCTCGTCGGGCTCGTCGAGCGCGGCGACCGTCGCGACGGCCTCGTCGATCAGGGCGATCAGCTGCGGGAACGCGTCGCGGAAGAATCCCGAGATCCGGACGGTGACGTCGATCCGGGGTCGGCCGAGCTCCTCGAGCGGGACCACGCGCAGCGAGGTGACGCGACGGGTCTCGCGGTGCCAGACGGGCTCGACGCCGAGCAGCGCGAAGATCTCCGCGATGTCGTCGCCGTGGGTGCGCATGTTGGCGGTGCCCCAGACGACGATGCCGATCTGCTCGGGCGCCCGGCCCTCCTCCTCGACGTGGCGGCGCACGAGGTCCTCGGCCAGCCGCCGGCCGGTGTCCCACGACAGCTGCGAGGGCAGCGCCTTCGGGTCGACCCCGTAGAAGTTGCGCCCGGTCGGCAGCACGTCGAGGCGGCCGCGCGTCGGCGAGCCGGACGGGCCAGACGGCACGTAGCGCCCGTTCAGCGCCCCGACCACGTGGTCGAGCTCCTCCGTCGAGCGGCGGATCCGCGGGACGACCTCGGCGGCGGCGTAGCGCAGGACGCGCTCCGTCTCGGCGTGCCCCCGGCCGAGGGTCCTCGCGGTCAGGTCGCGGATCGCCGCGGCGTCCGCCGGCCAGCCGGCGTCACCGAGCGCGTCGAGCAGCGCGCGCTGGGCGGCGTCGAGGCGGTCGACGACGTCGCCGGCCGTGGCGGCCGGTCCGGGGAAGCGGTCGACGAGGGCCGCGAGGTCCGGATCGTCGACCGCGGGCCCGGTGAGCCGCTCCCCGCCGGCGGCCACGAGCGCGTCCTCGTCCAGCCCGAAGGCCCGGCCGACCACGACGCGCAGGCCCGGCAGGTCGCCCGAGCCCAGGCGCATGATCGCGACCGCCAGGCCGCGCAGCTGCTCCTCGTCCGGGACGCGGCCCAGCACGTGCAGGCCGTCCCGGACCTGGAGGTCCTTGATCGAGCAGAGGTACGTGTCGATGTCCGAGACGAGGTGCTCGAGGTGGTGCTGCAGCTCGGCCGCGTCGGCACCCGCACCAGTGTTGCGGAAGCTCGCGACCTCGGCCTCGTGCAGGCCGAGGTCGTGGTGCAGGTCGGCGGACTCGACGACCTCCCAGATCCGGCGGGCGAGCGCCGGCAGCTTCTCGGGGTCCAGCGCCTCGACGCGGACGTACTCGTCGAGCAGGTGCTCGAGCTCCTGCAGCTCGTCGTAGGTCTCCGCGCGCATCATCGGCGGCACGAGGTGGTCGACGATCGTCGCGTGCACGCGACGCTTGGACTGCACGCCCTCGCCCGGGTCGTTGACCACGAACGGGTAGATCAGGGGCAGCGAGCCGAGGATCGCGTCGGGGTGGCAGTCCGACGACAGGCCGATCGACTTGCCCGGCAGCCACTCGAGCGTGCCGTGCTTGCCGAGGTGGACCATCGCGTCGGCGCCCCAGTGGCTCTCGAGCCAGCGGTAGACGGCGAAGTAGTGGTGCGGGGCGGCGCGCTCGGCGTCGTGCGACAGGGCGGCGGCGTCCTCCTCGCTCGTCGCGCGCGGCGGCTGGATGGCGAAGAAGACGTCGCCCATCTCGAGGCCCGCGACGACGACGTCGCCCTCGTGGGTGTACTGGGGCTCGATCCCGGCGCGGCCGCCGGCGGTCCAGGTGCCGGGGCGGGGGCGGCCCTTCGCGTCCGTGACGACCGGTCGGCCGCGGTCGTCGAGCGCGGGGGCGCCGTCGTCGAAGACGTACCCCGGGCCGTGGTCGCGTTCGACGATGGAGCGCAGGCCCTCGGGCAGCGTCGCGAACCACGCGGCGTACTCGGCGCCCGGGAGGCGGTACGGGTTGGCGGCGAGCTGGTCGTCGGTGAGCAGCTCCGGGTCGTGGCCGCCGCGCTGGATCAGCGCGTGGATCAGCGCCTCGCCGGCGGCGGTCGCCTCGGCGGCGGTGATGCTCGGCGCGTCGAGCGCCTCCTGCAGGGCGGGGACGCTCGAGGCGTCGACGCGCTGGCCGTCGGCGATCAGCGCGCGCAGCAGCTCGACGGCCGACGCGGGCGTGTCGAGGCCGACGGCGTTGCCGATGCGCGAGTGCTTCGTGGGGGAGGAGGAGAGGACGATCGCGACCTTGCGGTCGGCGGCGTCCAGGCGGCGCAGGCGGGCGTGGCGGACGGCCAGGCCCGCGACGCGGCGCGCCCGGGCCGGGTCGGCGACGTACCGCATGACCGGCGTGCCGACGTCGGCGACCTCGCCCGCCGCGGCCTCGCGCTCCTTGAACGACACGACGCCGCCGAGGATGCGGCCGTCGAACTCGGGGATCGCGACCTGCATCGCGACGTCCAGCGGCGTCAGCCCGGCGGGGTTCTCGATCCAGCGCTCGCGCGACTGCGTCGCCGCGGCGGCCTGGATCACGGGCACGCCGAGCTCCTCGAGCTGCGCGACGTCCCACGTCTGCCAGGCGTCGTTGCGCCCGTCGTCGGCGTCGTCCTCCGAGGACGATCCGACGTCGCCGGCGTTCGAGCCGCCCGAGGCGAGGACGGTGGTCAGCAGCGCGTCGACGATCGGGACGCGCGCGGCGGGATCGCCGTCGGTCGCCTCGGCGGTCAGCAGGTCCAGCGCGGCGATCCGGCCGTCCGTCCCGGGCCGCAGCGACGAGCACCAGACGGGCAGCGGCACGCCGCCCTCGGCCGCGACCGCCTCGGCGACGGTGGCGACGAAGCCGGTGTTCCCGGCCGTGCGGTGCGTGCGGTAGAAGACGATCCCGACGACCGGTCGCTGCTCCACCGGCAGACCCAGGGCCCCCGAGCGGCGGGCCGGGTCGACGACCTGGGCGTCGGCGGCGGGCAGGTCCCCGGAGGTGGGGCCCGCGTCGGCCGCGTCGCCGACCGCCGTCCCGCCCTCCGCGGCGACGATCCGCTCGCGCGCGGCGGTCAGCGCCTCGTCGACGGACACGTCGCCCCGCTCGGGGTCCCACGCGGAGTTCTCGGGCAGCGGGCGCGGTGCGTCGAAGCCGTCGCCGCGGACGAGCAGCGTGTCGCCGAGGAAGCGCAGCAGCTGGGCGGTGTTCTCGACGCCGCCGTGGCGCAGGTAGTCGTGCGCCTGGGCGACGACGGCGGGGGAGACGGTCGACCGCGTGGCGAGGTCGGCGTCGGGCTCGGCCTCGCCGCCGACGGCGACCAGCGCGATGCCGTCGGTCACGCACCGCGCGTGGAGCAGGTCGAAGCCCTGCTCCCAGGCGCGCCGGCCGCCGAGCAGCCGGACGAGGACGACGCGGGCCCCGTCGGCCAGGTCGTCGACCAGGGCTGCGGCGTCGAGGTGCTGCGAGGGGTTCGCGCAGCGGACGACGGGGAAGTCCTCCGGCAGCGTCGGGATCGCGGCGGCGGTCGCCAGGATCTCGGTGTCGGCGGTGGTGACGAAGCGGAGCAACGGGGGCCTTCTCTCGGATGACGCGTCCAGGGGCGGGCCCGTACGTCGGCCCGCTGGGCGGTCCCGGGCGCGGCCGGGGGCGGTGCGGCGGCGACGTGCCGACCCACGTGACGACCCGGTGCTCGGACTCCCGCCCGGCCGGAGGGCCCGGCCCCGTCGCGGCGGGGAGGACCTGCGGCCCGGACGGTCACCGTGGCGCGACCGTCGCAGACTTGCACTGCGTTTCCCGCGTCGCCGCGTGGCGCCGGACGATACCGGGGTGGCCCGGGAGCGCCGCGGAGGGCACGGAATCCCCCAGGGATCGCGCCGGATGGGGCCGCGTGCGAGGATGAACCGGTGCAGCCAGGGCCGCACAGCTCGGCCGCACCGGACGAGCCCCGAGGCGGTCCGGACGATCCGGCCGCCGAGCCACGGACGCCCGTGTCCCCTTCCGACGACCCACAGCGACCAACCGCCGTCGGGCACCCCTTCCCGCGCGACCCGTCCGCCCCGGGCGCGGTGGCCGATCCGCCGATCGCACCGAGCGGCCCGCCGTCGCACGACGAGGCGCCGCACGTCGGGGGCCTGTTCAAGCGGATCCTGATCGGGATCGGCGTCATGGTGGCGCTGATCGTCGCCGTCCGGCTGCTCGCGCCGCACGTCGGCTTCCTCGACGAGACGTGGGACAAGGTCCGTCAGGGCGACCCGGTCTGGCTCGTCGTCGCCGTGGTGCTCGAGGGCTTCTCCTTCGCCGGCTACGTCCTGGTGTTCAACGCGACCGCCCGGCGCGCCGGGCTGCGGCTCCCGCGCTTCACGAGCTGGCGCATCGTCCTGGCCGGCGTCGCGGCCACGCGGCTGCTCGCCACCGCCGGTGCGGGCGGCATCGCCTCGACCACCTACGCGCTGCGTCGTCACGGCCTGGACGCCCGCCACGCGGCGGCGACCGTGGCCGCGCAGATCGCGATCATCTACGTCTGGTTCATCCTGCTGATCGCGGTGGCCGGCGCCGCGCTCTTCGTCGCCGGCCACGGGCACAACGCGATCACGATCGTCCCCGCCGGCATCGCGGCGCTGATCCTGCTGGTCGCCGCGCTCGGGCGGCCGCTGCTGCGCCGGCTGGCCGACCGCTCCGCCGAGCGCGAGGGCCGCGTGGCGCGGATCCTCGCGTCGGTCCCGGGCACGCTCGACGACGGGGTCCACACCGTCTCGACCCTGGTCCGGGAGCGCGACTCGGCGATCTTCGGCGGCGCGCTCTGGTGGCTGGCCGACGCGGCGGTCCTCTGGGCCGCCTGTCACGCGTTCGGCGCGTCGCCCAACGTGCTCGACGTCACGATGGCCTACCTCATCGGTCAGGTCGCCAACCTGCTGCCGATCCCGGGCGGCCTGGGCGTCGAGGCCGGCCTGCTCGGCATGCTGATCGCGTTCGGCGTCTCGGGCGACATCGCCGTGCTGGCGAGCCTGACCCAGCGGCTCGTCTCGACCTGGCTGCCCGCGCTGCCCGGTGCGGTCGCCCTCGTCGCCATCGGTCGCCCGTCGCCGGACGCCGAGGTCGTCCCGGTCGACGACGACGACCGACCACACGGCCCGGCGCACGCCACGGCCTGAGCGGCCGCAGCCGCCCCGACGTCACGCCTACGGAGGCGTAGGATGGCGGGCATGAAGCGGTGGAGCACCCGGCGAGCACTCGTGTCGGTCGCGGCGGCGGGCGGTGCGGCCTGGACCGCGGCGTACCGAGCGGACCGGCGCCGGATCGACGCGGATCCGATCAAGCCCGCGCTCGACGTGTCGCTGAAGGGCCGTCCCGTCGGCGTGCGCGCGGGCGACGGCACCGCCCTGCGCGTCCGGGTCTACGGGCCCGAGGACGCACCGACGATCGTGCTGGTGCACGGCTGGACCTGCGCGATCGAGTTCTGGACGCTGCAGATCCAGGCGCTCCAGGACGAGTTCCGGATCGTCGCCTACGACCTGCGCGGCCACGGGAAGAGCGCGCCGTCCAGCGGCGGGGACTACTCCATCGACGCCTACCGGGACGACCTCGAGAGCGTCCTGCGGGCGACGGTCCCCGAGGGCGAGAAGGCCGTCCTGGTCGGCCACTCCCTCGGTGCGATGACGATCGTCGCCTGGGCCGCGGACCGCGGTGAGAGCCTGCTGGACCGCGTCGCGGCCGTCGGGCTGTTCTCGACCGGTCTGGGCGACCTCGTCACGTCGTCCCTGATCCTGCCCGCGCCGGGCGTCGGCGAGCGGGTCCAGCAGGAGCTCGGCCAGCTGCTGCTCGGCAGCAAGGCGCCGATCCCCACCCGGGCCACGCCGCTGATCTCCCGTGCCGTGCGGTACATCGCGCTGTGCGGGGCGGCCAGCCCGGCGACGGTCGCGTTCTGCGAGCAGATGGTGCTCAGCTGCCCGCGCGACGTCCGCGCCAACACGGGCAGCTCGATCAGCCGGATCGAGCTCCTCGACGGCCTCGACGCGATCGACGTGCCGACCATCGTCCTCGTGGGCCGCGAGGACCGCCTGACCCCGCCGGTGCACGCGAAGAAGATGACCGAGGCCCTCGACGAGGTGCTCGAGATGATCGAGCTGCCCGACGTCGGCCACATGGCGCCGCTGGAGGCCCCGGAGCAGACGACGCAGGCGATCCGGCGCCTCGTCGCGGCGGGCGACCGCTACGCCACGCCCGTCGCGGGCTGACCCCGCGGCGGCCGCGGCGGGCCGTCCGCTCAGGGGCCGACGGCGGCGAGCAGCCCGGCGACCGTCGACGTCAGGGCCTCGACGTCGACGTCGCCGGGGCGCTCCAGGAGCAGGCGGGCGAAGTGCTCGCCGATGCCGACCAGCGCGTGCGAGACGATCGCGGCGTCCAGCGGCGGGCCGTCGGCCCGGTGGACCAGGACGGGGCCGAGCGTCTCCTCGATCCGCTCCCGGACGACCTCGCGGTCGCGGTCGACGCGCTCCAGCACGGCCGCCGGGGTCCCGCCGTGCGTCAGGAAGATCGGACGCCAGAGCAGCGGGTCCTCGAGCACCATCGCGACGAGCTCGCGCACCGTGCGGGTCAGGTGGCCGGGCAGGTCGGCCGGATCGGGGACGGGCGTGATCGCCTCGCTCAGCCGGCCGAGCGCCCGCTGCTCCTGGCGGTCCAGGAGCGCGAACAGCAGGGGGGTCAGGCCGTCGAAGACGTTGTAGACGACGGGGCGGGTGACCTCGGCCTCGCGGGCGATCGCCTCGATGGACACCGCGGCGTAGCCGTCGCGCGAGATCACCTGGAGCGCGGCGTCGAGCAGCTGCTCCCGCCGGGCGTCGGGCGCCATCCTCGGCGCGTACGGCCGGCGTCGTCGCTCCCCCATCGGCGTCCCAGCCTGTCAGACGGTCCCGGCGGACGCGGGAACGGCCGATCGCCCGGCGGAGCCGGGCGATCGATGCGGGGACGGGCGGGCGGGCCGGCCGGCCGGGCCGGGGGTCAGTCGACGGTGATGCAGGAGACCTGCGGGGTGTAGTCCTCCGAGCTGCCCGAGGAGTTCGTCACCCGGACGATCCAGCCGGCGCCGGAGAAGCCCGAGCGGTTGACCACGATGCCGGCCGAGTTCGGGATGGCGACGCCGCCGCCGACCGGCTTCTTGCCGGCGGGGCAGAAGACCGACGCGACGCTCGAGGCGTTGTTGGCGACCGTGACGGCGGTGCCGGTCACGACCTCGTACCCGGACACGCCGTTCGTGCCGTTCGTGCCTGCCGTCCCGGGGTCGCCCTTCTCACCCTTCTCGCCCTTCGCCCCGGCGGCGCCCGGAGCGCCCTGCGGGCCGGTGGCCCCGGTGGCCCCGGTGGCGCCACCGGGCAGCTCGCCGGCCTTGAAGTCGCCCTTGACGAGCGAGCCGTCCTTGACCTTGACCGACGTGATCGCGCCCGTCGCGACGTCGCTGGTCTTGACGGCGGCCGGCCTCAGCTGCGACGTGCCGACGCTGTTCTTCGCCAGCGAGGCGGCCGCCATGCTCGTGCCTCCGAGGGCCACGAAGAGCGCCAGGCCGGCGGTCAGGTGGGCGGAGGACGGGCGGCGGCGGGGCGCGACGGCTGCGTCGTCGGTGTCGGTGGAGGAGACGGCGGACGGGGTGCTGCGGGTGCGGTCGAACATGGTGTGCTCCGTGGATCGTGGTGCGCCGGGCGGGGTGCCCTGCGCTGATGGATCCATCCTGCGCGGCCGCCGAGGGGCGGTCGCGGGCGTCGGTCACCGCCCGGGTGCGTCAGGCGTCACCTTCGGGGCCCGGGCGCGTCAGGCGTCACGCTCGGGACGCCGCAACGCCGGACGTCACGTCCGGGATGCGGCCGCCCCGGGTCCACGGTGGCAGGCGCGCCGGCCGCCGCGTCCGCGGCTCAGAGCAGGCCGTTGCCCGAGGCCATGTTGCCCGCGCGCTCGGCGATCAGCAGGCGGATCGGGTCCTCGGGCCCGAGCTCGGCCAGGGTCCGCTGGAGCGACACGGGGTACGGCGCGGCGCGCGGGATGATCCGGGTCATCCAGTCGACGAAGCCGAGCAGGCGCTCCCGCGGGTAGTCGTCGGGGCGCTGGAGCATCAGGCGGGCGCCCTCCTCGGCGTTGCCCACCAGCATGCGGGAGACGAGGTCGAGGTCGATGTCGGTGGAGCTCTGGCGCACCGCCAGGCCGACGCCCAGCAGGTCCGTGGCGAGGCGGACGATGCCCTCGCGGATCTGCTCGACCTTCGCCCGGATCTCCTCCGGCGTGCCCTCGACGGGGTGGAGGATGAGGATCCAGCGGCGCGGGTTCTTCTGCACCGCGTCGAGGAAGGTGACGATCGCCTGCTTCAGCACGTCGTCGGGGTCCTGGTCCAGCCACGGCGGGGCGGGGATCGCCGAGGCGAGCTCGGCGAGCGTCCGCTGCTCCTCGCGTTCGATCAGCCCGGCCAGCAGCTCGCCGCGGTTGGCGAAGAAGTCGTAGACGACCGGCTTGGTGACGCCGGCCGCTCGGGCCACCGACTCCATGGACACGTCGTCGAACGAGCGGGCGTCCGTGACGAGCTCGAGGGTCGTGTCCAGCAGCTGCTCCCGACGCTGCTCCGGCGGCAGCCGCGGCGCCGGTCGGCGACGGGGCGATTTCGACCGTGAGGACACGCCTGTGAGTCTTGCACGGATCGGGGCCGACCGATCGCCTACGGAACCGTAGAAACGCTACCGTAGCCGGATGGCGCCCCGCGGCCCCGCAAGGCCCCCCGCATGACCCCGCTGCTCGGCGCCCTGCTCGTCGTCGCCCACCACCTCAGCGGTGCGCTGGCGCTGGCCTTCGCGGCGCCCCCGATCATCGTCGTCGCCGGGGCGGTCCTGTGGCTGCGTCGTCGCGAGCCCGGCGCGGACGAGGAGTTCGACTGGGCCGAGGACGAGGACGGGTTCCCGGTCCGCGGGGACCGGGCCTGACGGCCCCGGCGCCGGGCCCTACGCCGAGCGCGGGAACCGGACGACGAACCGCGCGCCGCCGGTCGGCGCGTCCTCGATCGCGACGATCGCGTCGTGGTGCCGGGCCTGCTGGGCGACGATCGCCAGCCCGAGTCCCGAGCCGGGCGCGACGGTGCCCGCCGCCCGGGCGAACGGCTCGAAGACGCGCTCCCGCTCCTCCGGCGCGATGCCGTCGCCGTCGTCCTCGACCACCAGGCAGGGTCCCTCGACCGGGGAGCCCGGTCGCAGGGCCACGACGACCCGCCCGTCGGGCCGCCCGTGGCGGACGGCGTTGCGCAGCAGGTTGTCCACGAGGGACCGCAGCCCCGGCTCCCACCCGCGAACGACGACCGCGTCGTCGGGCAGGTCGGGCACGAGGGTCGCCCCGGTGGTGCCCTGCTGGGTGGCGGCGACGGCCTCCGCCACGACGGACGCCAGGTCGACGTCGGCCTGCGCGACCGAGTTGGCGTCGCCGCGGGCCAGCGCCTGCAGCCCGTCGAGCAGCAGCACCAGCCGCCGGTTCTCGCCCAGCGCCTCGTCGATCATCATCGACCGGGTGTCGGCCGGCACGTCGGGATGGCGGTGGATCGTCGACAGCGCGGCCTGCACGCTGGTCAGCGGCGTGCGGATCTCGTGGCCGACGTCGGCGGCGAAGCGCCGGGTCGCGTCGAGCGCCTGGCTGCGATCGTCGGCGGAGCGCTGCAGCCGCCGCAGCATCGCGTTGAACGAGCCGGCGAGCGCGCTGATCTCGCGCGGTCCGGCGGTCGGCAGGCGCGTGTCGAGGTCGGACTCGCCCTCGATGCCGCGGGCCTCGTCGCGCAGGCGCCGCAGCGGGCGCAGGACGTAGCCCGCGGCGACCGACGTCGCGAGCCCGGCGAGCAGGAGCATCACGGCGCCGACGACCAGAAGCCGCCGGCGGAGCGCGACCTGCCGCGACTCGGCCTGGCTGAGGTCGGCCGTCGCCTGCAGGCGGATGGCGCCGCCGATGCCGTCCTCCACGACGATCTTCGTGAAGATCCGCAGGCGCCGGCCGCCGACCTCGCGGGTGGTGAACCCCAGCGGTGTCGGTGCGAGCGGCGGGAGCCGCACCCCCTGCTCGTAGACCGGCTCGTCGAAGACCGAGATGATCAGGCTGCTGCGCGTGGCCCGGAGCACCCGGCTGAGCTTGATGTCCTGCTTGCGTTCCTCGCGGACCTCGGCCGGGCTCGCGTTCGCCGCGCCGCCGTTGGCGAGGTCCTCCGCGATCTTGTCGAGCAGCTCGGCGGTGCGCGCGAGCCGGTCGTCGACCGACTGGCGTTCCGTCCGGTCGGCCTCGCGCGCCACGTAGGCGCCACCGAGGAACAGCACGACGGCGAGGACGGCGACGATCCCCAGGGTCAGCCGGCTGCGCAGGCTCTTCGGCCGGAGGTCGCCCAGCAGAGCGCGCAGGCGGTGGAGGAGCACGCCCTCAGGGTCGCAGCACGAAGCCGACGCCGCGGACCGTGTGGATCACGCGCGGTTCGCCGACGGACTCCAGCTTGCGGCGCAGGTAGCCGACGAAGACGTCGGCGACGTTCGTGCCGGGGTCGAACGTGTAGCCCCAGACGTCCTCGTGGAGGGTGCGCCGGTCGAGGATCTCCCCCGGGTGCCGCAGGAACAGGTGCAGCAGCTCGAACTCGCGGCGGGTCAGCTCGAGGTCGCGGCCCCCGCGAGAGGCCGTCAGGCTCGACGGGCACAGCTCGAGGTCGCCGACGACGAGTCGCTGGTCGTCCTCGGGCGGACGGCGGCGCAGCAGCGCGTTGAGCCGGGCGACGACCTCCTCGAGCGCGAAGGGCTTGACGACGTAGTCGTCGGCTCCGGCCTGCAGGCCGGAGACCCGGTCGTCGACCTCGTCGCGGGCCGAGAGCACGCAGACGGGGACCTCCTCGCCGGCGGCGCGCAGGCGCTTGAGGACCTCCAGGCCGTCGAGGTCGGGCATCGTCAGGTCCAGCAGCATCGCGGCGGGCCGGACCCGCGGGACGGCCTCGAGCGCGGCACGGCCGCCGGAGGCCGGGACCACCGCGAACCCCTCGAGCTCGAGGCCGACGCCGAGGGTGCGCCTGATCGACGCGTCGTCGTCGACCAGCAGCACGACCGGGCGCCCGGAGCCGTCGGAGGAGCTCATCGGCCGTAGCAGTTGGGGCTGATGACGTCGATCGCGTCGCGCTGGATCGTGTTGCGCCCGCGTCCGCAGGCGACCCGGTCGACCTCGCCGTCGCGGACGAGGATCACGTTGTTGCCGTCGCCCGCGCTGATGCGGTCCTGCCCCGGGCCGCCGATGATGCGGTCCGCCCCGCCCCGCGCGACGATCTTGTCGTTGCCGGGGCCGCCGTTGAAGTACTCCTTCGCCCCCGTGCCGTTGAAGAAGTCGTTGCCGTACGGCGGGCGATCCACGTAGCAGCGGGCGTACTGCGCCCGGGGACGCTTGGCGGTGGGGCACACGGCGAGTGCCCGGGCCTCCGCCGTGTCGACCGGGTCGAGCGCGGGCTCGGCGGCGACCACGCCGACGCAGAGCACGACGAGGACCAGGAGGCAGGAGAGGAAGCGGAACATCGAAGGGTCCAGGGGGCGCGGGCGGATCGCGGGACGACCCGCATCGTTGCACGGGGAACGACGCCGGGAGGCGGGTTCCTCACGGCCCTCTCACGATCGGACGGGGTGCCCTCACGGAGCCCTCATGGAGCGTGAGGCGCCGGTGAGAGATGCCCCACGGCGAGGGCCGGGGCGGCGATAACCCTCCCACCACCCCAGCCCCCGACGCACGAGGACCCGACCCATGAAGCTCCACCGCACCACCGCCCGCCGCGCCACCCTCCTGGCCGCCTGCGCCCTCGCCCTCGCCCCGACCGCCGCCTCCGCCGCGAACACGAACGGCACCGACCGCGGCGAGCTGCTCCGCGGCACCGGCGTGGCGGACGCCATCGACGGTCGCGGCGGCAACGACCGGATCTTCGGCTTCGGCGGCGTCGACACCCTCCGGGGCGGCGCCGGCTACGACCGCATCTTCGGCGGCTCCGGCAACGACAGCCTGTTCGGCGAGAGCGGCAACGACTTCCTGAACGGCCAGTCCGGCGACGACGTCCTGCGCGGCGACGCGAACGACACCGGCGACCGCACGTCCTACGACCGTCTCATCGGCGGCGCCGGGAACGACACGCTCTACGGCGGCGACTCGCACGACCGCCTCTCGGGCAGCACCGGCAACGACAAGGCGTTCGGCGAGCGCGGCGCGGACCGCATCGCGGGCGGCCGCGGCGACGACGCCCTCGACGGCGGTGCCGGCAACGACACGATCTACGCCAACCGCGGCGTCGACACGATCGAGGGCGGCGCCGGCAGCGACCGCCTCTGGGCGCTCGCCAAGGCCGACGTGACCCCCGGCCCGGGCGGCGCCGTCGACCAGGTCGGCGACACCATCAACGCGGGCGCCGGGAACGACCGCGTCCGCACCCGCGACGGCGAGGTCGACCGGATCACGTGCGGCGAGGGCAAGGACCGCGCCGATCTCGACAACGCCGACCAGATCGTGGACGCGACGGCGGCGGCCCCGAACGGCTCCTGCGAGACCGTCGTCCGCGCGGACCCCAAGCCGGGCGAGTCCAACGACGAGGACCGCCAGGAGGCGCCCAAGGACGAGGGCGCCACCTCCTGATCCGCGCCGGCGGCCCGGGGGTGCGCACGCACCCGCCGGGCCGCGGTCCGTGACCGGGCAGCACGCCGGCCCCGCCCCGGGTCGGTGTGCGACCGGGCGCGATCCGTCCGTCGTCCGCCGCCGCCGGGTTGCCCCGTCGGGCGATCGGGCACAGTGACCGGTCGATGCGCGCCTTCTCCTGCCCCGTCTGCTCACGCCTGGTGACCTTCGAGAGCGACCGGTGCCTGCACTGCGGTGCGGCGATGGCGTTCGACCCGGCCACCCGCGGCCTCGTCGCCCTGGACTTCGGCACCGTCGCCGTCGCCGACGCGGCCACCCAGGCCGTCGAGGGACGCGACCGGTGCGCCAACGCGACGCTGATCCACTGCAACTGGCTCGCCCCGCCGACGGCGCCCGCCGTCCCGGTCGACGGCCCCGACCCGAACGCGGGCGCGCCCCGCGAGGCCCTGTGCGCGAGCTGCGCGCTGACCCGCACCCGCCCGGCGGACAGCGACACCGAGGGTCTCGAGCGCCTCGCCGGTGCCGAGCGGCAGAAGCGGCGCCTGCACTTCGAGCTGCTCGAGCTCGGGCTACCGATCGCCGACGGCCAGGAAGAGCCGGGCGGGCTGATCTTCGACCTGCTGTCGAGCGCCGTGGCGCCCGTCACCACCGGGCACGCCGACGGCGTCGTGACGATCGACCTGGCCGAGGAGGACGACGTCCATCGCGTGAAGATGCGCGAGCAGCTCGCCGAGCCCTACCGCACGATGCTCGGGCACCTGCGCCACGAGGTCGGCCACTACTACTGGACCGTCCTGGTCGCGGACGCCGGCGACGAGGCGCGCCTGGCCGAGGCGCGCGGGCTGTTCGGCGACGACACCGAGGACTACGGCGCCGCGCTGGACCGCCACTACGCCGAGGGTGCACCCGACGACTGGGAGGACCGGCACATCAGCGCCTACGCGACGATGCACCCGATGGAGGACTGGGCCGAGACCTGGGCCCACTACCTGCACCTGTGGGACGCGCTGCAGACCGCGGCGTCCTACCGGGTCTCCGTCGCCGGCCCGGAGCACGTGACGGACCCCAGCGGCACCTTCGCCGGACGCGTCGAGGCACCGGTCGTCGGACGCTTCCCCGAGGCGCTGGAGCAGTGGCTGCCGGTCTCCTACGCGCTGAACGCGCTGAACCGCAGCCTCGGCAGCCAGGACCTCTATCCGTTCGTGCTGTCGCCGCCGGTGGTCGAGAAGCTGGCGTTCATCGACCGCGCCGTCGCCGCGGCCGCCGTCCCGCGGCCGGCGGACGTCCCCGCGACCTGAGGGGGCGGGGCGCCCGGCCGGCCGGCCGCGGGTCCCGCCGCCGGGCGTCCCGGGGCGCCGCGCGACCGCTCAGGCGTCCTTGAGGATCTCGACGACGAGGCAGCGGGCCGGCAGGCGCACACCGCCGTCGTCGGTGGGTCGTGCGTGCTCGTGGATCGTGGCCCGCAGGCCGTCGGCGACCGCGTCCCAGGCGTCGTCGTCCAGCCGCGCCCGCGCGTCGACCAGGACGGGGTGCGTCCCGGTCATCCGTGCGACGAGCTCGTCCTCGCCGGCGGCCTCGAAGCCGAACGGGATCTCCTCCACGGCGACCGTCACCGGGTGGGGCGCGAAGAGCCGCTCGACGCGGTCGGGGGAGTACCAGCCAGGGTCCTCCGCGATCAGTTCGGGGGAGACGACCGGGAAGTGCGTCGACAGGCGGCCGAGGATCGAGTCCTCGTGCCAGCCGACGACCACGGCGTGGCCGCCGGGGCGCAGGACCCGGACCAGCTCGTGCGCGGTCTGCCGGGCGCCGGGGACGAGGACCGCGGCCGAGACCGACAGCGCGACGTCGAAGCTCCCGTCGGCGAACGGCAGCGCGTGGAGGTCGCCGTGGACGAAGTCGATCGCCAGGCCGGCGTCGGCGGCGCGGCCGCGCGCCTCCTCCAGCAGGCGGTCCGCCAGGTCGACGCCCGTCACCCGGGCGCCCGTCCGGGCGGCGAGGAGCGCCGCGTTGCCGGTGCCGGTGCCCAGGTCTAGCACCGGCTGCCCAGACTGCGGTCCGGCCCGTCGGACCGCTTCGACCGACAGGCGGTGGAGGTCCCGTGCCGTGACGGCGTAGTCGCCGTCGTCCCAGAGCCAGGGGGCGGGGGAGGGGCTGGAGGTCGACGAAGAAGGTGTAGAAACCATGCAACCATCGTATGTGACGCCGGTCATGGCCGCGTGACCAGGCTGGGAAGCGCCCGTCGCGTTGCGGACGGGGTACGTCCGCGCAAGACGACGTGCAGGGGTCCCGGCGGCGGCGCGTCTCTTCGGCACGGGGGCTACCGTCGATCGCTGCCGATGCCCGAGCCCCGCCGCCCCCGGCCGCCGCGCCCGACCCCGAAGGGCGGTGCCGAAGGCGCCCAGAACCCCCGCTCCGTCGAGGGATCCCGCTCCCGTGGCCCGCGGTCGTCCGGCGGCGCCGCCGGACGGCGCGCCGCGCCCACGGGGTCGGCCGGTCCGCCGCGCACGCCGACGGGCCGCCCGGCCGGACCGGCGCCCTCCGGCGGCGGCCGTCTCCGCGGCGCACCCCTGGCCGCGATCGTCGTGCTCGCGCTCGTGCTCGTCCTCGTCGTCGCCTCGCTCGTGGTCCGCGCCGGTCACGACGGCGAGGCCCTGCCCGGGACCCGCGTGGCGGGCGTCGACGTCGGCGGCATCACGACCACGCGGATCGCCTCGCGCCTGCGTCCGGTCGTCGGGGACCAGCGCACGCTGCGTCTGCGGGCCGCCGGGGACGTCGTGACGATCAAGGCCGCCGACCTGGGCTACGCGGTCGACCTGCAGGGGATCGCGCGCGCCGCGGTCGCCGCCGGCCGCGACGGCACCCTGAACGCCCTCGTGGGCCCGCTGCGCGGCTACGTCTCGGCCCGGACGGTGCCGGTCCGCTCCTCGTTCGACGAGGCCAAGGCGCGGAAGGCCCTCGCGCCGGTGGCGCGCAAGGTCGCCCGTGGCGCCTACGCCGGAGCCCTGAAGGTCGATCCCGAGACGCTCCAGGTCTCGACCACGAAGCCGCGGGCGGGACGCGCGGTCGACATGTCCGCGCTCGTCGCCCGCGTGCGCCGCGAGCTGCGCGAGGGGGACGGCACCACGTTCGACGTGCCCCTGCGGTCGGTCGACGCGGCACCCGAGTCGCAGCTGCAGGAGATCGCCAGCGAGGCGGAGGACTACCTGCGCCAGCCGCTGCGCCTGACCGGGGCCGGCAGCCCGCTGACGCTCACCACGGCGCAGACCGCCGCGATCCTCGCGCTCGAGAGCCGGCAGGGCGGACGCCGTGCCGAGCTCGGCGCCGGCGGGGAGGCGCTGAGCGCTCTGCTGGACCGCGTCGAGAAGCGCGGCCGCAAGCTGCCGCGCAACGCCACGGTGAGCGCACCCGCGACGTCCGCGAGCCTGACCGACAAGGGCGACGTCACCTGGCGGCCGAGGAGCGCGTCGGTGACGGTGAAGGCCGGCCGCGTCGGCCGCGAGGTGCGTCGAGACCGCCTGGCCTCCCGCATCGAGTCCGCGGTCGCGGCCGGGAAGCACTCCGTCTCCGTCCCCCGCGTGGCGGTGCAGCCCAAGGTGACCTCGGCCACCGCCCGCAGGATCGACTCCGTCATCGGCACGTTCACGACGCCCTACGTCCCCGGGCAGCCGCGCGTCACGAACATCCGGCAGATGGCGCGGACGGTCGACGGCACGCTGATCGCCCCGGGCCAGCAGTTCTCGCTCAACGGCATCACCGGCGAGCGGACGAAGGCCAAGGGCTACGTCGAGGCACCGTTCATCGCGAACAACCGCATCGAGCCCTCCGTCGGCGGCGGCGTGTCGCAGTTCTCCACCACGATGTACAACGCGGCCTACTTCGCCGGCCTGCAGATCGACGCGCACCGCGCCCACAGCCTCTACATCGACCGCTATCCGCCGGGCCGCGAGTCGACGCTGAACTTCCCCGACATCGACATGCGCTGGACGAACGACACCGAGGTCCCGGTGCTCGTCCGGACGAGCTACGACGACGCCGGCGTGACCGTCACCCTCTACGGCGACAACGGCGGCCGGCGCGTCACCGCGAAGGCCGGCGATCGCGAGAAGGCCGACGGCGGCGACTTCCAGATCACCGTCACCCGCACCGTCCGCTACGGCGACGGCCGCACCGACTCGCAGGCCCAGACCACGCGCTACGAGAACGAGCAGCAGGGCGAGACCGAGTAGCGGGGCGGTCGCCGCCCGGTCCGGTCGGGCGGGGCGGGGCCGTTAGGGTCGGGGCATGGCCGACCACTTCACCTCCGCCAAGCTGCAGGAGACCGCGCCCGAGCGGTTCGTCCGGCTGCGCAAGCCGCTCGGCGTCACGAGCTTCGGGATCAACCAGATGGTCCTCGAGCCCGGACAGCGGATGCGGATCCACCGGCACGAGCGTCAGGAGGAGGTCTTCGTCGTCCTCTCCGGGCGCCTGACGATCGCCTTCGAGGACGGGGAGCAGGACTTCGGGCCCGACGAGCTCGTGCGGATCGCGCCCGAGGTCCGGCGGCAGATGATCAACCGCGGCCCGGAGCGTGTCTCGTTCCTCGCCCTCGGCGGCTCCGGCGAGGACCACGAGCCGCGCGACGCCCAGGCGTTCGCGACCTGGGACGGCGAGCCCCGCGGCGTCGCCGACGTGCCCAACCCGGACGACCTGCCGGCCGCGGAGCTGCGCGGCTGAGGCCCGGCGGGGTTCCGGGACGAGCGGCGGTGCGGCACGCTGGCGTCCACCACGAGCGGCAGGGCGCCCGGGGCGGAGGCCGGGGCGATCGGCTGGTAGAACCCCGGTCGTGCCTCGGGAGCGGTGGAAGAAGAAGGTCAGCCGCGTGACGGGACGCTTCAAGGCCGTCGGCGGGGAGCTGGTCGTCGAGGGCGAGACCCTGCACTTCCGGCCCAGCGCCCTCGAGCGCCGGCTGCACGCGGAGGACTGGGAGGTCCCGCTGGCCGACGTCACGGGCTTCCGCGCGTCCCCGCTCAGCGTCCTCGACGCGTTCTCCGGCGGCCTGCGTCCGCGGCTGGCCCTCGACGTCGGCCGCGGCACCACCCACCTCTTCGTCGTCCCGGAGCCGGCGAAGGTCGCCAAGGAGCTCCTGTCGGTCGCGGTCGAACCGGTGGACGACCTGACCTGACCGCCGGCCACGCGGCGGCCTCAGGCGCCCGCGGGCGGGGCGTCACCGGCGTCCGGCGCGGCCTCCTCGGCGGACGGTTCCAGCAGCGGGCCCGCCATCGACCGGCCCTCGCCGTCCCAGAGGTTGATCCGCCCGGCGCCGTCGGGGTACTCGCCCGCCGCGACGCGGAACGCGCCGTCGGCGCCGTAGAGCTCGACGGTCGACGGGGCCCGCGGCGGGTCCGGCCGCTGCCCGACGCGGCCGCGCAGCGTGCCCTGCTCGTCGAGCAGCTCGACGCCCGTCCCGCCGTCGGGCCACACCCCGACACCGGCCCGGTAGTGGCCGTCGCGGTCCCAGAACTCCGCGCTGGCCTCGCGGTCGGGGTGCGGCCCCTCGGCCAGGAGCGCCCGCAGCTTCCCCGCCCCGTCCCAGACCGACAGGCCGGTCGGCCGACCGCCGCCCTCGCCGAGGCTGATGCGGTGGTTGCGCCCTGCGTCGAAGAGCTCGACCGACGACGACCCGTCGATCCACGTGCCGAGCGCCGCGCGGAAGGTGCCCTCGCGGTCGGCGACCTTGATCGAGGCGGACCCCGCGGGCTCGACGCCGACGGTCACCCGGATGCGGCCGTCGCCGTCGGCGAGGTCCAGGGCGACCCCGCCGTCGGGCGTCACCCCCAGGCGCGCGCGGACCGCGCCGGAGTCGTCGACGAGCTCGAAGGACGTGTCGCGCATCCCGAGGGTCCGAGGCGGCCGGGGCGGTCGGATGCACCGGGGCGCCGTGCCCGCGGCCGTGGCAGCCTGCAGGGATGACCGCCCGCTCCGCGCCGTTCCCGGACCTCGTCGGCCGCCGGGTCCTGATCACCGGTGCCGCCCGGGGCATCGGCGCGGCGCTGGCCCGGGACCTGGCCGGCCGGGGCGCCCGGGTGTCGCTCGTCGGCCTGGAGGACGAGCGGCTGGCGGCCCTGTGCGCGGAGCTCGAGGGGTCGGATGGTGATCGGCACGCGTGGTTCTCGGCCGACGTCCGCGACCTCGACGCCGTGCGCGCCGCGGTGGACGGCACCGTGGAGCGGTTCGGCGGCCTCGACGTCGTCGTCGCCAACGCGGGGATCGTCAACCTCGGCACCGTCGCGGGGTCGCCGACGGAGGACCTGCTGCGCACCATCGACGTCAACCTCCAGGGCGTCGTGCGGACCGTGAGCGCGGCGGTGCAGCCGGTGATCGATGCGCGGGGGCACGTGCTCGTGGTCTCCTCGGCCTCGGCGCTGGGCCCGACGGCCGGGATGGCGGCCTACACCGCGAGCAAGGCGGGGGTGGAGGCGTTCGCGGACGCCCTGTCGCAGGAGCTGCGGCCGACCGGCGCGACCGTCGGCTGCGCCTACCTCTCGTGGGTCGACACGGACCTGGTCCGCGACGTCGACGAGCTGCTGCCGAGCATGCGGCTGCTCCGCCGGCGCCTGCCGTGGCCGCTCCGGGCGACGACGACCCCGGCCGCCGCCGCGGCGGCCCTGGCCGAGGGCATCGCGGCGCGACGTCGACGGACGATGGTCCCGCGCGGCATCGCGCTGCTCCGCTGGACCCGCCCGGCGATGACCAGCCGCGCGGGGGAGGCGACCATGGGCCTCCTCGGCCACCGCCTGATCCCGCGGATGGACCGCGAGTCGCGCGCCCTGGCGCGGCGGTTCGGGGCGAACACACCGGACTGAGCGAGCGGGGAGCTCCGGCGGTGCTCGGGGTGCCTGGCGGGAGGCCTGCCGCCTACGGCCGCGCGAGACGGATCGGGCCCTTCGCGCCCGGCTCCACGCGCTCGCCGCCCTGACGGATCTCGAGGCGGCCCGCCGCGGTCTCGTCGGCCGCGACCCGGCGGACGTCGTCCATCAGTTCGCGCCACTCGCCGCCGGGCCGCAGCGCGCGGGCGGCCTCCGACGGGCAGATCGTGGCCCCGTCGCGCCGGGCGTCGAGGAGCTCGTCGATCGTCTCGCGGATGCGCGAGTCGGACGGGGTCGCCATCGACCGAGGCTAGCGCGGGGCGGCCGTCGCGTCGGTCAGCGGGCGATCCGGAACCGGTCGACGGTCACGACGGTCTCCTCGTCGGCGATCGCCCTGCTGCGGTCGACGCTCAGCGACGTCGGCCGACCGGTCCCCGACGCGTACGAGACGGTCAGGGACGCGACGCCCGCATCGATGGCCTCCTGGACGCGGGCGAACAGCCGCGGGACCGTGGCGAACCGCCGCAGGGCGTCGGGCACGGCACCGACCGGTCGGCCCCGACGGACCTGGACCGTGCGCGGGGCCCGGACCTCGGGCGGGCAGAAGCAGCTGAGGGCCGGCCGCATCCGGTAGCTCCGCAGGCCGCGGGCCGCCCAGCGCTCGCGGGCGGCGTCGAGCGCGCGCTGGGCACGGCCGTCGGCGATGGACGGATCCGGCCCGTCCGGCTCCGCGGCCGGGGCGAGGGCCGGCCGGAGGACGAGCGGCCGGGCGGCACCGGTCGCCACGGGCGGTCCGGACGGCCCCCAGGTCGTGCGACCGTCGCCGGTGATCGGGTGCTCCGGCCCCAGCAGGACGCGGGCGCCGGTGACCTGCGCGGCGACGCTCTTGGCGCGGGCGAGGACCTCGCGCAGCGTGCTGCGCCGGCCCTGCGCGCCGTAGGGGTGCAGGTCGCTCGTCACGCCCTGGGCCCGCAGCCCGGCGGCCCGGGCCAGGTAGAGGGCGCGGCCCATGTGGAAGCCCTGCGTGACGACGACCGCGGAGTCGACGTCGAAGACCTCCCGCGCGCGCACCATCGTGGCGCGGGTGTCGACGCCGGCGTGGTCGGTGAAGATCGCCCGGGCCGGGACGCCGGCCCGCTGCAGCGCGACCCGCATCGTGGTCGGCTCGTCGTAGCCCCACCGCAGATGGTCCCCCGAGACGAGGATCCGGTCGACCTTCCCGGCCCGCCACAGCCCGACCGCCCGGTCGACGCGGTCGCGCAGCATCCCGCTCATCCGCCCGTCCGGCTGGACGAGCGCACCGAGGACGATCGCGGTCTGCGCGTGGCGGACGCCCGCCACGTCGTCGGTCGCCCCGGTCCCGCGGCCGAGCACGTAGCCGTTGCTGCCGGCCACGGCGGCGGCCAGCACGAGGACGACGGCCAGGACCAGGCGGACCGGGCGGGACCGGGGGAGCGCACGCACGGGAGCAGCGTAGCCCGGTCGGCGGGCGGCGTCGTGCGACGAGCGGCCGGCGGGCGCGCGACGGACGCGGCCCCGCCGGGAGACGGTCGGCGGGCCGCGGCCCGCCGACCGGACGGCTAGGCCTTGGGGGCGTCGCCGCGCTTCTTCTGCTTCTGGGCCTTCTGGCGCTCGCTCGTGTTGAGCACGTTCTTGCGCAGCCGGACGTTCTTCGGCGTCACCTCGACGCACTCGTCGTCGGCGATGAACTCGAGCGCCTGGTCCAGCGTCATCTCGCGCGGCGGCACGATCTTGACGAGCTCCTCCGAGGTGGCGGAGCGGATGTTGGTGACCTTGCGCTCGCGCACGGCGTTGACGTCGAGGTCCTCGGCGCGCTTGTTCTCGCCGATGACGGAGCCCTCGTAGACCTCGTCGCCGACGGAGACGAACAGCGTGCCGCGGTCCTGCATCGAGATCACGGCGTAGCCGGTGATCTTGCCGGTGCGGTCGCAGACCATCGAGCCGGCCTGGCGGGAGCGGATCTCGCCGGCCCACGGCGCCCAGCCGTCGAAGATCGAGTGCATCATGCCCGCGCCGCGGGTCGTGGTCAGGAACTCGGTGCGCACGCCGATCAGGCCACGGGCCGGGATCCGGAAGTCCATGCGGATCCAGCCGGTGCCGTGGCCGGACATGCCGAGCATCTGGCCCTTGCGCTCGGCCATCAGCTGCGTGATCGCGCCCAGGTGCTCCTCGGGCGTGTCGATCGTGACGGCCTCCTGCGGCTCCTCGCGCTTGCCGTCCTCCGTGGTGCGGACGAGGACGCGCGGCTTGCCGACCGTCATCTCGAAGCCCTCGCGGCGCATGTTCTCCACGAGGACGGCCAGCTGCAGCTCGCCGCGGCCGTGGACCTCCCACGTGTCGGGGCGCTCCGTCGGCTCGACCTTCAGCGACACGTTGCCGATCAGCTCGGCCTGCAGGCGGGCCTCGATCATGCGGGCGGTCAGCTTCTCGCCCTCGCGGCCGGCCATCGGCGAGGTGTTGACACCGATGGTCATCGCCAGCGACGGCTCGTCGACCGTGATGTTCGGCAGCGGGCGCGGGTCCTCGATGTCCGTGAGCGTGTCGCCCAGCTGGATCTCGGGGAAGCCGGCGATGGCGGCGATCTCGCCCGGGCCGATCTCGTCGGCGGGGACGCGCTCGAGGCCCTGCGTCTTGAAGAGGTCGCCGACCTTCGCCTTGACCTGCGTGCCGTCGCGCTTGACCCACAGCACCTGGTCACCGCGGCGCAGCGTGCCGTGGGCGATCTTCGAGATCGCGAGGCGGCCGAGGTACGGGGACGCGTCGAGGTTGCCGACCTGCGCCTGCAGCGGGTGGTCGGGGTCGTACGTCGGGGCGGGGATCGCCTCGAGGATGCCGTCGAGCAGCTCGGCGAGGTCCTCGCCCAGCTCGTCGGGGCGGATGCCGGCGCGACCGTCGCGGCCGATCGCGTAGTAGACGGGGAACTCGAGCTGGTGGTCCTTGGCGTCGAGCTCGAGGAAGAGCTCCTCGACGTCGGAGACGACCTGCTCGATCTGCGCGTCGGGGCGGTCGATCTTGTTGACGACGAGGATCACCGGCAGGTCCGCCTCGAGCGCCTTGCGGAGCACGAAGCGCGTCTGGGGCAGCGGGCCCTCGGCCGCGTCGACGAGCAGGACGACGCCGTCGACGAGGGCCAGGCCGCGCTCGACCTCGCCGCCGAAGTCGGCGTGGCCGGGGGTGTCGACGATGGTGACCGTCGTGTCGCGCCACTGGATGACCGTGTGCTTGGCGAGGATCGTGATCCCGCGCTCGCGCTCCTGGTCGTTGGAATCCATGATGCGGTCGGAGTCCTCGCCGCGGTGCAGCGCGCCGGACTGACGCAGCATCGCGTCGACGAGGGTGGTCTTCCCGTGGTCGACGTGGGCGACGATGGCGACGGTTCGGAGGTCTGTACGTGCGGAAGGCATTCCCGTCAAAGGATAGGGACCCGCGACGCCCGACCCCCTGGCGGTCGCGTGCGGGTCTTGACACGGACGCAACATGCCGGTAGTTGGCGGCGCCCCACCCGGCGTTCCGGCCCGGTCCCCCGAGGGCGTCTCGGTGCGCACGGGCCCTGCGGCCCGGCGCTCCCGCGGGGGCGGCGACCGGGTCGGGAGGATCCGTCGCGGCGGGGGCCCGTCGGCCCGGCCCGCGTCGGCCGACCCGGGGGCTACGCTGCGCCGATGCCGCAGGCCACCCCCGGCCGGGCGTACGGCGTCCCGGTGTCGCTCGGCCTCGTCACCGTCGTGGCCGTCGGGGCGCTGGTCCCCGCGACCGCCTCGGCCGTCGTGGCCGGCGCGCGCGTGTCCCCGGCCGACCACCCCGCCGTCGTCCAGCTGGCGGACGCCTGCACCGCGACGCTCGTCGCGCCCCGGCGGCTCCTGACCGCCGGGCACTGCATCCCGCGGGTCACGCCGGGACGGACCCGGGTCTCGATCGGGGGCGAGCGGCTGCGGGTCGTGCGGGTCGCCCGTCATCCGCGGTTCCAGTACCTGACGCCGACCTACCCGGCCGAGCCGTACCGCGACGTCGCGCTCGCGGAGCTCGAGGCCGACGCGCCCGTCGCGCCCGTCCGGGTGTCGTGGCGCCCCGTCCGACCGGGCGCCGTCGTGACGCTCCTGGGCTACGGGACGGGGGATCCCGGCGAGCCGGGGAACTTCGGGGTCCTGCGCACGGCCACGCTCGTCGTCCGCGACGACCGGACCTGCCGGCGGGAGATCCGCCGGGCCGCACCGGGTCAGGCCCGGCAGTACCGCCGCCGGGTGATGCTCTGCACCCAGGACCCCGACGGCGTCCGGCCGTTCGCCTCCGGGTGCTACGGCGACAGCGGCGCCCCGCTGCTGCGCGGCGCGCTCGACGACGATCCGGCGGTCGTCGGCGTCGACTCCTGGGGCGTCGCCTGCGGGGACCGCGACGGCGACCCGGAGGTCTTCGCCCGCGTCGCCGCGGAGCGCGCCTTCGTCGAGGCCGCGGACCCGGGCTGGACCACGGCGCCGATCGAGCAGCCCTTCGCCCCCGGGCGGCTCTAGGCGTCGGCTCGCCTCGCGGCGGGCCTGGTCGCGATCACGACGCCCCCAACGTCGAAACCGAGACCACCCCACCGGTTGGGCCCGGTCGCGGCGGGCCTGGTCGCGATCACGACGCCCCCAACGTCGAAACCGAGACCACCCCACCGAGCCGCGCCAGCCCCGCCGCCGCGCCTACCGCCCCGCCCCGTCCCGTCGCCCTCCTGCACCGGTCACGGGACGGTCACACGAGCCCGCCGGCGCGATGGTTCGATCGGACGGTCCCGCTCATGCGGCGACCGATCCCCCTCCCTCGCGGCCTCCCCTCATCGGCCGCCCGGGACGCGCCCCGCGGCGCGCGGTCGCCACCGATCAACTGGAGCCCGTCGTGTCCCCCATGACCCGCCGTTCCCTCGTGCGTGCCGGTGCAGCCGGCGCGCTGGTCGCCGTCTCCGCCGGCTTCCCCGTGTCCTCCGCCGTCGCCCGCACGCGGCCGCGGTTCTCCGGCAGCCCGTTCGCGCTCGGCGTGGCCTCGGGCGACCCGTCCTCGGACGGCGCCGTCCTCTGGACCCGCCTGACCACCGACACCCTGGGGGTCGACCCGCTGCCCGCCCCGCGCATCGCGGTGCGCTGGGAGGTCGCCGAGGACGAGGGCTTCCGCCGCGTCGTCCGGCGCGGCGTGGAGATCGCCGACGAGCGCTCCGCCCACAGCGTCCACGTCGAGCTGCGCGGCCTGCGCCCGCACCGCGAGTACTGGTACCGCTTCGCCGCGGGGGACGAGGTCAGTCCCGTCGGCCGCACGCGCACCGCACCGGGCTTCGGCTTCGGGGGCGGCGCGGACGGGCTCGCGTTCGCGGTGACGTCCTGCCAGAACTACGAGGCCGGGTACTACGCCGCCTGGCGCGACATCGCCGCGCAGGACCTCGACGTCGTCCTGCACCTGGGCGACTACATCTACGAGGGCGCCGGCAAGAGCGACCCGCCGACCGCCACCACGCCGCGCCGCCACGTGGGTCCGGAGATCACGACGCTGTTCGACTACCGCCGTCGCCTGGCGCTGTACCGCTCCGACCCCGACCTGCTGGCCGCGCACGCCGCGCATCCGTTCGTCGTGATCTGGGACGACCACGAGGTCGACAACAACTACGCCGGCCTGATCTCGCAGGACGATGACCCCGTCGCCGTCTTCTCCGCCCGCCGTGCGGCCGCCTACCAGGCGTATTACGAGCACATGCCGTTGCGCCGAGCGCAGGTCAATCGCGGTCCGAACCTCCGGCTGGACCGCACGCTGCAGTACGGCGACCTGGCGCAGTTCACGATGCTCGACACCCGCCAGTACCGCGCGAACCAGGCCTGCGGCGACGGCAACAAGGAGCCCTGCGGGCCGGAGTGGGAGGACCCGTCGCGCACGTTCCTGGGCGACGAGCAGGAGCGCCGGGTCCTGCGGTCGCTCGGCCGGTCCCGCGCCCGCTGGAACGTCATCGGCAACCAGATCCCGCTGACGGCGATCGACCAGCAGGCCGGCCCCGGGCAGAAGCTCTACATGGACGGCTGGGCGGGCTATCCCGTCGCCCGTGACCGCTTCCTGCAGGGCATGGAGGACCGCAGGGTCCGCAACCCGCTGGTGGTCACCGGCGACGTCCACGCCAGCTGGGCCTGCGAGGTCAACCGCGACGTGCGCGACCCGGCGTCGCGCACCACGGCGGTCGAGCTCATCGGCACGTCGATCAGCTCCGGCGGCGACGGCACCGACGTGCCGACGGACGTCCTGCCCGACAACCCGCAGGTCAAGTTCCAGCGCAGCCGCCGCGGCTGGGTCAAGGTCGCGCTGGACCGCAAGGAGGCGCGGGCGGAGTTCCGCCACCTGCCCTACGTCACGCGACCCGACGCGGTCCCGACGGTCGACGCCGCGTTCACGGTCCAGGACGGGACGTCGAAGCTGCAGCGGGTCTGAGGCACGGCTCGGGGCGGGCGGAGGGTGCGGGGCCCGGACGGGCGTCCGGGCCCCGCGGATCGCGCGCGTCGACCGCCCGTCGTCCGACCGGGCGGCCGAGGTGGCGGCCGCTCAGCCGGCGACGGGCAGGCGCATCGGCATGCCGCCCTCGGGCGTCACCGCGCGGCCCTCGGCGTCGAGCCAGTCGACCAGGCCGGTGTCCGGGTCGACGATCGAGGCGTCGACGGTGAACGCGTTGCCGTCGACGTCACGCTCGACGGTGCCGCCTGCGCGGGTGTGCACGACGACCCGCGAGACGCCGTTGGGGACGAGGCCCCAGGCGAGGGCGCCGATCGAGCCGGTGGCGGCACCGCGGCGGACGTCTTCCGTCCCGAAGCACGACCGGGCGCTGTTGGACGCCGACACGCGGGCGTGGACGCAGAGCTGGTCCTGGCCGGCCGGGCTGCCCGGCGCGGCGGCCCGGAGGTCGGCGACGGGGACGAGCACCAGGGCCGAGCCGGCGGTCCAGCCGGGCAGCACCCGGATCCCCGCGAGACGGACCCCGGCGTACTGCCGTGACACGGATGCGAGGGCCTCGCGGGCGAGCGGGCCGCGGTCGGCGACCGTCTGGTCCCGGCCGAGCACCCCCAGCGTCGCGGCCTGGGCCGACGGCACCGGGGTCGAGCTCGCGCTCGGCCGGTTGCCGTCCTCGAAGCCCAGGACCGGGCCCCACAGGGCGGTCCCGGCGACGGCGGCCCCGCCGACGGACACGACCGCGGCACTCGTCATCAGGCCCAGCCGGAACCGGCGGGCCCTCCGGCGCGCGCGGTCGACCAGGCGGTCGTTCGCGAGCAGCAGGCTCTCCTGGAGCTGCGGCAGCTGGATCATGCCCATCCCCTCATCTGGTCCCTGAGTCGCGCCAGCCCGCGGCTGGCGCGCTTGCGGACGACGGCCGGCGACGTGCGGAGCCGCTCGGCCGTCTCGTCGTAGGTCTCGTCCTCCACGTAGCGGGCGACGATCGCCGTCCGCTGCTCCTCCGGCAGCGCATCGAGCGCTGCGTAGAGGCGGTCGTTCTCGCCCAGCCGGTCGACCCGGGCGAGGTCCTCGTCGTCGAGCAGCAGCGGCATCATCCCCAGCCGCTCGCGGGCCTTCTGCTCGACCGTGCCACGGCGCGCGCTGTCGACGAGCACGTGGTGGGCGATGCCGAAGATCCACCCCGCCGCGGAGCCCTTGGCGGGCTTGAACCGCGCCCGGCCTGCGAGCGCCCGGGCGAAGGTCTCCGCCGTCAGGTCCGCCGCGACCTCCGGCAGACCGACCCGCCGCCGGTGGTAGGCGAGGACGGCCGGCTCGTAGCGGGCGTAGAACTCCCCGAACGCGGCCGTCGAGCGGTCGAAGCGCTTCTCGGCGACGAGGTCCTCGTCGCTGCGATCCTGCTCGCGGCTCACGGTGTCTGTTCGGTCGGCGATCGGGATCTGTGACCGTCGATCCCGATTCGTCGTGCTCCGCGCCGCACCTGCCGGCCGGTGCGCCCGCACCGGCCGACCGAGCTGCGTCGCCACCGCGCGCGGCCTACGGGGTGCTGCCCGCGAAGTCGGCCGCGTCCGAGATCTCCTTGTCGGCGACGCCGTCGGAGGTGGCGATCTCGAGGTGGTCGACCTGCTCGGCGTCCACGGCGACGACGCCGGAGGCGTCCGGGGTCACCTGCTGCGACGTGCGGTCCTCGTCGACGACCGTGACCTCCGCGCCGTCGGGGACGAGCGTGAACGCGGTCGAGTGGTCCTCCGACGTCATGCCCAGGGTGATGCCGTCCGTGGCGACCATCGAGGTCGGCGAGCAGGTCACGCCGTAGCCGTCGACGGGATCCGGGGCGATCAGGCAGACGGTGTCGTCGCCCGGGACGACCCAGCCGCGGCCGTTGGGCGTGTCGATGGCGCGGGCGAGGCCGGGGTTGCGGCCGAAGCGGGCGGGGCTGACGGCGGCCGCCGCGGCGGCGGGCATGACGTCCGTGGCGCGCTTGGCCCGGCGCAGGACCCGGAGCGTCTGGGCCTGGTCGGCCTGCACCGCACCGATCGCGGCGGGCTGCGCGTCGGGGGCGACGGCGACCCGGTCCGGGGCGTCCTCGGCGCCGGCCGGGCCGACCACGCCGACCGTCAGACCGGCGGCGACCACGCCGGCCAGCAGGGTGCCGCCGACGGCGCGGCGGGTGTGGGGGTGCTTCAGGCTCAGCACGACGCCGCTCCGCTGCCGTAGGTGGACGAGCCGTAGAAGGTGGCGGTCACGCTGCCGCCGTTCTTGATCAGCGGGTAGAGCACCCGGTCGGCGTAGAGGACGCGGCAGGCGTAGCCGAAGCCCCAGGCGAAGTCGCCGACGAGCTGGTTCTGGCTCGTCGAGGTGCTGGCGCCGGCGCCGACCTTGCGGTTGTCGGGGTTCGAGCCCCGGGCGGAGCGCAGGGTGTGGCGCTCGTAGCTGCAGGCGCTGCTGGCGCCGAGCCAGCACGACCACTGGTCGGTGGCCGCGTTCGCCGCGGGAGCGGCGATCGCGGTGGCTCCAGTGGCCAGCAGGGTGGCCAGGGCGACGGTGAGCGATGCCCGCCGGCGGGATCGTGTCGGGGTCATTCGGGGGTCCTCGGTGTTCGCAGGTGGTCGATCAGGGAGGTCGAACCTACGTCCGGGAACGTCACAAATGCCTGCAATCGACGAACGTGCGCGCGTGGTACCGGTCAACGGGTCCAGTTCTGGAAAAACGGTCACAACCGGGCATCGTGAAACGAACCTTGCAACGTGGGCCGTTGCGCTTCGCGGCTCGTTCCGACCCCTACGGCGTACGCGAGCGCAGCCGCCGGGATCGCGCGGAACAGGTTCGCTACACTAATTACCAGTGCGAACCACCGTGACAGACGCCCCCGACCGCTCCTCGGTCCCCGAGGTCGCCGCACACCTGCGTCTCGTCATCACCCGCACGGCGCGGCGGCTGCGCACGGAGGCGAGCGCCGGGCTCGGTCCGTCGCTCGGGGCGGCGCTCGCGACCGTCGAACGCTGGGGCCCGCTGAGCCCCAGCGAGCTCGCCGATCGCGAGGGCATCCGTCGGCCCTCGGCCACGCGGATCGTCGCCCGGCTCGAGGAGGAGGGGCTCGTCGGACGCGAGCCCGACCCCGACGACGGGCGCTCGTTCCGCGTCTCGCTGACCGCGCAGGGCGTCGAGCACATCCGCGACGTCCGCTCGCGCAAGGACGCCTTCCTCGCCCGGCGCCTGGAGCGGCTCTCCGCGGAGGACCGGGCCACCCTGGACCGCGCCTCCGACCTGCTCGAGCGGCTGCTCGAGGACGCCGGGGACGACGAGCCCCGGTAGCCGCACGGGCGCGCCCGCCCCGGGGCCCGCACCCGCCCCAGAATCCGCACCCGCCCCGGATCCCCCCGACCCCCACGAGGACCCCCACGCCTTGAGCCCCACGATCCACCGCACCTTCGACTCCCTCCACGTCCCGAACTACCGGCGCTACTTCGCCGGGCAGGTCGTGTCCGTGTCCGGCAACTGGATCCAGAACGTCGCCGCGATGTGGCTCATGGTCCAGCTCACCGGCGACGGCCTCGCCGTCGGTCTGACCGCGGCGCTGCAGTTCCTGCCGCTCATGCTCTTCGGGGTCTGGGGCGGGCTGCTGGCGGACCGGGTCGACAAGCGGAAGCTGCTGATCGGCACGCAGATCGGGCTCATGGTCCCCGCGGTGGTCCTCGCGGCCACGACGTTCACCGGGACGGTCACGCCGCTCGTGATCTACGCCATGGTCTTCCTGCGCGGCACGGCGATGGCGATCGACAACCCGGCGCGCCAGGCGCTGCCGATCGAGCTCGTGGGTCCCGACCGGGTTGTCAACGCCGTCGCCCTCAACAGCGTCGTCATCCAGACCTCGCGGATCATCGGCCCCGGGATCGCGGGCCTGCTGATCGCGGTCGTCGGCATCGGCTGGTGCTTCGTCGTCGACGCGCTCTCGTTCCTCGCGATGATCGCGGCGCTGCTGCGACTGGACCCCGACGAGATGGGGGAGGCCCCGCGGGCGACCCGGCACAAGGGGGCGGTCCGCGAGGGCGTCGCGTACGTCAGGCACGCCCCGCACCTCTGGATCCCGCTGGCGATGATGGGCCTGATCGGGCTCCTGTCCTTCAACTTCCAGATCGTCCTGCCGCTGATGGCCCACGACACGTGGCAGGGCACCGCGACGACCTTCACGCTGCTGACCATGACGATGGCCGTCGGATCGGTGATCGGGGCGCTCGTCGCCGGCAACCGTCGCGAGATCACCCCGCGTCTGCTCGTCGGGGCGGCGACCCTGTTCGGCACCTTCCAGCTGCTGGCGGCGGCCGCACCGATCCTGCCGCTGCAGCTGCTGCCGCTCGTCCTGCTGGGGATGGCCTCGGTGACGTTCTCCGCCGGCGTCAACTCGACGCTGCAGCTGCAGGTCGACCCGGCGATGCGCGGGCGCGTGATGGCCCTCTACTCGCTCGTCTTCCTCGGGTCGACGCCGATCGGTGCGCCGCTGGTCGGCTGGATCGCCGGCTGGGCGGGCCCCCGCGTGGGCCTGGCGGTCGGCGGCGTCGCGGCGCTCGTCGCGGCCGCCGGCGCCGCCTGGGCCTACCGCCGGGTCGCCGGACGGGGGTACGGGCGCCCTGCGGAGCAGGACGCCACCGGCACGGTGCCCGGGCCGACCGCGGCGGGCCCGGTGCCGCGCGTCGTCACCCACGTCTGACGGCGTCCCCGACGCGACCGGACGGGGCGTGCTCCGTCGGTCGGGCCCGCGGCACGGCCGACGGACGGTGCCGTCAGTCGAAGTAGTTCTTCCCGCCGAAGGTCTTCACGGCGTAGTGGAACGCGTCGGCGACCTTGTAACAGATGCCCCGCTGGAGGGCCTCGACGTACTTGCGGTCGAACTTCTGCTTGCACTGGATGTTCATGTTCTCCATGAACCGGTCGTCGACGGCCTTCTTGCCGGCCGCCGTCGGGGCGAGCTCCAGGCCGCCGGCCTTCGACCCGAAGTTGCGGTAGCCGAAGTCGTGCCGGTCGCAGGACTTCTCGAAGATGTCGGAGTAGTACCGGACGGGCTTGCCCTTCCAGCTCCGGTAGCCCATCTCGACGTCCATGATCTTCTCCGGGACGCTGCAGCCGTTCGTGCCCCAGTTGATGCTGTGCCCGTCGACGTCCTTCTTCGTCTCGGGGTAGAGCCCCTTGTAGATCCGGTACTTCGAACCGCCGACGTCCTCGAACTCGACGGCGTTCGCCGCGGCGGCCAGCGTCGCGTGGCTCGGGCCGGCGGGCGGCGGCGGCGGGGGGGTGTGCGGGTCGCTGGCGCCGCAGGTCGGGACGCCCCTGATGAAGCCGTCGGTGTAGGTCTTGAGGTAGTGGTCGGGGACGTAGAGGCCGTTGACCTTCGCCCACACCTTCGAGCCGTAGGCGCTCTGTCCGACGGCCTGGCAGGTGATCCGGACCCACTGGCCGGCCTTGACGTGGTCGACCCGGGCGACGGGGTTCAGGCGCGGGGCGGCGCGGCCGTCGAGGTCGGCCTCGACGCGGTAGGTGTTCTGCGCGTTCCAGGGCTGGGGTGCCCGGACCTTGGCGGCGGACGCGAGTCCGGGCAGGAGGAGCGCCGCGGCGAGCGCCGCGACCAGCGCGGCGAGCAGCCTGCGCGGACGAGACGGGACGGGTGGCACGGGGGACGGGACGGCGGACATCGGGACTCCTCGGGGGTTGGGGGTGGGCCGAGCGTTCCACGCCGGGACCCGATCGGAGCGCCCTCCTCAGAGAGCTCTCACGGCCCCCTCACGGCGTCCTCACCCGGCGTGAGGAGACGGTGAGGATCAGCCCCCGGACACCGGTGGCAGGAGGAGGCTGGGACGTTCCGGGCGGGTGCGACGGCCGGGCCCCCGGCCGCGGCGCATGGGACACTGGGACGCGATGGTCGGCCCCTCCGACGACCGCCCGGCCGACCGCCTGAGCGGCACGGGCGTGCATCGCGTCTCGCTCCCCGCCGCCAACGAGATGGGACGCGTGAACGCGTGGCTCGTCGACGACGACCCGCTGACCCTGGTGGACAGCGGCATCGGCGCGCCGGGCGCGATCGAGGCGATCGAAGCGGCGTTCGTGGCGATCGGCCGACGGCTCGAGGACCTCGAGCTGCTCGTCCTGACCCACCAGCACACGGACCACCTCGGGCTGGCGGGCGAGCTGGCCCGGCGGTCCGGGGCCGAGGTCGCGGCGCTCGCGCCGCTCGTGCCGTACCTCGCGGACCTGCCCGCCGAGCTCGCCGCCGACCGCGCGTTCATGGCCGAGCTGCTGCGCCGGCACGGCGCGACCCCGGCCGAGGTGACCGGCAACGACGCGGGCTGGAGCGCGTTCCACGCCGGGGGCGGCCCGTGCACCGTGACGGTGCCGCTGCTGCCCGGGTCGGCGGTGACGCTGCGCGACCGCACGCTCGAGGTCCTGTCCCGTCCCGGGCACAGCGAGACGGACGTGCTCCTCGTCGACGCCGACCGGCGGACGGCCTTCGGTGGCGACCACCTGCTGCGCACGACCGCGTCGGTCCCGGTCCGCGACCGCCCGTTGCCCGCGGGCGAGGGCACGCGACCGTACGACCCCGTCGTCGACGACCTCGCGGTGACCCTCCGCTACGCGGCGTCGCTGCGGGCCACGCGCACCGTGCCGCTCGACCTCGTCCTCCCGGGCCACGGCGGCCCGTTCGGGGACCCCGCGGCCGTCGCCGACGCGCATCTCGTCCGGCAGGCGGAGGCCGCGGCGCGGCTGCTGGGCCGGACGGGCGACGGCCCCTTCACCGCGATGGGCCTCGCGCGCTCGGTCTGGCCCGACGCGCCCGCCGGCCGCGCGCAGGTGCTCGTCAGCACCGTCCTCGGCGGCCTCGGGGTGCTCCGCGAGCAGGGGCGCGTCGAGGTCGCGGACGCGGGCGGCGACGGTCGGCCGATGCGGTTCGTCACGACCTGACGGCCGCTACCGCGCCCGCCAGAGCCCGCGGGTGAACAGGGCGAGGATCGTGAACAGCTCGAGGCGGCCGAGCAGCATGAGGAAGCTCAGACCCAGCAGGCCGGAGTCGGGCACCTCGGAGTAGGACTCCAGGCCGCCGAGCTGCCCGAGCGCGGGGCCGACGTTGAAGAGGCACGCCAGCGAGCCGGAGAACGCGGAGAGCAGGTCGAACCCGCAGCCGGCCAGGAGGGCGGTGCCGAGGACGAGCGCGACGAACGCGACGGCCATGAAGCCGAACGCCGCGCGGACCGCGTCGTCGGTGACCGGCTTGCGACCGATCCGCACGACGACGATCCGCTGTGGGGCGATCTGGCGCTGGATCTCGGCCCGGATGCCGCCGAAGATCGTCAGCCAGCGGCGGACCTTGAAGCCCCCGGTCGTCGATCCGACCATCGCGCCGGAGGCGGTGGCCAGCAGCACGAGCAACCGGGCCTCCTCGCCCCACAGGTCCGGGTCGGCGGTCGTGAAGCCCGTGCCGGTCGTGATCGACGCGGCGGTGAAGATGCCGTCGAAGACGTTGCCCGGTGCCTCGCTGCCCCGCGCGCCGACGGCCAGCAGCACGCCGATGCCGATCACGAAGAGGACGTAGGAGCGCAGCTCGACGGTGTGGATCCCCAGGCCCCGCCCGGTCACCAGCCGCCACCAGATGACGTACGAGACGCCCGAGGCGAGCATCAGGACGGTCAGGGCCACCTCGACCGACGTGGACTGGAAGCCCCCGGCGGACGCGGTGCGGGTGGAGAACCCGCCCGTCGAGGCGACGGACATCGCGTGGTTGACGGCGTCCCACGGGGACAGGCCCACGAGCAGCAGCGCCACGAGCGCGATGCCGGTGACCGTCAGGTAGATCAGCGCCGTGATGCGGGCGGTGTCGCGCATCTGCGGCGCGACGGTCTCCTCCTGCGCCCGGCTGGTCTCGCCGAGCAGCACGCGACGCGCGGCGCCACCGGCCGCCGGGGCGATCGCCACGAGCAGGACGACGATGCCGATGCCGCCGATCCAGTGGGTCAGCGAGCGCCAGAGGAGGACGGCGTTGGGCTGCCCGTCGACCTCGACCAGCGCGGTGGCGCCGGTCGTGGTGATGCCCGAGGTGCCCTCGAAGATCGCGTCGGCGATCCGGGGGAACGAGCCCGACAGGAAGAGCGGGATCGCCGCGAAGAGGCTGGCGGCCACCCACGTCAGGCCGGCGGCCATCAGCCCGTCGCGACCGGTCGGCGACGGCATCGTCCGGCCGATCCAGGTCTGGCGCATCAGCAGCGCCAGGATCGTCGCGGCCGCGGTGGACGCGGCGAACGCCCCGACCGCCCGGCCGTCGGAGACCGCCGCGGCGATCGTGCAGACCAGCCCGGCGACGGCCAGGGCGATCGCCCCGGCGGTCAGGGCCCGGCGGGTCAGGGGCCCGATGCGGGCGCCGATCCGTGGCCGGCCGGGGCGTCGGATCCGCCAGCGGATCCGGCGGGCGTCGGCGGTGACGTCGTTCAACGGTCCAGCACCGCCCCGAGCTTCTGCGCGCCGTTGCCGGTGGCCAGCACGAGCGCGATGTCGCCCTGCTCGTAGCGGTCGATCTCGCTGGGGAACCGCACCTTGCCGTCACGGACGACGGCGGTGAGCGCGGTGTCGTGGGGCAGCGACGCGGCGATCGGCCTGCCGCACAGCGGGTTGCCGGGAGCCATCCGGTACTCGAGCGCCTCCAGGCCGTCGACGATCAGCGTGCTCTTGCGGGCGCCGGTGCCGCGCGAGGTCCGCAGGATGCGCTCGGCGGCCGCCAGGCGCGGCGCGATGATCCCGTCGACGCCCAGGGCCTCGGCCAGCGGGGCGAACTCCTCGCGCGACAGGACGGCGAGGACGAGGCCGATGTCGAGGCGGTCCGCGTGGGTGCAGGCCAGCAGGGTGGCGCGGTCGTCGTCGGCGCAGGAGACGAACGCGTCGCAGGTGTCGACGCCGGCCTCGCGCAGCGCGGCCTCGGAGGCGCCCTCCTCCCAGAGGACCTCGATCGAGCGGTCCTCCAGCACCTCGGCGGCGTCGCGGGCGCGGCGCTCGTCGGGCTCCAGGACGACGACCTCGCGGCCCAGGTGCGCCAGGCGGGCGGCGAGCGCGACGCCGATCTGGCCGGCGCCGAAGATCGCGACGCGGTGCACGTTGCGCGCGACCGGGTCGATCTCGCGGCACGCCTCCTTCAGCTCGTCGCGGCCGACGGCGAGGACGACGTGGTCGCCGGGCAGCGGCGTGGTGTCCTTGTTGGCCAGGTGGACGCGGCCGTCGCGCAGGAGCGCACCGATCTTCGAGTGCGTCGCGTGGGGGCGGGTGACGACGGCCCGGCGGGCGGCCGGCGAGTTCTCGGTCACCATGCACTCGGCGATGGCGAGCGCCCCGTCGGCGAAGCGCTCCACGCGCACGGCGCCGCGCACCCGCAGGGCGGACTCGATGTCGCCGACGGCGGCGAGCTCGGGGGAGACGAGGACGTCGATCCCCAGCGTGCCCTGGGCGGTGTCCTCACCGGCGGGGTAGTAGTCGGCGTCGCGGACGCGGGCCATCGTCCGGGTGGCGCCCTGCGCCTTGGCGTGCAGGCAGGCGACGAGGTTGATCGCGTCGATCGAGGTCACGGCGACGAACAGGTCGGCCCCGCCGGCGCGCTGCTCGAGCAGGTCCTTCGGCGACGCGGCGTCGGCCCGCTCGACGCGGACGTCGAGCCCGGCGCGCGAGCGGTGCAGCAGGAGCTCGCGGTCCAGGTCGAGCACCTCGACCTCGTGGCCCTCCCGCGCGAGCCGCCCGGCGAGGTACCAGCCGACCTCTCCGGCCCCGGCGATCAGTGCGCGCATCGGGACGAGGATGCCTGATGCGCCGGTCGGCCGTGGCGCGCGGGCGCTCCTTCCGTTCAGCTCCGGGGCGTGTACCACTCCTTGACCTGCCGGGCGAAGAGCAGCGCGAGGACGACCCCGATGGCGATCAGCAGGACGTTGTCGTCGCGCATCCCGGTGCCGATGACGACGAAGCAGACGATGACCCCGACCCAGAACAGGACGTGCTGGCCCATGCCCTTGGGGCCGTAGTCGTGCTGACCGAAGCCGGGCGGGAGCTTGGAGTTCTTGCCCATCGCCCGAGCCTATCCGGCGACGAGGACCGCGACGACCGCCGGATCCGCCCGGTGGCCGGTCGCCCGTCGCGCGCCGTGGAGGCCTACGGCCAGCCGCGGCGCCAGACGACCGGGATCCGGCGGTCGTCGGACAGCGCGCGGCCGGACATCCGCGGCGCGATCGGCTGGGAGCGGCGACGCAGCTCGGCGCGGTCGATCCGGTCCGCCAGCGCGAGCACCATCTCGGTCGGCAGGCCCTCGCGCTCGACGATCACCTCGGTGGGGTGGTTGGCGTCGATGTAGCCCTCGACGACGCGGTCGAGCGTCGCGCACGGCTCGTGCAGGGGGTCGGGGCCACCGATGGTCTCGGCGGCGTGGGCCAGGACGCTCTCCGGCGCCACGAGCGCCCCGTCCTCGCGGTCGCCGATCCAGCGGGCGATCCGGACGAGCCAGCCGCGGGTCAGGTCGCCGATCGGTGCGAACCCGCCCGCGAGCTCGTGCGGCCAGCCGCCGCCCAGCGCGCGCATCGTGCGGTCCGCGGAGGAGAGCAGCAGCGCCTCGTGGGCGTCCGCGGCGAGCTCGAGGCCCAGCAGCGTCGTCCGGCTGGCGATCAGGCGGACGGCGGGATCCTCGTCGGGGACGACCTGCTCGAGCGGCAGCGCGTCGGCGCTGTGGTCGCCCGGCTCGGCCCCGGGGTCGGGCGCGGCGACGTGGACGAGCGGCAGGGCGATCGGCATGCCGTCGTCGGGTCCGGCGGCGCCGACGGCGGAGGGCCAGCCGCCGGCCGCGACGACCGCGGCCGTCCAGGCGCGGCGGTCGTCGTCGGGGGCCACGGACTCCGGCAGCGCGTCGACGAGGACCACGCGCTCGTGGCCGAGCGCCTCGGCGGCGGCCAGGGCGGTCAGGCCGGCGCCGAGGGTGCCGTCGAGCCCGACGAGGACGCGGTCGATGCGCAGGCCGGCGGTGAAGTCCGTCAGGGCGGTCCGCACCGCGCGCCAGCGGTGGTCCTCGGGTCCGGGCCACGGCGCGACGCCGTCGGCGGGCCGCGCGTCCGTCGACGGGGTCACGCGCGGATCGGCACCCGTCTGCACCGGCAGGACGTGGACCGGGCCCGGGGCGGGGCGCTGGGAGGCCCGGCGGTGGGGCTCCGAGCGGGCCGAGCGCCGCGACCACGAGAGGTCGACGTCGCAGATCACGACGGCCTCCTCGAGCGCGGGGCCGCGGGCGACGACGGCCCCGGCGTGGTCGGTCAGGTGCGAACCGCCGTCGAAGACGAGGCCGTCCTGCCCGCCGACGAGGTTGACGTAGGCCACGGGGACGGTGTGCTCGAGCGCGCGGGCGATCGTCGTGGCCTCCCGGCGGCGCTGCATCCCCGGCGAGTACGGCGACGCGTTCAGTGCGACGAGCAGGTCGACCCCGGCGGCGGCGCAGGCGGCGGAGGGCTCGGGCTCCCACAGGTCCGCGCAGATCATCACGCCGACCCGCGCCTCGGGCAGCTCGGCGACGAACGAGTGGTGGGCCGGCACGAAGTAGCGGCCCTCGTCGAACGCGGCGTACGTCGGCAGGTGCTGCTTGTCGGCCCAGCCGGCGACCTGGCCGCGGGTCAGCACGGCCGCGGCGTTCTGGACGCCGCGCAGGTCCGAGGTCGGGTGCGGGGCGCCGATCAGCGCGACGAGCCCCGGCGGCAGCCCGTCGGCCAGCGACTCCAGGGCGTGCTGGGCCTCGCGCAGCATGCCCTCGTCGACGATCAGGCTCTGCGGCGGGTAGCCGCAGAGGGCCAGCTCGCCGCAGATCGCGAGCTCGGCGCCGCGTCCGGCGGCCTCCTGGAGCATCGCCGCGATCCGGTCGCGGTTGCCCTGGATGTCGCCGACGACGGGGTGGAACTGGAGGAGTCCGAGGCGGAGCGCGCTCACCCCTGCGACCGTACGGGACGGGGCCCCCGGACGCCGTCCCGGGCGCGTTCGGAGCGCCGACGGCAGCCGGGGCCGCCCGCGCTCCGCGTGCGCCGCCCGGCGCTCGTCGGGTCACCCGACCCACCGCCCGCCGACCGTCCGGAGTGTGCGCAACGGCGGCGTACGTCCCGGAGGGCCCGGGTAGAGATCGCGACGGTGCTCGACGTGTTCCCCATCCTCCGGCCGCTCCTGGCCGCCGACCCGGGGTTCCACCCCGGCAGTCACGCCGAGGTGCTCGTCTTCGTCCTGGCGGGCGCGGGGCTCCTGATCGCCACGATCGCGCTGAGCAACCAGGGCGGGCGGACCTTCACCTCGGCGATGGTCTACCTGTTGCTCGGCGGCCTGGCCGCCGCGGCGATCCCGGTCCTCGGCGGCTCGCCGTTCGACCCGATCGAGGACGCGTCCGTCCTCGAGCACCTGACGGAGGTGGTGGCGATCATCGCCCTCTTCGGGACCGGGATGGCGGTGGACCGGTCGCTGACCTGGGCGGCGTGGCGCCACGCGCTGCGGCTCCTGATCATCGCGATGCCGCTGACCATCGGCGTCGTCGCGCTCTTCGGCTGGGGCGCGATGGGCCTGTCGCTGGGGGCGGCGCTGATGCTCGGCGGCGCCGTGGCGCCCACCGACCCGGTCCTCGCCGGCGACCTCGGCATCGGGCCTCCCGGGGAGCCCGACGAGCGCGACACGAGCTTCGCCCTGACCGCCGAGGCCGGCTTCAACGACGGCCTGGCGTATCCGTTCGTGCTCGCGGGGATCATGATCGCCCACGGCGGCGACGACGGGAACGTCCTGACGTGGCTGGCCTCCGACGTGCTCTGGGCGATCCTCGCGGGCGTGGCCGCCGGCGCGCTGCTCGGCCGGGTCGCCGCCCGCGTGGTCCGCGAGGCCCGGGACCGCGGCTACATGAAGGAGTACTTCGACGCGTGGGTCGGCGTGGGCGTCGTGCTCGGCGTCTACGGGTTGACCGAGCTGATCGACGCCTACGGCTTCATCGCCGCGTTCGTCGCCGGCATCGCGTTCCGCCGCTACGAGCGCGACCACGAGATGCAGGCCGGCACGCACCGCGGGGCGTCGGTCTTCGAGCGCCTCGGCGAGCTCGCGGTCGTGCTGTTCGCCGCCTCGATGCTGACCGTCGACGGCCTCGGCACCCCGGGCGTCGCGGGTTGGGGACTCGTGCTGCTGGTGGTCTTCGTGATCCGCCCGGCGGCCGGCATGCTGGCGACCCTGGGATCGGGGATGCTGCTGCGCGACCGGGCGTTCGTCTCGTTCTTCGGCGTCCGCGGCGTCGGGTCGTTGTTCTACGCCAGCGTGATCGTGACCTCCGGCGCGCTGCCGGAGGAGGAGGCGGCGCTCGTGCTGTGGACCGTGGTCGCGCTGACGGTCACCTCGATCGTCGTCCACGGCCTCGCGGGGGACCCGGCCCGCCGGTGGCTGGACCGGGCGGCGTGCGAGGCGGGCGAGGTCGTCGTGACCCCGGAGGACGACTCCCGCGAGGGCGACGGCGCAGGCGGGGGCAGCGACGCGGGCGGCCCCGACCCGGACGAGGGCGGACCGACGCCGCACGACGGGCGGCCCGAGGCCGGCGACGACGACCCCGAGGGGTGCGACGCGGAGGGGCGCACCACGGGGGTCGGCGCGGCCCGCTGATCCCGTCCCGGAGGTCGGGGTGGGTCGCGGTCGCCCAGGAGGCCGGGGGTGGGGCGCGCCCGCGTCTCCGAGGCGGGCGCGTCGTGGTCGCCCCGGGGCGGTCTGGGCGCCTCGGTTCAGGCCAGCGGCCCGCAGGCGAGCGTCGGCAGGCCCGGCGTGACGCCGTGCTCGAGCATCCGCAGCAACGCGCCGGTGTCGAGGTGCTCCGCGACCAGGTCGCCCAGCACGTCGTAGCGCCGCTCGCGGACCTCGGCGAAGCGGGCCGGCCCCGGGGCGAACGGTCGGCCGCGCAGGCCGGCGGCCCAGGCCAGCAGGACGTGCCGTGCCTCGTCGTGCTCGAGCAGGCCGTGCCACGAGGTCCCGGCGACGACGCCCTGCACGCAGCCCTCGTCGGCCGGCGGGGCCTCGTCCGCGGCGGCGGGCACCGGGTCGCCGACCAGGAGCGGCGCGCCGCCGCGCCGGACGACGCGGCCGTGGCGGATCTCGTAGCCGCCGGCGGCCACGGCGCGTCCGCGGGTCACCGGCGCGCCGCCGGCCTCCAGCGCCTCGTCGCCGCCCAGCGCCCCGTCGTCCCCGACGAGCAGCCGGCCCGTCCTGCGGCGCGTGATCTTCTCGCGGTGCATCGCGGTGCGCACCGGCAGCAGGCCGAGGCCCGGGACGGTGCCCGTGCCCGTCTCGACGCCGTCGTCCTCGATCTCGGCGCCGAGCATCTGGTACCCGCCGCAGATCCCCAGGACGGGCCGTCCGGCGGCGACGCGGCCGGCCAGGACGCGGTCCAGCCCGGCCGCGCGCAGGTCGGCGAGGTCGGCGACCGTCGCCTTGCTCCCCGGCAGGACGACCAGGTCGGCGTCGCGCAGGACGTCCGGGTCGCGCGTCAGGCGCAGGTCGACGTCGGGCTCGATCGCCAGCGCGTCGAGGTCGGTGAAGTTCGAGATGCGGCGCAGCCCGACCACCGCCACGCGCAGCGGGTCCGCCGTCTCGGCACCGCGGTCGAACGTGCGCAGCGCCAGGCCGTCCTCCGCGTCGAGCTCGAGGCCCTCCGCCCACGGCACGACGCCGAGCACGGGCCGCCCGGTCATCTCCTGCAACGCCGTCACGCCGGGGTCCAGGAGCGAGGGGTCGCCGCGGAACTTGTTGATGACCATGCCGCAGACGTGCGCCTGGTCGGCGGGCTCGAGCAGCGCGATCGTGCCGTAGTGCGCCGCGAGCACGCCGCCGCGGTCGATGTCGCCGACGACGATCGTCGGCAGCCCGGCGTCGCGGGCGAGGCCCATGTTCACGAAGTCGCCGGCCCGCAGGTTGATCTCGGCGGGCGACCCGGCGCCCTCGCAGATCACCGCGTCGAACCGCCCCCGCAGCGTCGCGAGGCTGTCGAGGACCGCCGAGCGCAGGTCGTCGCGCAGCCGCCGGTAGTCGCGGGCGCCGGCGGTGCCGTGGGGCCGCCCGAGCAGCACGACCTGGCTCATCCGCTCGCCCGTGGGCTTCAGCAGGACCGGGTTCATGATCGCCTCGGGCTCGATCCCGCAGGCGGCGGCCTGCACCGCCTGGGCGCGCCCGAGCTCCAGGCCGTCGGGCGTGACCGCGGCGTTCAGGGCCATGTTCTGCGCCTTGAACGGGGCGACGGAGACGCCCTCGCGGTGCAGCCACCGGCAGATCCCCGCGGTGATCAGCGACTTGCCGGCGTCCGACGTGGTGCCCGCGACGAGCAGCGCCCCGGCGGGCGCCGACGGATCGGCAGGGCGGGTGCGCGGGACGGCCACGAGCGGATCCTGACGGACCGGGCCGCTCAGCCGTGGACCGCAGGCCCGGCGGAGGAGACCACGGCGGCCGACGGGACCCGCACCCGTGCGGCGACCCGCACGCTCATCGACGGAGGACCGCGACCGCGGCACAGAGCAGGGCGCCGGCCGTCCCGACGCGGAGCGACAGCCGCGCGGCGCGCTCGAGGTCCGCGGCGCCCGGCTCG
>NZ_JAURWA010000126.1 GCF_030655195.1 Patulibacter sp. | reverse complement strand
CCGGAACCAGGACCGGACCCCGAGCGCGGGTGGCGGGCCAGGGCGCGCCGCGCCCCGTGGGGGACCCGCGGCGGTCGGGGTGCCGGGGACGGCTCCGCCACCGGCGAGACGCCGCGGACGGGACCGCGTCCGGGGGCGTCGGGACCGCACGCCACGCCGGAGCCGCCGGATCCGAGCGTGGTCGCCGCGGCGCTGGGCGGCGCGATCGACGACACCCCCGGCCTCTCCGTCCTCGTCTTCGACCGCGAGCTCCGCGTCCGGGCCGTGGCCGGCATCGACCTCGGGAGCGCCGAAGGCGCGCTCCTGATCGGCCGCCCGGTCGTGCACGCGTTCCCGCTCGCCGCCCGGCGTCCGCTGGCGGCCGCCCTGGCGGCGGCGCTCGAGGGCGCGGAGCGCACGGTCGCGCTGCCCGACGCCGAGGGCGCGGAGCGCCTCGAGGCGACCTGCCGCCCGGCGGTCGCGGGGGTCCCCGGCGGGGTCTGCGTGGTGCGCGACCTCGAGGTGCTGGGCGGCGGCTCGCTCCTCGTCGAGGCGCAGCGCGCGTTCGAGATCACCTTCCGGCACTCGCCGATCGGGCAGGGCCTGCTCTCGCGCACCGGCCGCTGGCTGCGGGTCAACGGCGCGCTGGCGGAGCTGCTCGGCCGCCCGGAGGAGGAGCTCGTCGGGGCCGAGGCGGTCGACGCGATGCACCCCGAGGACCGCGAGGACGAGCGCGAGCGCCTGCGCACCCTCGTCGACGGGGTCGACGACCACTACGTCGTCGGCACGCGGTTCCTGCACGTCGACGGGCACGTCGTCCGGACCCACACGCGGATGACGCGGATCACCGACGAGGACGAGATCGCCCGCGGCTTCGTCGCGCAGGTCGTCGACGCGGCCGCCTGGCGCCGGTTCCGCGGCGGCTGAGCGTCGTCGTCGGGGGCCGCGGCGGGCCGGCCCCGGCGGCCGCCCGGTCCTCAGCCGACCACGAACGGCACCGGCCGCAGCGCGCCGGCGTCGACGAGCCCGCGGTCGGTGATCTTCAGGTCCGGGATCACCGACAGTCCGAGGAAGCTGAGCGCCATGAACGGCGACGGCAGCGTCACGCCCCGCGCGGTCAGCGCGGCGTCGAGGTCCTGCTGCTGCGCGTGGACCGTCGCCGCGGGCAGGTCGGAGAGGAGGCCGGCGACGGGCAGCGGCATCTCGTGGACCACGGTCCCGCCGTCGGCGACGACCAGGCCACCACCCAGCTCCCGCAGCCGCTCGACGCAGACGACCAGGTCGTCGTCGTCCGTCCCGACCGCGATCACGTTGTGGGCGTCGTGGGAGACGGTGCCCGCGAACGCCCCGGACCGCAGGCCGAAGCCCGTGACGAGCCCCAGTCCGACGCGACCGGTGGCGTGGTGGCGCTCGAGGACCGCGATCTTCGCCAGGTCGCGCGCCGGATCGGCGAGCACGAGGCCGTCCCGCACGGTCGGGACGACCTGCTCCTCGCCGGTCAGCAGCTGGTCGGGGATCGCACGGATCACCCGCACCCGCGCGTCCGCGTCGGCCGGGGCGGGCAGCGCGAACGAGGCCCGGTCCACCGTGCCCAGGTGGACGGTGTCGCGGACCCACCCCGGCGTCGGCGCCGGGGTGCCCGCGGGCGCGGCCGTCGGCCAGGCGCCGTCGTCGTCGACGGGCCGGCCGTCGCGGGCGACGACCGCGCCGGCCCGCACCACCAGCGACGGGCGGAACGTCGTCAGGTCGTCGAGCAGCAGCAGGTCCGCGGCCCAGCCGGGGGCGATCGCCCCCACCCGGTCCAGCGCGTGGCACCGGGCGCCGTGGAGCGTGGCGAGCAGCAGCGCGTCCTCCGGGGTGACGCCGCCGGCCACCGCGGCGGCGCACATCCCGTCGATGTGGCCCTCCTCGAGGAGCGTGCCCGGCTCGCGGTCGTCCGTGCAGAACGCCAGGTGCTCGGGGCCGTGGCGCAGGACGAGCGGCAGCAGGTCGCGCAGGTTGCGGGCGTTGGTCGCCTCGCGCAGCAGGACCCACGCGCCCTTGCGGCGCTTCTCGAGCGCCTCCTGCAGCGTCGTCGCCTCGTGGTCGGTCGACGGGCCCGCGGCGAGGTAGGCGTCCAGCGCGGCGCCGGTGACGCCGGGCGCGTGGCCGTCGACCCGCGCGGCCTCGGCCACGAGCGCCAGGACGGCCAGCGCGTGCGGATCGCCGTGGGCGACGCCCGGCGCGTTCATCATCTCGCCGACGCCGCGCATCCGCGGGTGGCCCAGGAGCTCGCGCAGGGCATCGGCGTCCAGCGGCCCGCGCGGCGACTCCAGGTCGCTCGCCGGGACGGTCGACGGCAGCATCGCGTGGACGCCGAGCGGCAGGCCGTCGCACGCGTCGAGCATCCACGCCACGCCCTCGGCGCCGAGCACGCCGGCGATCTCGTGCGGGTCGACGACGACCGTCGTCGTGCCGCGCGGCACGATCGTCCGCGCGAACTCGGCGGGCAGCAGCTTCGACGACTCGATGTGGACGTGCGCGTCGATGAACCCCGGGACGAGGTGCCGGCCCTCGGCCTCGATCACGCGCGTGGCGTCGTCGGGCGCGCCCGGCGCGAACCCGGCGACGCGCCCGTCCGCGACCGCGACGTCGTGCTCGCGCCACTCCTTCGTGAACGACGAGAACACGCGGGCGCCCCGGACGACGAGGTCGGGCGCGGCCTCACCGCGGGCGACGGCCAGCAGACGGGGGGACGGGGTCGGCATGGATCCAGCGTGGCAGGACGACGAACGACGCGGCGGGTCGCCCCCGAGCGTGAGCGCCGCACACCCGGCGAGGTCCCGGCCGCCTACCATGGAGGGTCGCCCATGGCCGTCCTCATCGCCTCCGACCTGAAGAAGGACATCAACGGCAACCCGCTGTGGAAGGGGCTGTCGTTCAAGCTCGAGCGCAAGACGCGCATGACGCTGTCGGGCCGCAACGGTGCCGGCAAGACGACGCTGCTGCGGATCCTCGCCGGCCAGTCCAAGGCCGACGGCGGCGACCTCTCGTTCGAGAAGGGCGCCCGCGTGATCCTGCACGACCAGCGCCCGCCCCGGGAGCAGGGGATCACGCTGCGCGAGTACGTCACGTCGGGCCGACAGGACCTCGTCGACCTCGAGATCACGCTCCGCGCCCTCGAGCAGAAGATGGCCGACGGCGACATGGAGGTCTTCGACAAGTACGCCCGGGCGCAGAGCGAGCTCGAGTCGCTCGGCGGCTACCGCTGGCGCGACGAGGCCGCCGACATCGTCCGCGGACTCGGGTTCGACGACGCGGCGCTGGACCGCAACCTCGAGACGTTCTCCGGCGGCCAGCTCACGCGCGCCTCGCTCGCCCGTGCGCTGTCGGCCAAGCCCGACCTGCTGCTGCTGGACGAGCCGACCAACCACCTGGACCTCGAGTCGCTCGAGTGGCTCGAGAAGACGCTCGTCAACTACGAGTCGGCGATCGTGCTCGTCGCCCACGACCGCTGGTTCCTCGAGGCCGTCGGCACCTCGGTGCTCGAGATCGAGGCCGGCCGGGCCAAGTTCTTCCCCGGCACCTGGCACGCCTGGCGCCGCGAGCAGGCGGCGCGCGAGATCGCCCTGGGCAAGTCGATCGCCAAGCAGGAGGCCCAGATCGCGCGGATGGAGGACTTCGTCCGCCGCTTCTCCGCCAAGGCGACGAAGGCCAAGCAGGCGCAGAGCCGCGTCAAGGCGCTGGACAAGATCGAGAAGATCACCCGCGATCCGACCGACGACCGGACGATGGGCTTCAACTTCAAGAAGGCCGAGCGCGCTGGCGCGGTCATCTACGAGCTCGAGCACGGGCGCATCGAGGTCCCGCCGCCGACGATCGTCAAGGACGTCAACACGAACCACACGACGATGGTCAGCGACCCGCACGCGCGGGTCCTGCTCGGCGACGCGGAGCTGTGGCTCGAGCGCGGCGAGCACGTCTGCCTGGTCGGGCCCAACGGCGTCGGCAAGACGACGCTGATCGAGACCCTCGCCGGTCGTCGCCCACTGGCCTCGGGCGTCATCCGGACGGGGCACAACGTCAAGGTCGGCTACCTCAGCCAGCACGGCGAGGAGATGCACCACGGCGGGGCCCGGACGATCCTCGAGGCGTGCATCAAGGCGACGAACCTGAAGCCCGGCGAGGCCCGGTCGCTGCTGGGCAAGTTCCTCTTCACCGGCGCGGACGTCGAGAAGTCGCTGGACGACCTCTCCGGCGGTGAGCACAAGCGCCTCGGCCTCTCGATCCTCGTGGCCTCGGGCGCCAACGTCCTGATCCTGGACGAGCCGACCAACCACCTGGACATCGAGTCGCGCGAGGCCCTCGAGGACGCGCTCTCGGGCTACGACGGCTCCATGATCATGATCAGCCACGACCGGGCGCTGCTCGAGGTCATCGGGACCCGCACCGTCGCGGTCGAGGACGGCAAGCTCGAGTCCTACCTCGGCGGGTGGCAGGAGTACGTCGAGGTCCGCGAGGACCGCATGGCCGCCGCGCGTGCCGCGAAGGACGCCGGCAAGAAGGCCGACGCGGCCGCCCGCAACGGCGCGGCGAACGGCAGCGGCAACGGCAACGGCGGCGGGGCCAAGAACGGCGGCGGGGCGAAGAACGGCTCGAACGGCACCGGATCGGGTGGCGCGAAGGCCGGCGGCTCCGGCGGCCGGTCCGGTGGCGCGACGACCGTGGCGTCCGGGGGTTCCTCGGGCGGCGGCACGGCCACGAAGGCCCCGCCGGCGGGCCCCCCGATGTCGAAGAACCGCCGTCGCGAGATCGAGAAGGCGGAGGCCCGGATCGAGCAGGCCGAGGTCGCGCTGGCGGAGCTCGAGGAGGAGCTCGCCGCTCCCGGCGCCTGGGCCACCCCGGAGTCGACCGAGAAGAACACGGCGCGCCACGAGTCCGCCAAGGCGAAGGTCGCCGAGCTCTACGACACGCTCGAGCGCCTCTCCGCCTGACGGGCGGTCGGCGGCCAGGACACGTGTCCGGACCACGCCCCCCGCGGGCCGTCGTCGGGGGGTGGGAGGCCACGGGGCTGCTCGAGGTCCGGGACGATCCCGGTGCGCTGGACGAGGGCGGCCGGTGGGCGGTGGTGCGGACCTTCGAGGGGGCGCTGACCGCGGCGCGGTTCTCCGACTGGCGGCCGCTCGGCGCGACCCGCCCCGCGCGTCCGGTCCCGTGGACCCCGGTGCCGCCCGGGGCGTGGAGCTCCAGCCTCGACGAGGACGCGTTCCGCGCGGGCGTCGCCTCCGTCCGGGAGCGGATCGCCGCCGGCGACGTCTATCAGGCCAATCTCTGCCGGGTCCTGTCCGCGCCGCTCGCCGAGGACACGACGCTGCACGGTCTGCACGACCTGCTGACTGCCCGGCACGCCGCGCCGTACGCCGCGCACGTGCACCTGCCCGACCACGGGATCGACGTCGCCAGCGCGTCGCCGGAGCTGTTCCTCTCCCGCGACGACGACCTCGTCGTCTCACGGCCGATCAAGGGGACCGCGCGGACCGCGGCGGAGCTCCTGCCGAAGGACCGCGCCGAGAACGTGATGATCGTCGACCTCGTGCGCAACGATCTCGGCCGGGTCTGCCGCCCGGGCACGGTCCGCGCGACGGAGATCTGCGGCGTCGAGGCCCACCCGGGTCTCGTGCACCTCGTGTCGACCGTCGAGGGGCGGCTCCGGCGGGACGTCGGCTGGCGGGCGCTGCTGGACGCGACGTTCCCCGCGGGGTCGATCGTGGGGGCCCCGAAGCTCGCGGCCCTCGCCGTCCTCGCCGGCCTCGAGCCGGTGCCGCGCGGGCCGTACTGCGGGGCGGTCGGCTGGGTCGACGCGGACCGCGGTCGGGCGGAGCTCGCCGTCGGGATCCGGACGTTCTGGCGCGAGGGAGCGACGCTGCGGTTCGGGACCGGGGGCGGGATCACCTGGGACAGCGACCCCGGGGGCGAGTGGCGCGAGACGGTGCTGAAGGCCGGGCGCCTGCTCGCGGTGGCCGCCGCCTGACCCCGGACGGGGCCGCCGCCCGCCGTCCCGCCCGCCGGGCGCCTGCCAGGATGCGGCGCATGGAGACGTTCCGGGTCGAGCTGACCGCACCGCTGGACCCCGGCGCCCTGCACGCCTACCTCGAGGACCTCGCCGCCCACCCGGAGTGGCGCTTCGACGTCGCCTCGTCGGTGCTCGCGGGCGGGCTGACCGGCGGCGTGGGGGCGCGCTACGACCAGCGCACGGCGGACGACGGGCGGGAGACGGAGGCGGAGCTCACGGACTCCGAGCGCCCCACGATGGTGGCCTTCGCGGTCGTCGACGGGCACGAGCGGCTCGACGTCGAGCAGACCTTCGAGCCCGACGGCCCGGGCTGCCGCATCACGATGGACGTCACGACGACCTGGACCGGCCGTCCCTGGCACCGCCGGCCGAAGGGCCGGCCGTCGACCGAGGAGCGTGCGGCGCGCTACGGCCGGGCGCTCGCCGAGCGCCTCGGCGGCGAGCTGCTCTAGCGTCGCGGCCCGCCGCCCTCAGGTCCCGATCCCCCGGATCGCGACCGTGACGTCGTGCCCGGGCGGCAGCTCCCAGCGGCCGCGGACCCAGCGGACCGGGGCGCCGTCGGGCAGGTGCGCCACGGCGCGCCCGTGCTCCGGCTCGCCCCACAGCGTCGCGACGTACGGGACCTCGTCGTCGGGGGCGGACCCGAGCCCCCGGGCGACGTGGTGGGCGGGGTGGGTGACCACGATCGCCCCGCGCCGCACCCAGACCGGGACGCGGTCCAGCGGGGCGTCGACCGTCACCGTCGACCCGCCGCCGGAGACGACCTCCGCGCCCGACCACGCCTCGATCCAGCGGCCGCGGGGGAGCGGGACGCTCCGCTCCACGCCCCCCTCGTCGACGACGGGGGCGACCACGAGCGACGGGCCGTAGGCGAAGGCGTCGGGCACGCCCCACAGCGCGTCGTCGGACGGGTCCAGCAGGCTCAGCGGCCGGACGATCGGCACGCCCGTCCGGGCCGCCGTGCGCGCGGCGGCCCGGACGTAGGGGACGAGCATCTCGTGCAGCAGCACCGCCCCGCGGAACAGCGCGAGCGTCTCGTGCCCGTAGGTCCACGGCTCCTGCTCCAGTCGCGCGTGGGCCTGCATGAGCGGCGTGAAGCACCCCAGCTGCGCCCACCGGACGAGCAGCTCGCCGGTCGCCCGCTTGACGCCGGCGTCGCCCAGGTAGCCGCCGACGTCGTGCGACCAGTTCGAGATCCCGGAGTGGGCCGCCGAGACCGTCGCCGCCAGGAGCACCCGCAGCGACCAGAAGTCCGACGCCTGGTCGCCGCCCCAGAGCATCCCCGTGGCCTGCTGTCCGGTCCAGCCGGAACGGCCGAAGAGGACGCCGTCGCCGGGGTGGGTGTTCTGGAGCGCCCGGCGCATCGACCGGCGGTAGTCGTCGCCCCAGCGCCACGCGCGCGTCGCGCCGGTGGAGCCGTCGGCGAAGCGGACGTCCTCGGGCAGGTAGTACCCCTCGCCGTCGTCGGCCTTGATGCCGCGGACGCCCAGGGCCAGGGCCTCCTCCGCCTGGGCCCGCCACCACGCCTCGCCCGGCCCGGTGAAGTCGATCGGGGAACCCCGGCCCATCCACCACTGCGCCAGGTAGGGGACGTCCGCGTCGGGCAGGCCCTGCAGCTCGTCGTCGCCGGCGCGCCGCATCGTGCCGCGGATCTCGCGGGCGTGGTCCCGGGCCTCGGCCGCGGGCGGCCGCAGGAACGCCCGGGCCCGCGCGCCCTCGGCGTACGTCTCGGCCGGTCGGCGGTGCATGCGGATCGACGCGGGGTCCGACGGCGACTGGCCGCCGGCGGAGTCGACGTTGACCCACGGCGTCACCCAGACGACGGTGCGCACCCCGTCGTCGAGCAGCCGGCGGACCATGCCGGCGAAGTCCGGGAACTGGTGGGGGTTCGGGCGCCAGGTGTTGTAGTTCGTCTCCCACGGCGAGTCGAGGACGACGGCGTCGACCGGGATGTCGTGCCACCGGCAGCCGTGGACGTCCTCCATCACCTCGTCCTGGTGCTGGTGGATGTCGCGGGACTTCCAGAACCCGTAGCCCCAGGCCGGCAGGAGCGCCGGGCGTCCGGTCGCGCGGGCGAAGGCGCGCAGGCGGGTCGTCGGCCGCGGGTGCAGGTGCAGCCGCAGCCGCAGCGGCCCGGCGACGGTCCGCACGCTGGGGGAGACCCGGCCGCCGTCGAGGTCGAACCGGGTGCCGTTGCCGGCCGTGTCCAGCCACGCGGCCCAGCCGGCGTCGGTCTGCAGGAACGGCACGGGGGCGTAGTCGCCCTGCGGGATCCCGCCGCGCGCGGCCAGCGCGGGTGCGCACCCGGGACCGAGGTAGCGGCGGTCCGCGCCGAGCTGGATGTCCCGCCCGGCGTGGTCGACGGAGGGGTGGTGCCGGGCGCCGAGACCCGCCAGGCGCGGCCGGTCGACGGTCCAGCGGACCCCCGTGCGCAGGTGTGGCCCGGGGCCGTCGTCCTCCGCGGCGGCGCCGCGCACACGGCGGACGGCCCGTGCGGGGGCCGGGGGGCGCGGCGGCGCGTCCGAGGTCAGGTCGACGTGGACGACGTCGGGTTCCGGGAGGGCGACGCGGAGCGTCCCGGTCCGGCCCGACGCGAACGTCAGGGCGAACGTCGCCGTGGTCGTCGTCCGCTCGGACCGCGCCGGTGGCACGGCGCCCGGATCGTCGTCCGCCGGCCCCGGACCGTCGGGTGCACCGGGCACCGGCCGCGCCCGCACGATCCGGTCCTCGGGCTCGCGGTGTTCCCGCGGGACGACGCCCTCCGTCACGCGCACGAAGCGGTCGTCGACCGTGCCGTCGCACGCCCACGGCTCCAGGCCGGCCACGACCGTCCGGCCGTCGCGCAGCACGTCGACGCGCAGCGGGGCCAGGCCGACGAGCACGGAGACGCGTCCGCGGCCCAGGACGACCGGCAGCGCGGGGGCGGTGGGCGCAGCGGTGCTCACGGGAGCATGCTGGGCCACCCCTCCGCGGTCCCGGTGAACGTCCCGTGAAGCACGACCCATCCGGCGAACCGCCTGCAACCGGGCGGGTTCTGCGCCCGCACGGGAGATCCGTCCGTCTTCACTCCATCGTCACCGGTCGGACACGCCGCCGTCACTCGACCCGGCCCGCCGGGGCGGAGCCTAGGGCGCATGAGCCCCAGCCCAGGCAGCGTTCCGAACGTCCCGCCGGCCCTCTCCCGGTGCGACCTCCACGTCCACTCCACCGCGTCGGAGTTCTCCAAGCTCGGCGTCCAGCGCTCGGTGGGCATGCCCGAGTGCGCCACGCCGCCGGAGGAGGTCTACGAGCTGGCCAAGCGCCGCGGGATGGACTTCGTGACGATCACCGACCACGACACGATCGCCGGTGCCCTGCAGATCGCCGACCGCCCCGACGTCTTCGTCGGCGAGGAGCTGACGGTCTGGTTCCGCGGCGAGCCGCAGGCCGTGCACGTCCTCTGCCTCGGCATCACCCAGGACGACCACGACTGGCTCCAGGCGCACAACCACGACGTCGTGCGCTGCGCCGAGTACCTGCACCAGAACGAGATCACCACCGCGCTGGCGCACCCCTTCTACTCCGTCGAGGCGCCGCTGACCGCGCGCCACCGCCGGCAGCTCGCGGAGCTCTTCCCGATCTGGGAGGTCCGCAACGGCTCCCGCGCCCGGGAGCTCAACGCGCCGGCCGCGACGTTCATCGACGTGCGCGGCGGGATCGGCATCGGCGGCACCGACGACCACGCCGGCGTCGACATCGGCCGCACGTTCACGGAGACGCCGCTGGCCTACACGCCCGAGGAGTACCTCGCGCACATCCGCGCCGGTCGTGCCGTCGCGAAGGGCACGCAGGGCAGCGCGGCCAAGTGGACCCACGCCGCCATGGGCATCGCGATCCGCTCGCTCGGCGTGGACCCCCGCGGCGAGGCGCCCGATGCGCCGATCGAGCGCCCGCGCCCCGAGGCGATCGCCACGATGGTCTCGTCGCTCATGACCGAGGGCGACGTGCGGCGCGGCTCGGAGGACCAGGAGATCACGCCCGACGACGCGCGGATGCTCCTGCGCGCCTGGCTCGACGCGGTCGGCCTGCGCGACCTGACCGCCCGCCAGCTGCTGGCGATGTTCCAGGAGGACGACTTCGACCACCGCGACCTCTTCCGCCGGGCGCGCACCGCCCACGAGGGCAAGCTGGCCGAGACGGTCGAGGCCGTGGTCGCCGCGGCCGAGCGGGTCGGAGCGGGGGAGGAGCCCGACCTGACCGCGATCGGCGGGCAGCTCCTCGACGCGCTCCTGCCGGCGCTGCCCTACGCGCCCGCCGCCGCGTTCCTGGGCCGCGAGCGCCGCAAGCTCAAGACCCGCCTGGACGGCGAGCTGCCGCGGGTCGCGCTCGTCGCCGACGGCATCGGCGGCATGCACGGCGTCACGCACACCATCGACACCCTCCGCCGCATCGGCGTGCCCGGCTACGAGGTCGAGGTCATCGGCACCGACGTCCGCGTCGACCGGCGCCTGCCCGCCGTCGCGGACGTCGACATCCCGTTCTACGCGGGCCTCCAGGTCGGCATCCCGGGCGTCCCCGCCCTGGTCGAGCAGATCGCGGAGGGCCGCTACGACGTGGTCCACCTCTGCTCGCCCGGACCGGCGGGGATCGTCGCCGGCGCGCTGGCGAAGATGCTCGACATCCCGGTGCTGGCCAGCTACCACACCGAGCTGGGCAGCTACACCGGCCTGCGCTCCGCCGACCCGCGGCTGCAGACCTACGCCGACCTCGTCCTGGCGGTCTTCTACGGCCAGGCCGACGTCGTCGTCACCCCGAGCCCGCAGAGCGACGAGGCCGTCCGGCAGCTCGGCGTCGCGGCGGACGCGGTCGGCCGCTGGGACCGGGGCGTCGACGTCGAGCGCTTCCGCCCGACCCGCCGCTCCGACGAGACCGCCGTGCGCGTCCTGGGGGCGGCCCCGAACGAGACGACCCGCGTGAACGTCCTCTACGCGGGGCGGCAGAGCGCCGAGAAGGGCGTCGACCTGCTCTGCGACACGTTCCTCCGCGCCCGGGCCCGCGACCCGCGGCTGCACATGGTGCTCGCCGGCGGCGGGCCCGAGGAGCACGTCCTGCGCGAGCGGCTCGGCGAGCACGCGACGTTCCTCGGCTGGCTCTCGGGCGACGACCTCGCCGACGCCTACGCCAACGCGGACGTCTTCCTCTTCGCCAGCCGCACGGACACGTTCGGCCAGGTCCTGCTCGAGGCGCAGGCCTCCGGGCTGCCGATCGTCGCCGTCGGCGAGGGCGGTCCGCTGTCGATCGTCGAGGACGGGGTCTCCGGGCTGCTGCGCCCCGCCGACGCGGGCGCGCTCTCCGACGCCCTGGTCGCCGTGGCCGGCCGGCCCGGCCTGCGCCGGCGCCTGGCGCTCGGGGGCCTGATGCGCGTCCAGGACCGCACGTGGGAGGCCGCGATGGGTCGTCTGGCCGACGGCTACGCCCGGGCGCTGGCGGCGGGGACGCTGCGCGCGGCGCGGCGCGAGGCGGAGGCCTCGGCCGCCCGCGAGCTGGTCCGCCCGAAGACGGGGCAGAAGCGCGTCGCCTGAGCGGGAGCGTCGCCCGGGCGGGAGCGTCGCTGGGCGGGACCCGGCCGCCTGCGGCTGCGCGGGAACGCGTGGCCGTCGCCCGGAACGCTGCGGGGCGGTCGTCCGTCCCGCGCCCTACCGCCTCTTGAGCCCGATGCCCTCGAGGTGGTGGGCGACGGTCTCGCAGGCGTCGATCGCGTTCTCGAAGGCGCCGTAGATGTCCTTCCAGCGGATCACGAAGAGCGGGTCGACGCCCTCCTCGAACAGCGAGGCGATCGCGTCGCGGCTGATGCGGTCGCCGTCGTTCTCCAGCCGGTTGATCTCGACGAGGGCGGGCCCCATGTCCTCGCCGTCGCAGAGCGCCTCGAGCGCCAGGGCCACCTGGCGGGCCGCCAGGACGAGGATGTCGACCAGCTGCAGCGCCTGGTCCGTGGGTGCCTCGACGCGGTACACGGCGAGCATGTCGCCGGCCGCCTCGGCGTCGTCGACGACGTCGTCGAGGGCCGTCGCGAGGCGGAACCCGTCCTCGACGTCGAACGGGCAGCGCAGGCGCGAGCGGTCGGCGCCGTTGAGGCGATGGATCAGGTCGTGGGCGATCCGGTCGCCCTCGTGCTCGGCCGCTACGAGGTCCTCGAGCAGGGCCGTCCCCTCCGGGTACGTGTGCACCAGGTCGCGCAGCAGGCGCGTCGACGTCTCGATCGTCCCGGCGAAGTCGAGCAGCAGCTCGGAGATCGCGGGGTCGAAGGTCTGTGCTCGTGGACCGGCGGGCATCCCGGGCCACGCTAGCGGCGGACGCCGTCCGTTTCGGGGTTGAGGACGAGTGTTCACATCCCGTTCACGGACCGTTCACGGGATGGTGACCGGGAGCACGGTGCCCGCGTCGGACACTGCACGCGATGAGCACGGAGACCCGAGCGGTGGACGCGGGAAGCCCAGGCGACGGCGGCCCGATCCGCGTCGCCCAGGTCGAGATCCGGCCGTCGGAGGGCCTGGCGCTCGTCGCCGGCCGCGCGGTCAGCCTGTCCGTCCGCGAGCTCGAGCTGCTGTCCGCGCTCGCCCTGCGCTCCGGCCACGTCGTGGCGCGGGACGAGCTGTTCTCGAACGTCTGGGGCGGTCCGCTGCGTTCCGGCGACCGCTCGATCGACGTCTACGTCCACAAGGTCCGGCAGAAGCTCGAGGCCGCCGCGCCGGGCTGGAGCTTCATCCACACGCACATCGGCTTCGGCTACCGGTTCGCCCCGGAGCCGATGGCCTGATGCGCTCATCCGCCGGCGGCCCGACGGGCCGCCGTGTGCCCTCCGTCACGCCGCTGCGACTCCCCGTCGCACGCGTGAACGACTTCTTCACACCCGTTTCACATCACGACCACGGCCGAGTAACAGGATGTGCAGCGAGCGCTGCCAGCCTCCTCGGCGTCACGTTCTGAGCAATCAAGGAGACCACGTGCGCACTCGTACGTTCGCCGCGTTCGGCGCTTCCGCCGTCCTCGCCCTCGGAGTCACCGCTTGCGGTTCCGACGACAACACCGACAGCACCACGGCCGCCTCCGGCGCCGCCACGTCCACGGCCGCGGAGAGCACACCCTCCTTCACCGGTTCGATCAACGCCGGCGGCTCGACGTTCGCCAAGCCCGTCTATGACACCTGGGGCGCGAACCTCAAGGCCCAGGGCCTGAGCTTCAACTACGCCGGCACGGGCTCCGGCGCCGGCATCGCCGGCGTCACCGACGGCACGCTCGACTTCGGCGGCTCCGACTCCGCCACGGACGACGACGAGCTGAAGGCCGCCGAGAAGAAGAACGGCGACGTCCTGAACATCCCGATGTTCTTCGGCGCCGTCACGGCCTCGTACAACGTCGAGGGCGTGAAGACCGGTCTGAAGCTCGACGGCGAGACGCTCGCCAACATCTTCCTGGGCGACGTCACGACCTGGAACGACAAGCAGATCGCCGACCAGAACCCCGGCGTCACGCTCCCGTCCTCCAAGATCACCGTCGTCCACCGCTCGGACGAGTCCGGCACGACGAAGGCGTTCCTGTCGTACCTCGGCGCGTACTCCAAGAAGTGGGAGGACGGCCCGGGCGTCGACAAGTCGGTCAAGTGGCCGACGGGCACCGGTGCCAAGGGCAACGACGGCGTCGCCGCCGCCATCAAGCAGACGCCGAACTCCATCGGCTACGTCGAGCAGGCCTACGCGCTGAACAACGACTTCACGTACGCCTCGCTGAAGAACAAGGCCGGCAACTACGTCGACCCGACGCTCGAGTCCGTCTCGGCCGCCGGTGACAGCGTCGAGGTCCCCGCCGACCTGCGCTTCGCGATCGGCAACGCCGAGGGCGACCAGACCTACCCCGACGCGTCCGCCACCTTCGTGGTCGTCGCGAAGGACCTCTGCAAGGCCGGCAAGACCGAGGCCGTCGCGAAGGACATCAAGGGCTTCCTCACCTACGGCCTCGCGGCCGGGCAGGACGAGGCCAAGAAGCTCGCCTACGCCCCGCTCCCCGACAGCGTGAAGACGAAGGCCCAGGCCGCCGTCGACTCGCTCGAGTGCAACGGCGCGCCGATCGCCGCCACCCGCTGATCACCCCGCGGGCCCTCGGGTCCGCGGAACCGGTCCGGACCGCCCTGCCCCCTCGGGGGCACGGCGGTCCGGATCAGCAGTTGCAGTGACGCCCCGCTCACGCCCGCAGAAGACCACCAGCCGCCGCCATGGAATCCAGCACCGTCAAAGCACCGACCGACGCAGGGGCCCGTCTTCGCGACCACCTCGCGCGGACCAAGACGGGCAGCTGGCTCGATCCATGGGTCAAGGGCGCGCTGACCGCCCTGGCCGGGCTGATCTTCGTCCTGCTCGCGTACTTCCTGATCAAGCTCTTCGTCGAGGCCCGCCCGGTCTTCGCCGCCTACGGGGTCCTCGACTTCGTCTTCAAGGTCGACTGGCTGCCGTCGCAGGACACCTACGGCGCAGGCGCACTGGTCGCCGGCACCGTCATCACCTCGATCGTCGCCCTGATCATCGGCGTGCCGGTCGCCGTGGCCACCGCGCTCTTCGTCACCGAGCTGGCGCCGGTCAAGCTCCGCGGCCTGATCTCGGGCACGCTCGAGCTGCTGGCCGCCGTCCCGTCCGTCGTCTACGGCCTCTGGGGCTTCCTCTTCCTCGCGCCCAAGATCAAGGGCATCGAGCAGTGGTTCGCCGACACCTTCTCGTTCATCCCGTTCATCGGGGGCGAGGTCTCGGCCGCCAACTACTTCATCACCGGGCTGATCCTCGCGATCATGATCATCCCGATCGTCTCCGCCATCTCCCGCGAGGTCATGGCCACCGTGCCGGCCGACCAGAAGGAGGCCGCGCTGGCCCTCGGCGCCACGCGCTGGGAGATGATCCGCTCGACCGTCCTGCCGTACTCGCGCGCCGGCATCGTCGGCGGCTCCATGCTCGGCCTGGGCCGCGCGCTCGGCGAGACCATCGCCGTCGCGATCCTCATCGGTGGCGCCACGTCCGGCGTCGGCGACTCGCTCTTCTCGCAGGGCTCGACGCTCGCCTCGGTCATCGCGCTGGAGTTCCAGGAGGCGACGGCGAGCCCCGAGCACCGCGCCGCGCTGATCGGCGCCGGCCTGCTGCTCTTCGCCGTGACCCTCGTCATCAACGCGGTCGCCCGCGGCTACATCTCCCGCGCCGAGTCGCGTCTGGTGCGCGCCGAGAAGGACGCGAAGAAGGCCGCCGCGGCCTCCGCGGCCGGCGAGGCGCCGAAGGGCCCGTCCCTGATGTCGCGCGTCCCCCGCCCGCACCTGCCGGAGCTCGTCACGTCGCTCAGCGGCCGCAAGCGGGTCGACTCGATCGCCCGCGGCTCCGTCGGCTTCCTGACCGGCGTCGCGCTGCTGCCGCTCGTCGCGCTGCTCGCCTTCCTCGTCATCCGCGGCGGCGGCGCCATCTCCTGGGACTTCTTCACGACGGACCCGACCGGCGCGGCCGGCGCGGTGAGCAACGCCAACCGGTTCCTCGGCGGCGACGCCGCGGCCTCGACCGCCGGCCAGGACCTCGGCGGCATCCGCTCCGCCATCGTCGGCTCGCTCGAGGTCGTCGGCCTCGCCGCGGTCGTCGTGGTGCCGATCGGCATCGCCGTCGCGGTCTACCTCGTGGAGTACGGCCAGGGCACCTGGTTCGGCGGCTTCGTCCGCTACCTCGTCGACGTGATGACCGGCGTCCCGTCCGTCGTCTTCGGCCTCTTCGTCTACATCTCGCTCGTCGTCTCGCAGGTCGGCGGCGTGCCGTTCGCCGGCTGGAAGGCGTCCGTCGCCCTCGGCCTGCTGATGCTGCCGATCGTCATCAACTCGTCGCTGCCGGTCCTCCGCCTGGTGCCGTCGGCGCTGCGCGAGGCCGCGCTCGCCCTCGGCGTGCCGCGCTGGAAGGTCATCCTCCGGATCGTCCTCCCGACCGCGCTGCCGGGCCTCGTCACCGGCGCGCTGCTGGCCATCGCCCGCGCCGCCGGCGAGACCGCCCCGATCATCTTCACCGCCGGGGTGGCCACCGCCCTGGTCGGCGACCCCAACGGGCCGCTGAACACCCTTCCCGCCCAGATCTACGCCGACGTCACCGCCTCGTCGTCGGCGCAGCACGACCGCGCCTGGGGGGCTGCACTGACGCTCGTCGTGCTGATCCTCCTCCTCAGCCTCGTCGCCCGACTCGCCCAGCGCAGGAGCCGCATCTCATGAGCACCGATCCCCAGACCCCGACGCGCGACACGTCGATCGCCGACGGCGTGGAGACCCCCTTGCAGACGCCCGCCTCGATCGCCGCCGACCCCGCCACGAAGGCCGCCAGGCCGGCCGTGACCGGCACCGGCCACGAGGTCACGCTGAAGAACGTCAAGTCGTTCTACGGCGACAACATGGCCGTCAAGGGCGTGGACCTCGAGTACCGCGCCAACCAGGTCACCGCCATGATCGGGCCGTCGGGCTGCGGCAAGTCGACGCTCCTGCGCTCGATCAACCGCATGCACGAGGAGATCCCCGGCGCCCGCGTCGAGGGCGAGATCCTGCTCGACGGCGTCGACATCAACGCCACGGGCACCGACGTCGTCGCGATCCGCCGCATGATCGGCATGGTCTTCCAGCGGCCCAACCCGTTCCCGACGATGTCGATCCGCGAGAACGTCGCGGCCGGCCTGAAGTTCAACAAGGTCAAGGACGTCGACCACGACGAGCGCGTCGAGTGGGCGCTGCGCGGCGCCGGTCTGTGGGACGAGGTCAAGGACCGCCTGAACGCCCCGGGCGTCGGCCTCTCCGGTGGGCAGCAGCAGCGGCTCTGCATCGCGCGCACGATCGCGATCAAGCCCGACGTGATCCTGATGGACGAGCCCTGCTCGGCGCTGGACCCGATCGCGACGCTGAAGGTCGAGGAGCTGATCCAGGAGCTCAAGCAGGAGTTCACGATCGTCCTCGTCACGCACAACATGCAGCAGGCCGCCCGCGTCGGCGACCGCACCGCGTTCATGTACCTCGGGGACCTCGTCGAGGTCGACGAGACGTCGAAGATCTTCACGAACCCCTCCGACACGCGCACGGAGGAGTACGTCTCCGGGAAGTTCTCGTAGACGATTCGGTCGACCCCGTACGGGTACGGTCCTCATCGTGACGACGCGCAGCCAGTACCGGGAGGAGCTCCGGAACCTCGAGCAGGCGACGCTCGGGGCGCTGGACCTCATCGTCCGGCAGGTCGAGCGCGTCACGGAGGCGCTCGAGCAGCAGGACGTGGAGCTGGGCACGTTCGTGATGGCGGACGACGACCGCGTCGACGGCCGCTACCTCGACGTGAACCAGGGCGTGCTGTCGCTCTTCGCGCTGCAGGCGCCCGTGGCGGGGGACCTGCGGCTCGTGGCCTCGCTGCTGCACGTTGCCAAGCACTTCGAGCGCATGGGCGACCAGTGCGTGAACATCGCCAAGCTGATCCCGCTGACGGGCAACGACCCGCCGCGGCGGGCCGAGGTGCTGACGCCGATCCTCCGGATGGGCGCGCTGGCCCGCGACGAGGTCGTTCAGTGCCGGCAGGCGCTCGAGCTGCGCGACGTCGACCTGGCGCTCGACATCGTCCGGCGCGACCAGGAGCTCAACGAGCTCAACCGCGAGGTCTTCCGCCTGGCGATCGAGCTGGGCGACGACATCGACACCCGCGAGTGGCTGATGACGATGACCATGGTCGCCCGGGCCTTCGAGCGCATCGGCGACAACGCCGTCGACATCGGCGAGCAGGTCGCGTTCGTGGTCGAGGGGCTCTACCCCGAGTTCGGCGACCGGGCGGCCCGCCTGGCACGCCGGCGTCCGGTCGGCCCGGCGGTCCCGCCGGCGGGCGGCGACCCGGCTCCCGACGACGGGGCCGGCGAGCCGACCTGACCCCGGGGCGGGGCGCGCGGTGGCGGCTGCCGGGTGCGGTCCCCCGGGCGACGGCCTCCTGGGTCCGAGCCACGGCTCCCTGGGCCCGCGCGACGCCCTCCCGGGTCCGGTCGGGCGACCGCTCCGGCGCGTGGCGGGGTCGGCGGCCCGGCCCGGGGGCCGGACGTCCTGCAGGGGAGCGGTTTTCGCGGAACGGCGGGCAGCGTACGCGGGGGGTGTCGGTTGTGAAGAGGTTGTGTCCGGGCCGGGAAACCCGTCGCGGGCGTCCGACCGCGCTCTACACTCCCTCGGGATGCAGGAGCACCAGTCCGCCCCAGCAACGACGGTCGCCGACGGTCCGGCCTCGGGCTCGACCGTCTCGCGGACCCTCCGCGTCGCGGTGATCGACACCGACAGCGGCTTCCTCCACGTCCTCGGCAAGCGCTTCGAGCGCGCCGGGTGGCAGCAGCGCACGCTCGCCAGCCCCGTGCCGGTCGAGGACCTCGTCGCCATGCGGCTCGCGGCCCTCGTGGTCGACGTCGCGATCCTCGGGCCCCAGGCCTGGGAGTACCTCGAGAAGGTCGCGACCCGCATGCCGGGCCTCGGCATCATCGTCTGCACCGGGCAGTCCAGCGTCGCCCAGCGCGTCCGTGGCCTGCGCCTGGGCGCCGACGACTGGGTGTCCAAGCCCTGCCACCCCGACGAGCTGATGGCCCGCATCGAGGCCGTCGCCCGCCGACGCCGCCGGGTCGAGCCGCAGCAGGAGCAGCGCCCGCGCCTGACCGGCGAGCTCGAGATCCGCGGCGACCAGTTCCAGGCCTTCGCGGCCGGCGTCTCCGCCGAGCTGACCAAGCGCGAGTTCGAGCTCATCGACCTCCTGGCCGCCGCCGAGGGCCGCGTCCTGGAGCGCGAGGAGATCTACCAGCGCGTCTGGGGCTACGCCATGGCCCGCGGCGACCGCTCCGTCGACGTCTTCGTCCGCAAGCTGCGCCAGAAGCTCGACAAGGCCTCGCCGGGCTGGCGCTACATCCACACCCACTTCGGCGTCGGCTACCGGTTCGCCCCCGAGCCCGTCGGCGACCTCGTCGCCGAGCCCGAGCGCCCGGCCGGTCGCGTCCGCACGCCGGAGGAGCTGCTCGCCGAGGACCGCGCCAGCGCCCTCCGTGGCGACGCGCTCGAAGCCGCGTTCGCCGAGCGCGTCTGACGGCGACCCCCACGGCCCGGTCGTCGCAGACGCCCAGGCCTGTCGCAGCGCCCGGAGTTCCGCCACGCCGGTGTCGCGGCACCGCGGCGTCGGGTGACCCCGGCGGAGTAGGCTGACCACGTGACCACGGACCGCGTCCGCGCCCTCCTCATCGTCGTCGCCCTCGCGGCGATCGTCTACGCGGTGCCGTCGGGGCAGAACAGCGCCAACGCCGTCGGTGCGGCGTTCAGCGCGCTCATCCTCGCCGCGCTGGTCCTCTTCGGGGCCCGGATCTACCGCGAGCACCGCGGACGCCTCGAGGAGCTGGGCGACGCCCACCGCCTGCTCTTCTTCGCCGGTCTCGGCTCGTTCGTCGTCGCGATGGCCGCCCGGCCGTCCCTGACCGACACGGGCCCGGGCACGGTCCTCTTCATCGTTCTGCTGCTGATGCCCGTCGTGATGCTCTACGCGGTCTACCAGCGCTGGCGCGACGTCTTCTAGGCGGGAGGGCCTCGGTACGGCCGAGGAGTGGCGGACGGCGGGGTGAGGCCGCAGGGCGGCCGGCCTCGTGTTCCGGATTCGTGATGCGGGACCGCACCAATCCGGTAACGCGGGGCCAGGCGGGGTCCCGTGGTCGCCGCGTTCCGGATTCGTGACGCAGGAGTGCGCGATTCTGGTAACGCGCCGTCGGACGGGCTGCGGCCACCATCGTGTTCCGGATTCGTGATGCAGGAGTGCACGATCCCGGTAACGCGTGGTCGGTCGGCCGGCTTCTGGCACCCCGTTCCGGACCGGTGCCCTGGGTCGCGGCTGGTCCGGTGATGTGAGAGGCCGGAGTACCCGCCTTTCCGACGGACCCCGGAGAACGGTCCCGCCGGTCGAGGAGAAACGCCGCGCCCGCGACACGATCCTGGCGCGATCGGACGGTGGTTCCGACACGGGCGCCCGGGACAGGCTGCGGACATGTCGCCGCCCCCGCTCGTGCCGCCGTCGCCGCTGCCGCTCCCCGGGGGCGAGGCAGGGCAGGGGAGCGTCGAGTTCGTCGCCCTCCTGCCGATCCTCGCGCTCGTCGTCCTCGCGCTGTTGCAGGCCACGCTGGCGGGCTTCGCGGCCTGGTCGGCCGGGACGGCCGCCCGTGCCGGCGCCCGCGCCGCGGCGGTCGGCCGGGACCCGGGCGCAGCCGTACGGCGGGCGGCGCCGATCGGCGGCGCCGGGGCGACCGTCCGTCGCGACGGCGACACCCTGCACGTCCGCCTGCCCGTGCCGTCGATCCTCCCCGTCTCCTTCGGGACCGTCGGCGCCGTCGCCCACCTGGAGGCCCAGCGATGAGCCGCGACCGGTCGACGTCGCCGCAGCGCGAGCGTTCCGTGGACGCCCCGCATCCTGCGATGCCCGGGGACGCGTCGGGGTCGCCCCGGGCGCGGTCCTGGAGGACCGACGTGGGCAGGCGTCCGTCGAGACCGTCGCCCTGGCTCCGATCGTCGGACTCGTGGTCGTCGCCCTGGCGGTGGCGCTGAGCGCCCACCGGGCCGGCGAGGCCGCCGGTCTCGCCGCGCACGCCGCAGGGTTGGCGGTGATGCAGGGCCGCGATCCCGAGGACGCGGCCCGCGAAGCGATCCCCGACGTGGGGAAGGAGCGCCTGCGCGTGTCCGTCGACGGGCCTCGGATCGTCGTCCGGGTGCGTGCCGAAGGTCCGCGGGGCCTCGTGTCGGGCTTCGACGCGGAGCGCCGGGCCGTCGCCCGACGCGGCGAGGGTCGCTGATGCCGTCCCTCCGCGCCCTCGTCCTGCGGCCCGAGCCGGTCGACGACACGGGCCTCGCCCCGGGCGACCGGCCCGGTCCGGCGTCGACCGAGCACCCCGGCCCCGGCCTGGGCGACCGGCCCGGTCCGGCCTCGACCGCACACGCGGCCCCCGTTCCGGACGACCAGAGCCGGCCGGACGCCGCGGAGGGGCGGGACCGCATCGCCGGCCCCGGCGCCGAGACCCCCGACCCGACCGACGAGGACGGTCGCACGCACCGGCCGGGGCAGGGCCTCCGTCGACGGCTCCGGGGCGGGGCGGGCGGCGCGGCCGGCGATGAGGGCCGGCCTCGCGACGTCAGGGCGGGCAGGACGGTCCGTCGTCCCGGCGGCCGCTCCGTCGATCGCCCCGAGGAGCATCCGCGGGGCCTCGCGGTCGTCCTGGCCCCTGCCGACCGTGCCCTCGTGGCCGGGGCGGCGGTCGCGGCGGCGGCTGCGCGGTCGCGGCGGTCGGCCGCGCCCGTCCTCGCGCTGTGGGACCCGCGGGGAGGCTGGCCGTCCGCGGAGGGCACCACGAGCACGGCCGGTGCCCGACGGACGGCCGTGCACGCGGCGAGCTGCGGGGTCGAGGCCGTCGCGGTCGGACGGACGGTGCGGGTCGAGCTGCCCGCGGACGACGTGCAGGCCGTCGCCGCGGCGGAGCGCCTGGAGAGGGCCGACGGCCTCGGGCCGGTGGTGCTCGTGATCGCCGGGCCCTGGGGCGCACCGTTCCTGGCGCCGATCGAGCGGGCGGGCCTCGTCCACGCGGACGGCGGACCGGCGGCCCTGGCGGCGTGCGGGCGGACCCTCTGCCGGCACGGCGTCGAGGTCGCCCGGGTGCCGGTCCCGACCGGCCCGGTGGCCCGGGTGCTGCTGCGGGCGGGATGGGTCGGTCGGTCGCAGGTCCGGGTCCGGGCGGCCGAGGACGCGGGGCAGTCGCTGCCGATGATCCTCGGGGCCCTGCTGCTGGCGCTCGTCCTGGCCGGGGTCCTCGGGGCGGTGGCCTCGGCGATGGGCGGGCGCGAGGACCGGCAGCGGGCCGTCGACCTGGCGGCGCTGGCGGCCGCGGACCGCATGCGCACCGACTGGCCCTCGAGGGCCGGTTCCCCGCCGACCATCGGCGTCGACCGCTACCGCGACCGGGCGATCGAGGCCGCGCGGCGCGCCGCCACCTCCAACGGGCTCTCGGGCGTCCGGGTGACCTTCCCGGATCCCGTCGCGGACGAGGCGGGGCCGCTGACCGTCCGGGTCCGGGCCCCGGGCAGCACCGCGGTCGCGGGCGTGGACCTCGGCACGTCCGTCGAGGCCACGGCGGAGCTCTCGCCGCCGGCGCTTCCCGTCGACGTGACGTCCGGCGACGAGTACGACGGACCGCTCTCACGGCGACAGGGCAAGCCGATGCGCCCCGACGTCGCGCTGGCCTTCGACCGGATGAACGCGGCGGCGACCGCCGCCGGGCACCCGCTCTCGGTGACCAGCGGCTTCCGCTCCAACGCCGAGCAGGCGCGGCTCTTCGCGGCGCATCCCGACCCGAAGTGGGTCGCGCGGCCCGGGACGAGCCTGCACCGCCTGGGCACCGAGCTCGACCTGGGGCCGAACGGCGCCTACGGGTGGCTCGCCGCCAACGCGATGCGCTTCGGGTTCAAGAAGCGCTACAGCTGGGAGCCCTGGCACTTCGGGTTCGTCCGCGAGACCGGCTCGAGCCACGTGGCCGAGCAGGGACGCAACCCGAAGGCGCCCGCGAGCTCCGGGGCGCTGCCGGCGTGGACGCCCGCCCGGTTCCGGCCGACGATCCTGGCGGCCAGCATCCGCTTCAAGGTCTCGGCGGCCCTGTTGGCGGCGCAGCTGAAGCAGGAGTCCGGGTTCGATCCCGGCGCCCGCTCCCCGGCCGGCGCACAGGGCATCGCGCAGTTCATGCCCGGGACGGCCCGGGCGATGGGGCTGCGCGACCCGTTCGATCCGGAGCAGGCGATCCCGGCGCAGGCCAGGCTCATGTCGCTCCTGCTGCGGCGGTTCGGGTCGGTGCAGCTGGCCCTTGCGGCCTACAACGCGGGGGAGGGCAACGTGGCGCCGTGCGGCTGCGTGCCCCCGTTCCCTGAGACCCGGCACTACGTCGCGACGATCGTGGCGCTGATGAAGGGCTACGACCCCGCCGGGGGCCTGGCCGACGTCCTGTCGATCAGGCTCGTGCGTTGAGCGGGCGCCCGACCGCACCGCCGCGGCCGGTCTCGCCGGCCGACGGCCCGTTCGCCACTGAGGACCGGGGTCGTCCGCGACCCCCGCGTATCCTGGAGAGGATGGCTCCCCTCTCCTCGGACGCGGGTCGCAAGGAGCGGCTCACGACCCAACGCCGGGCGCTGCCCGACGGCCCCGGGGTCTACCTCTTCCGGGATCGCGGCGGCACCGTGATCTACGTCGGCAAGGCCAAGTCGATCCGCAAGCGGGTCGCCAACCACTTCAACAACTCCGTCACGCGCGGCGCCGTCGAGATGGTCGACGTCATCGACGACATCGAGTTCGTCCTCGTCTCGAGCGAGACGGAGGCGCTGCTCGTCGAGAACGGCTTCATCAAGCAGTACCAGCCGCAGTTCAACATCCGGCTGCGCGACGACAAGTCGTACCCCTACATCTGCGTCACGCTGCGCGAGGACTACCCGCGGGTCTACCCGACCCGCGAGAAGCACCGCCCGGGCAACCGCTACTTCGGTCCGTACTCCAACGCCAAGCGCGTGCGCAACACGCTCGAGCTGCTCGGGCGGCTGTTCCAGTACCGCACCTGCCGGGGCGCGGAGCCCGGTCGCCGGTCGGGCTCGCCGTGCCTCGATTACCACATCGAACGGTGCACGGCCCCCTGCGTCGACTACGTCAGCAAGGCGGAGTACCGCGACCAGATCGACGGCGTGATGGCCTTCCTGGCGGGCCGCTACCGGGAGATCGAGTCCGGGATCGAGACGCGGATGAAGGAGGCCGCCGCCGACCAGGACTACGAGCGCGCCGCCCGCGAGCGCGACCGGCTGCAGTCCGTCCGGTCGCTGCTCGAGCGCCAGCGGGTGACCAGCGACAGCATCGGCTCGCTGGATGCGATCGCCGTGACGGTCGAGGGCGACGACGCCAACGCGCAGGTCTTCCAGGTCCGCGACGGCTCCCTCGTCGACCGGCAGTCGTTCTACCTGACCGGCGTGGCGGGGGAGGCCCTCGCGGCCCGGGCCGAGGCCGCGGCGGTCGGGACCACCGCGGCCACGATCGCCCCGGGCGCCACGGTGCCGGGGACCACCGCGCACCTCGAGGCCGCCGGGGCCACCGGGGCCGTCGCGGCGCCGGACGCCCCCGAGCCGGACGACGCGACCTCCGGCGCGGACGCCCGCGCCGGATCCGCGTCCGCCGACCCGCCGGAGGACCCGACCGCCGTCGACCCGGGGGACGACGAGGACGTCGTGCCCTTCGATCCCGCCGAGCCCGGGGGCTTCGGGGCGCGCCTCGCCGCCGACGACGCGGTGGTCGCGGAGGTGCTCGAGCAGTTCCTGCTGCGCTACTACGCCGGGGCCGTCGTGCCGCCGGTGGTGCTCGTGCCGGACGCCGTGCGCGACCACGCGCCGCTGGCCGCGGCGCTGGCCGACGTCCGGGGCAAGCGCGTCGAGGTCACGACCCCGCAGCGCGGCGATCGGCGTCGGATCCTCGACATGGCCACGCGCAACGCCGAGCTGGCCCTCGGGCAGGAGCGGCTGCGGGCCGAGCGCAGCCGCGAGCAGCGCTCCGGCGCGCTCTCCGACCTGCAGGCGTCGCTCGGGCTCGAGCGGCTGCCGATGCGGGTCGAGTGCTACGACATCTCGCACACCATGGGCACCGAGACCGTCGCGTCGATGGTGGTGCTCGAGGGCGGCATGCCGTCCAAGGCGCACTACCGGCGGTTCATCATCCGCGACCTCGAGGAGGGCACTCCCGACGACTTCAAGTCGATGAACGAGGTGCTGCGCCGGCGGATGGCCCAGTGGACCCGCCAGCAGGAGAAGGGGATGAACGAGCCCAACCGGGACGCGTCCTTCGCCGCGCTGCCCGACCTCATCGTCATCGACGGGGGCAAGGGCCAGCTGTCCTCCGGCATCGGCGCGCTCGAGACGTTCGTCGAGCGCGGCGTCGCCGTCGTGTCCCTGGCCAAGCGGATCGAGGAGGTCTTCGTGCCCGGGAAGGGCGTCCCGATCGTCCTGGGCCACGACACGCCGGGGCTGCAGATGCTCCAGCGCGCCCGCGACGAGGCGCACCGGTTCGCGATCACCCACCACCGGGGCCGACGCGACAAGAAGCTCACGACCTCGGTGCTCGACGACCTGCCCGGCGTCGGTCCGGCCCGGCGCAAGGCGCTGATCCAGCACTTCGGCTCGCCGGACGCCGTCGTCGCCGCCAGCCGCGACGAGCTCGAGGCCACGCCCGGCCTGCCGGGCAAGCTCGCACGCGAGATCTACGTCCAGCTGCACCGCGGCGGCTCCTGACGGGCCGCCCCGCGGGCGGGGGCGGGTCGGCGGTCCCCGCCGACCGTCCGGGAGGCCGGTGCGTGGCTCCGCGCCGGGGGCCCGCTCCTATAGCCTCAGCCCTCTTCCCAGGTCTCCCGGCGCACAGGGCGCCTCGGGGGGCCTGCGTCGTTTCTCGCATCGCACCCTCGACTGGACCAGAAGGACGGCTTCATGACCGTACGCGTCGGCATCAACGGCTTCGGCCGCATCGGCCGCAACGTCTTCCGCGCCGCCAAGGCCTCGGGCGCAGACATCGAGTTCGTGGCGGTCAACGACCTCACGGACCCGAAGACGCTCGCCCACCTCGTCAAGTACGACTCCCTGCTCGGGCCCTACAAGGGCACGGTCGAGGCGACCGACGACGGCATGATCGTCGACGGCCAGGAGATCAAGATCTTCGCCGAGCGCGAGCCCGGCGACATCGACTGGGCGTCCGTCGGCGCGCAGGTCGTCATCGAGTCCACCGGCTTCTTCACGGACGCCGAGAAGGCCAAGGCCCACCTCGGCGGCGACGTGTCGAAGGTCATCATCTCCGCCCCGGCGAAGAACGAGGACATCACGCTCGTGCTGGGCGTCAACGACGACCAGTACGACAAGGACCAGCACCACATCATCTCCAACGCGTCGTGCACGACGAACTGCCTCGCGCCGTTCGCCAAGGCGATCAACGACGCCGTCGGCATCGAGCACGGCCTGATGACGACGATCCACGCGTACACGGGCGACCAGCGCCTGCTCGACGCCCCGCACAGCGACCTCCGCCGTGCCCGCGCCGCCGCCGTCAACCTGATCCCGGCGTCCACCGGTGCCGCCAAGGCCGTCGGTCTGGTGCTCCCCGAGCTCAAGGGCAAGCTCTCCGGCTTCGCCGTCCGCGCCCCCGTGCCGACGGGTTCGGTCGTCGACCTGACGATCCGCACCGCCAAGGACACGACGGTCGAGGAGATCAACGCCGCCGTCAAGGCCGCCGCCGACGGCCCGATGAAGGGCATCCTCGCCTACACCGAGGACCCGATCGTCTCCACCGACATCACGCAGGACCCGCACAGCTCGATCTTCGACTCGCTGCTGACGGTCGCCATGGAGGGCCGGATGGTCAAGGTCGTCTCCTGGTACGACAACGAGTGGGGCTACAGCAACCGCGTCGTCGACCTCGTCGGCCGCGTCCTCTAGCCGACCGCCGACCCGACGGGTCCCGCCCCGACCGACCGTCGTCCCCGGGGCGCCGGCCCGGTCGGGGCGGTGCTGTCCCGCATCCGCCCGCCGTCCACGGCGGACGGCGCCCGCGTCGGCCCGCCGGCGCACCCGCACCACCGCGCATCCCACGAGAAACGACCCGCACGCACCCATGACGCCCGACGCCGCGACCTCGCCCATCCGCACCCTCGAGGGCCTGGACGTGAGCGGCAAGCGCGTCTTCGTCCGGGTCGACTTCAACGTCCCGCTGGCCTCCGAGCCGCCCGCGGACAGCAACGCCCCCGACGAGCAGATCGCCGACGACACGCGCATCCGCGCGGCCGTCCCGACGATCGAGAAGCTCCTCGCCGACGGAGCCGCGCTCGTCCTCGCCGCCCACCTCGGCCGACCGAAGGGCGTCGACCCCAAGCTCTCGCTCGCGCCCGTCGCCGCCCGCCTGCAGCAGCTGCTCGGCGAGCGCGTGACGCTCGCCCCGTCGGTCGTCGGCGACGAGGTCACCGCGGCCGCGCAGGCGCTCGAGCCCGGCGTCGAGGGCCGCCGCGTCCTGATGCTCGAGAACGTCCGCTACGAGGACGGCGAGACGAACAACGACGAGGGCTTGGCCAAGGCCTACGCCGCGCTCTCCGACGGCGTCTTCGTCAACGACGCGTTCGGCGCCGCGCACCGCGCGCACGCCTCCACCGAGGGCGTCGCCCACCAGGTGCAGCAGTCCGCCGCCGGCCTGCTCCTGCAGGGAGAGGTCGAGACGCTCGAGGGCATCCTGGAGAACCCCGGCCGGCCGCTCGTCGCGATCGTCGGCGGTGCCAAGGTGACCGACAAGATCGGCGTCATCGACGCGTTCCTGGACCGCGCCGACACCGTGCTGATCGGCGGCGCCATGGCGTTCCCGTTCTTCAAGGCGCAGGGCCACGACGTCGGTTCGTCGCTGTGCGAGGAGGCCGGCGTCGAGCCCGCCGCCCGCGCGCTGCGCGACGCCGAGAAGAAGGGCTGCCGCCTGCTGCTCCCGAGCGACCTCTCGCTCGGCCGCGAGTTCTCCGCCGACACCGAGCAGCAGGACCTCGACGGCGTCGACACGCCCGACGGCTGGATGGGCCTGGACATCGGTCCGAAGACCGCGCAGGCGTACCGCGAGGAGATCCTCGCCGCGGGCTCCGTCTTCTGGAACGGCCCGATGGGCGCGTTCGAGCTGGCGCCGTTCGAGCCCGGCACCCGCACCGTCGCCGAGGCCGTCGCCGAGACGACGGCCACCACCGTGGTCGGCGGTGGCGACTCCGCCGCGGCCCTCCAGCAGTTCGGCCTGGGCGACCAGGTCACCCACCTCTCGACGGGCGGCGGCGCGTCGCTCGAGCTGATCGAGGGCAAGACGCTCCCGGGCGTCGAGGTCCTCCGCGGCTGAGCCGCCGCGCCCGTCCCGGCCGCCGCCGGGACGACCACCCTCCCCGTTCGCGTCGCACGGGGACGGGGAAGAGGCGGCCCATCGGGTCGCCGGCCGCGTCCTCCGGGCCGGCCACCAGACGCGCCGCACCACCGCCCCGCACCACCGAACCACCGAGGTCCTCGATGTCCCGCACCCCGTTCGTCGCCGGCAACTGGAAGATGCACAAGACGATCGCCGAGGCCGAGGAGTTCATCACCGGCCTGCTGCCGCTGGCCGGCGCCGTCGACGACGTGCAGATCGGGGTCTGCGTCCCGTTCACGGCGATCCAGGCCGTCGTCGACTCCACGCGCGGCTCGTCCATCGAGGTCTACGCGCAGAACGTGCACCACGAGCCCAGCGGGGCCTACACGGGCGAGATCTCCCTGGCGATGCTCGACGAGCTCGAGGTCCACGGCGTCGTCGTCGGGCACTCCGAGCGTCGCCAGTACTTCAACGAGACCGACGAGGCCCTGCGGGCGAAGGTCCCCGCGATCCTCGCCGCCGGCCTGACCCCGATCCTCTGCTGCGGCGAGACGGACGAGCAGCGCGAGGGGGACGAGACCGAGGCGGTCCTGCGGACGCAGGTCGTCGAGGGCCTCGCCGACGTCGCCGACGAGGACCTCGCGAAGGTCACGATCGCCTACGAGCCGATCTGGGCGATCGGGACCGGCAAGGTCGCCACGCCCGAGCAGGCCCAGGAGACGTGCAGGTACGTCCGCTCGCTCGTCGCCGAGCGCTCCGCCGAGGCCGCCGAGGCCATCCGCATCCAGTACGGCGGCTCCGTCAAGCCCGGCAACGCCGCCGAGCTGCTCGCCCTCCCGGACGTCGACGGCGCGCTCGTCGGCGGCGCCGCGCTGGACCCCGAGTCCTTCGCCGGCATCGTCGAGGGCGCCCGGGCATGACGAGCGCGCCGTCGGTCGCCCTCGTCATCCTCGACGGCTTCGGGCTGGCGCCCGACGGCCCCGGGAACGCGGTCTCGCTCGCGTCGACGCCGACGTTCGACGGCCTGTGGGAGCGCTTCCCGCACGCGCAGCTGATCGCCTGCGGTCCGGCGGTCGGCCTGCCGGAGGGCCAGATGGGCAACTCCGAGGTCGGCCACATGAACCTCGGCGCCGGCGCCGTCGTCAAGCAGGACCTCATGCGGATCGACGAGGCGGCGAAGGACGGGTCGATCGCCAGGACGGAGGCGATCCACCGCGCGCTGACCGGTCCGGACGGCGGGCAGGACGGCCGTCGCGTCCACCTGATCGGCCTGGTCTCCGACGGCGGCGTGCACTCCTCGATGGAGCACCTGCACGCGCTGATCGGGGCGGGTGTCGAGCAGGGCGTCTCCGATCTGGTGATCCACGCGTTCACCGACGGGCGCGACACGTCGCCGAAGGGCGCCGAGAGGTTCCTGCAGACCGTCCAGGACTGGGCCGACGAGGCCTCGACGGACGACACGACCGTCCGCATCGGCACCGTGATCGGCCGCTACTTCGCGATGGACCGCGACCAGCGGTGGGACCGGGTCCAGCAGGCCTACGACCTGCTCGTCCACGGCACCGCCTTCCACCACGCCGACACCGCCGTGCAGGCCGTGCGGGACGCCTACGACCGCGACGAGACCGACGAGTTCGTCGCCGCGACCTCCGTCGGCGACGAGGCGACGATCCGCCCCGGCGACGCGGTGATCGTCACGAACTTCCGTCCCGACCGCGTCCGCGAGATCACCCGCGCGCTGGCCGAGCCGGGCTTCGACGAGGTCGACCGCGGACAGGTCGAGGGGCACCCCGACGGCGAGCCGGTCGTCGCCGTCGAGGACTACGTCTGCATGACGACCTACAAGGCCGACTGGCCCTACGCCGTCGCGTTCCCGCCCCGGCTGCCCGAGGTGACCCTCGCGGACGTGATCGAGGCCGCCGGCGCGGCGCAGGTCCACGTCGCCGAGACCGAGAAGTACCCGCACGTCACGTACTTCTTCAACGGCGGGATCGAGGACGAGCACCGGCAGGAGTACCGCGACGTCGTCCCGAGCCCGCGCGACGTCGCCACCTACGACGAGAAGCCGCAGATGTCCGCCCGCGAGGCGGCCGACGCGTTCATCCGCCTGTGGGGCGAGAACGAGCCGCGGTTCGGGATCATCAACTTCGCCAACCCGGACATGGTCGGCCACACCGGGTCGATCCCCGCGGCGGTGGAGGCCATCGAGTTCGTCGACGGGTGCCTCGCGGACGTGGTGCGGACGGTCACCGACACCGGCGGCGTCCTGCTGGTCACGGCCGACCACGGCAACGCGGACCACATGCTGGAGCCCGACGGCTCGCCGAACACGGCGCACTCGCTGAACCCGGTGCCGTTCGTCGTGACCCGCGAGGGTCTGACGCTGCGCGAGGAGGGCATCCTCGCCGACGTGGCGCCGACGGTCCTGGACCTCCTCGGCATCGACCAGCCCGCCGCGATGACGGGCGAGTCGATGATCCGCAGGGCCTGAGGCGCACGGGGACACGGCGGATCTCGCCACCCGCGGCGGTCGGCAGTGCGGGTGCACGGCTCTCCCACCGCGGGCAACGACCTGCTCGGTCCCCGTCCACCTCGGATCCCTACGGGGCGTGTGGCTACCGGTCGGCGCGGAGCGGCGCGATCAGCCGCGCCACCTGCGCCAGGCGGGCGCCCTGCGCCTTGCCGGCCTCGACGTACTCGTCGGGCAGCGGGGTGTCGGTGGCCCCGCCGCTGGCGTAGCCCGTGCCGTACGGGTTGCCGCCGGCCGCGTACGGGTTCGCGCTCGTGTAGCCCGAGGGGACGATGATCGCGCCCCAGTGGGCGTAGACGTTGTTCAGGGTCAGCAGCGTCGACTCGTTGCCGCCGTGCGCGTTGGAGGCCGAGACGAACGCCGTCGCCGCCTTGTTGGCCAGCAGGCCCTGCTGCCACTGCGGGCCGAGCCCGTCGATGACCTGCTTGAGCTGCGCGCTCGGCGTGCCGTAGCGCGTCGGCGTGCCCAGGGCGTAGCCCTCGGACCAGACGAAGTCGTCGGGGGTGACGTCGGGGACGTCGGCGACGGCCTCGAGGTGCGCCTTCCACGCGGGGTTGGACTCCACCGCCTCGGCGGGGGCCAGCTCGGGCGCGCGACGCAGGCGCACCTCGGCTCCGGTGGACTCGGCGCCGGCCGCGACGGCCTGGGCGATCTGATGGACGTTGCCGGTCGACGAGTAGTAGGCGACCAGGATCTTCGTGCTCACGATGACCTCCGTGACGGGGGTGGAACATGACGCGTACCCGTGTCCACTGGTCCGATGCATTTGTCCCTGCAACAATGTCCAGCATGGCGACTCCGCAGGCTGGAACAGACGTCCGTCTCCTCGGCGACCGCGAGCTCGCGGCGTGGCGCGGCATGCTCCGGTCCTACGTCCTCCTGCAGCGCGAGCTCGAGCAGGGCCTGGAGGAGCGCCACGGGCTGCAGCACTCGACCTACGAGGTGCTCATGCACCTCTCCGACGCACCCGACGGCCGGATGCGCCTGTCGGACCTCGCGAAGCTGGCGGTCCTCAGCCGCAGCGGCCTGACGCGGCTGATCGACCGGCTCGAGAAGGACGGCCAGGTCGTCCGCGAGCGCTGCGCCACCGATGCCCGCGGCTACTTCGCGGTCCTGACGCTCGAGGGCCGCGCGCGGGTCCAGGAGGCCCGGGGCGAGTACCTCGACGAGGTCCGGAGCCGCTTCCACGACCTGATGACGCCCGAGGAGCAGGAGGTCCTGGGCACCGTCTGGACGAAGATCCTCGATCGCCTGGAGCCGGGTCTCCAGCCGTAGGGACGCCCCGGGGGCCCGGCCCCTACGATCGACGGGCATGCCGGACGCCGCCGACCGCCCCTCGCTCGACGCCCCGCCGCGCCCCGCGGCAGAGCGCCCGAAGGAGGTCTTCCGGATCGTCGCCCGCGCCGAGGAGCACGGCCATCGCGCCCGCGCCGGCGTCCTCTCGACCGCGCACGGCGACATCCGCACCCCCGGGTTCGTGCCGCTGGCGACGAAGGCGACCGTCCGCGGGATGCTGCCGAGCGAGATCCGCGACCTCGGCTACGACATCGTCCTGGGCAACACGTTCCACCTGATGCTCTCCCCGGGCGCGGAGCACATCAGGGAGCGCGGGGGACTGCACCGGTTCATGGGCTGGGACGGCCCGATCATCACGGACTCCGGCGGGTTCCAGGTCTTCTCGATGGGCCACGGCACCGTCGCCGACGAGATCAAGGGCCGGACGAAGGGCAAGGGCCTTCGGGGTCACGGGCGCATCGACGCGATCGAGGAGCACGGCGTGCGGTTCCGTTCCCACATCGACGGCTCGAAGCAGGTGCTCTCGCCCGAGCGGTCGATGGAGGTCCAGGCCGCGCTGGGCACCGATCTGGCGGTCGTCTTCGACGAGTGCACGCCGTTCAACGTCGACCGCGAGTACACCGCCCGGTCCACGGAGCGGACGCACCGGTGGCTCGAGCGGTGCCTGACCTTCCACGAGCAGCACGCCCCGGACTGGCAGCTCGTCTACGGCATCGTCCAGGGCGGCGTCTACCAGGACCTGCGGGTCGAGGCCACCGAGCTCGTCGCGTCCTCCCGCGTGGACGCCGTGGCGATCGGCGGGTCGCTCGGCGAGCACAAGGACCAGATGAACGAGGTCGTGGGCTGGGCCACGGCCGCGCTGGGCGGCGCGCACGAGAAGAAGCCGCGCCACCTCCTCGGCATCGGCGAGATCGACGACCTCGTCCGCGGCGTCGAGCAGGGGATCGACACGTTCGACTGCGCGATGCCCACCCGCCTGGGCCGACACGGCATGGCGCTCGTCCCCGAGCCCGAGAAGCGGTGGCGGGTCGACCTCAACCAGGCGCGGTGGAAGACGAGCGACGAGCCGATCTGCGAGGGCTGCCCGTGCCCCGCCTGCGCGCACGGCTTCACGCGTGCCTACCTGCGCTACCTCGTCCACACCAAGGAGCTGCTCGGCATGCGGCTCCTGACGGAGCACAACCTCGCGTTCGTCTCCCGCGTGATGCAGCGCCTGCGCCAGTCGATCATCGACGGCCGGCTGACGGAGGAGGCCGCCGCGATCCGCGGCGGCGTCATGCCGTAGGGCCGCCCGGAGCCCGCCTACTTCGTGTTGTCGTCGATCAGCTTCTGGACGTCGTCGATGATCTTGCTCGGCGTGTTGCCGCTGATCTCGCGCAGCTTCGGCGCGACCTGCTGCGAGAACACGTAGTAGATGCCGCCACCGACGATGGCGGCGAGGATCAGCATGATCGTCAGCGTGCGGGCCAGGCGGCCGAGGCAGCCCCCGCCGCTGCGGCGGGCCTTCGGCGGCTGGTCCTGCACCCAGTTGCCCGGCTGGGCGACGCGCCCGGTCGGCTGGGTGCGACGCGGCTCGCGGACGGTCCGCGCGGGGACGGCGGGGCGGTCCTGCGTGACCGGCGCACGACGCGCGGCGACCGGCTGCACCTGCGTGCGGTGGTCGTCCTCGTCCTCGAGCGGGTCGAAGTCGCGCTCGATGTCGTCGATCGCACCGCGGGGGACGATCGCGGTGGCGCCGGTGAACGGGCCGGTGACGGGGGAGACCCGCGTGCGGTCCTCGTCCGTCGACGGGCCGACGCCCGCGACGCCGTCGTCCAGGGCGCCCGCGTAGCCCTCGGCGCTCGGGTAGCGCATCTCGGGCTCGAGGCTGAGGGCCCGGTCGACGACGAGCCCGATCTCGGGCGGGACCTCGGCGTTGAGCTGGTCCAGGAGCGGCGGGGCCTCGCGCTGCTGCTTCAGGGCGAGGGCCGCGAGCGAGTCCGCCTCGTAGGGCAGCCGCGCGGCGAGCATCTGGTAGGTGACGACGCCCAGGGCGTAGATGTCGGCGGCGGGGCCGACGTCGCCCCCGGTCGCCTGCTCGGGCGCCAGGTAGCTCGCGGTGCCCACGACGGAGCCGATCTGCGTGATCGACGACTCCTCGGCCATCGCCTTGGCGATCCCGAAGTCGGCGATCTTCACCGTGCCGTCCTCGGCCAGCAGGATGTTGCCGGGCTTGACGTCGCGGTGGATCACGCCGTTGCGGTGCGCGTAGTCCAGACCGCGGGCGGCCTGACCGACGATCGAGATCGTCTCGGGCACCGAGAGGTAGCCGCGGGCGTGGAGCAGCTCGGCCCCGGACTGGCCCCGGACGGCCTCCATGACGATGAAGTAGCGCCCGGAGTCGTCGTCGAAGCCGAAGTCGAAGACCTGGACGATGTTGTTGTGGACCAGGCGCGCCGCCGAGAGGGCCTCGCGCCGGAAGCGCGAGACGAACTGCCGGTCGTCGGCGAGGTGCTCGGCGAGCAGCTTGACGGCCACGTGGCGCTCGAGCCGGCGGTCGAACGCCAGCCGGACGGTGGACATGCCACCGCTGCCGAGGCGCTCGCCGAGCTCGTACCGGCCCGAGAGAAGGTCGTTGCTCACCCGCCGCCCCGACCCTCGAAGTACTTCTTGGCGCGCTCGCGCAGGTCCTTCAGCCGCTCCTTGAGCGGCTTGTCGGCCTTCGGGCCCTGGCCGCGGGAGCGCTCGCTGGCGCCGGGCCCGTCGACGCCCGGGACCACGCCGCCGGATCCGTCGTCGCCGCCGTCACCGGGGTCCGCCGGCGTCGTCGGATCGGTCGCCGGGGGATCGATCGGCGTGGTGGTGCCGGGATCCTCGGGCGTCGTGGTCGGCGTCTCCGGCTGGGTGGGGGTCGTCGGCTCGACGGGCTCGGTCGTCGTCGGCGCGGTGGTCGTGGTCTCCGGCGCGGTCGTCGTCGTGGTCGACTCCTCGCAGTCGGTGCCGACGCGGTCGGAGAGCTCCTGGAACCCGGTCTTCAAGCGGTCCTTGAGGTCGCCGTCGACGCTCGAGGGCAGCTCGTCGACGCGCTTGGCCCCAGCGGTCGCGGCGCTGCGGGCCTCGTCGCAGCGGCCGTCGTCGATCGCCGTCTGGACCTTGCCCAGGCTGGCCTGGAGGTCGGACGCGGTGCTGCCGTCGAGCAGGCTCGACCCGCCGCACCCCGTCAGGGCGACGGCGGTGCAGCTCAGCACGACGGGGACGGATCGGCGAAGGCGCATCAGTGGGACGATCGGGGGAAGGCTACCGGCCGACGCCGAGGCGGTCGGCCAGTGACGTGGGCAGCCCGGCGTCGCGGATGGCCTGCTGGGCGCCGCCGACGTCGTAGCGGACGCGGTGCCAGGCCACGCGGCCGTCGTAGGGGTGCAGCTCCATCCAGGAGGCCCGGGGATCCTCGTCGCGCGGCTGCCCGACGCTGCCGGGGTTCAGGAGCCAGCGCTGGGCGCCGATCTGCGCCTCGTCGCCGTCGGTGCGACGCTGCGGGACGACCGGGCGGTTGCCGTCGCGCGCGAAGGACAGCGGCACGTGGCTGTGGCCGATCAGGGCGACCTGCTCCTCGAAGGCGTCGAGCGAGGCCTCGGCCTGCGCGGCGGTCAGGACGTACTCCCAGACCGGGTGCAGCGGGCTGCCGTGGGCCAGCAGGAACGACTGGGCGGTCGCCTGGGGACGCAGGGAGCCCAGCCACGCGCGGTGCTCGGCGGTCAGGTGCTCGCCGGTCCACGTCGCGGAGGTCGCCGCGTCGTCGGTGAAGCTGTCGGTCGACAGGCTGCCGATGGCCGCCAGGTCGTGGTTGCCGGCCAGGCAGACGGACGCGAAGCTGCGCACCGCCGCGCAGCAGCCGTCGGGGTCCGCGCCGTAGCCGACGACGTCGCCCAGGCACCAGACCTCGTCGCAGCCGCGGTCGTCCGCGTCCGCGAGGACGGCGTCGAGCGCGTGGCGATTGCCGTGGATGTCGGAGATGACGGCGACGTGCATACTCGGGCGATGGCGTCGGTGCGGATCCTCGGGCGGTGCGGCGGCGGGATGCCGATGCACGCGCGGGACCGTCCCGGGCGGTGCGACGAGGCCTGCCCGCGACGCACCGGGGCGTGCGGACGGGGTCCGCGCACCGACGGCGAAGGGTACTCGACCCCCGGCCCCCCGGTCCCCTCGCACGAGCGTGGCCCGGTTCGGCCGGGCCGGGGCCCGTGCGTCTCCCGCGGACCCGCCGCCGTCCGGTCGTCCGTCCGTCGCGTGCGGGGGACCGTCCCGTGCGCGTGACCGTCGTGGCGGTCGGGCGCACCCGCGCCCCGTACGCGGACGACCTGGCCCACTACGAGAAGCTCCTGCGGCCCTACGTCCGGCTCGACCAGATCGAGCTGCGCGACGACGCCGACGCCGAGCAGGTCGCCCGCCGGGTGCCCGAGCGGGCCCACTGCGTGCTGCTGGCCATCGACGCGCCCGCGCGGGACAGCGTCGCGCAGGCGACGTGGCTCGAGGAGCGTCGCCAGAGCGGGCGGGACCTGTGCTTCGTCCTCGGCGGCGCCGACGGCCTGGACCTCGACCGCGCCGACGAGCGCGTGTCGTTCGGCCCGATCACGCTGCCCCACCAGCTGGCGCGCGTGATCGTCCTGGAGCAGCTCTACCGCGCGCACCGGATCCTCCGCGGCGAGCCCTACCACCACTGAAAGCCCGGAACGGGCCCCGACCCCTGCTTCTCGGGCCCAGATCGCGCGGCTGTCGGCGGGGCATGGGCCACCCGTGGGGAGGTGAACGGGCCCCGACCCCTGCTTCTCGGGTCCAGATCGCCCGGCTGTCGGCGGGGCATGGGCCACCCGTGGGGGACCGGCCCCGGTGCGACGAGGCTCGCGCCACCCGCCTGTCCCTAACCTAGGGGCGTGACCTCGGGATCTCCTCTCCAGCGCCTACGTACGGTCCTCGACGACGCCGTGCTGAACGTCACGGGCGGCGAGCGCCCGAAGTCCGCGCCGACGCTCGAGCGCCCGAAGCAGGCCGCCCACGGCGACTACGCCACCAACGCGGCGATGCTGCTGCCCAAGATCGTCGGTGCCGCGCCGCCGATGATCGCCGAGCGCCTCTCCGTCGCCCTGTCGGAGTACCTGGGCGACGATCTCTCCTCGATCGAGACGGCCGGGCCGGGCTTCCTCAACCTGCGGCTCTCCGACGGGTGGCTCGCCAAGGCCCTCGCCGACGTGCTGGCCGCCGGCGATGCGTACGGCTCGGGCGGCGCCGCCGCGGGCGGGTCGGGCACGGAGTCCGTCCACCTCGAGTTCGTCTCCAACAACCCGACCGGCCCCGTCCACATCGGGGGCGCCCGTGGCGCCGCGTTCGGCTCGTCGCTGTCGAACCTGCTGGTCTTCCACGGCCACCGCGTCCACCGCGAGTACTACGTCAACGACCACGGCAACCAGGTCGAGCTGTTCGGGCAGTCGCTGCAGGCCCGCGCCCGCGGCGAGGAGCCGCCGGAGGAGGGCTACCAGGGCGGGTACGTCGCCGACGTCGCCGCACGGATCCCGGACGCCGCGACGCGCCCGGTCGAGGAGGTCGCCACCGAGGGCATCGCCCTGATGGTCGCGGCGCAGAAGGCGTCGCTGGAGGCCTTCCGCACGACCTTCGACCAGTGGTTCTCCGAGAACGCGCTGCACGAGCCGCGCGGCGAGCGGGTCTCCGAGGTGCAGGAGGCGTTCGACGTCCTCGCCGAGCAAGGCCGCACGTTCGAGCAGGAGGGCGCGCTGTTCCTGCGCACGAGCGACCTCGGCGACGACAAGGACCGCGTCCTGGTCCGCTCGGACGGCCGCGCGACCTACTTCGCCTCCGACGTCGCCTACCACCACGCCAAGCGCACCCGCGGCTACGACCGCGTGATCAACGTGCTCGGCGCCGACCACCACGGGTACGTCGCCCGCATCGAGGCGGCGTTCGAGGCCCTGGGCGGCGACCGCGACCGGATCGAGCTGCTGATCACGCAGTTCGTCAACCTCTTCGACGGCGGCGAGCGCGTGAAGATGTCCAAGCGCGCCGGCGAGTTCGTCGCCCTGGACGACCTGGTGGACGACATCGGCGTCGACGCGGCCCGCTGGTACCTGCTGGCCCGCTCGCACGACACCACGATCGACCTGGACCTCGCCGAGGCCCGCGAGCAGTCCGCCGAGAACCCCGTCTACTACGTGCAGTACGCGCACGCCCGCATCCGCTCGATCCTCACCCGCGCCGAGGCGGGGGAGACCACCACCGCGAACCCGGGCGACGGCGCGGTGGCCCCGAGCGAGCGCGAGCTCTCCCTGGCGCTGCTGGCCTGGCCGGACGAGGTCGCCGAGGCCGCCGACCGCCGCGCGCCCCACCGCATCGCCACCTACGCCCTGTCGCTGGCGCGGGGCTACTCGGCCTTCTACCGCGACTGCCCGGTGCTGGCCGCGGGGCTGCCCGACGACGTCCGCGCCCGCCGCCTGGACGTCTGCCGCGCCACCGCGACCGTCCTGGCGTCGGCCCTGGCGATCCTCGGCGTCGACGCCCCGGAGCGCATGGACCGCGAGGACGCGGTCGAGGCCTGAGCCTCCGGGTGCCCCGAGCCGCGCCGCAGTCCGGACGCGGTCCGGCCCGAGACGCTCGGGGTGGGGCCCGGTCCCTTACCTCTCCAGCCAGGCGACCACGCCGTCGAGGCCCAGCGCGTCGATGACGTCGCGGGCCTCGCTCGCCAGGCGCGTCATCTGGTGGGTGGCCACGAGCCAGCCGATGACGATCAGCAGGACGCCGCCGACCACGGTGATCACGGTGTAGTGGTTGCGGATGACGCGGGCGGCGTTCGTCACGCGCTCGAGCGCGAGCGCCGCGCCCATGAAGGGGACGGCGAGGCCGAGTCCGTAGGCGAGCAGCAGGAACGCCCCGCCGCCGGTGCCGGTCTGGGTCGCCGCCGCCGTGAGGATCGCCCCGAGGATCGGGCCGGCGCACGGGGTCCAGGCGACGGCGAAGGCCATCCCGGCGATCATCGGCCCGCCCGTCCCGGCCTTGCGCATCAGCGCGTCGGAGCGGAAGGAGCGGTTCAGCAGCGGGACGAACGGCGATGCGACGAAGACGACGCCCATCGTGATCAGCAGGATCCCGGCGACGACGTCGAGCGTGTCGCGGCTGCCCTTCAGCGGCGCGCCGAGGCCCTGGGCGAAGAGCCCCAGGACGACGAACACGAGGATGAAGCTCATGCAGAAGATCGCCGCCGGGCCCAGGATCGCCCCGGTGCGGCGGTCCCCGGCGGAGCGGACGCTCTCGCCACCGGTCAGCACGGACAGGTAGCCGGGGACGAGTGGCAGCACGCACGGCGAGGCGAACGAGAGCAGACCGGCGGCGAACGCCGCGAAGACCGTGGGATCGGCGGCGGCCAGCGGCAGGAGGGCGACGCTCACGCGTAGCGCTCGAGCTCGGCGTCCAGCCGGCGCCGGTCGTCGTCGGTCAGGCCGGAGGAGGACGAGTCGAGGTCCGGGCCGCCGTCCGTCGGGAGGCCGTCGCCCGCCGGGCCGTCGCCGTCCCCGTCGTCGAGCCGGGCCCGCCGCCGCCAACGGCCGATCAGGACGACGAGCAGGGTGATGCCGAAGACCGCCGCGACGCCGGGGATGGCGATCCGCGCGACCCGCAGCCCGCTCTCGGGCGGGTCGATCAGGACGGGGTCGCCGTAGATGGCGACCATCGCGTCGATCGCCTGCTGCTTCGTCTTCCCCTGGGCGACGAGCCGCTCGATCTGGTCGCGCTCCTCCAGCGCCTGCGGGGCGTTGCTCTGGTTCAGCGGCGTCCGGCAGGTGACGCACATCAGCTCGGCCTCGACCGCCTCGAGCGAGGTCCGCGGCGTGGCGGCGCCCGCGGGGGCGACGAAGGAGAGCAGCAGCAGCACGATCGCCGTGAACAGGGCGAGGGTCGCCGTCTTCGACGGGGCGACGGTGACCGCGGTGGGCGGTGTCTCGATCTGCGTGGTGCCGGGGCCGGCGCCCTCGCGCGGGGGCGGGTCGCCCTGGAGGGTCCCGGGCCGCGGGCCGGTCGACTCCGCGGTCGCGTCCTGCGCCGGGCCGCTCATCGGGCGAGGACCTGCTTCGGGACGCCGGCGCGCTCGAGCGCGCCGTCCATGAAGTCCGTCGTGACCGCGGTGCGGGCGATCGCGTGGATGCGGCCGCGCCGGTCGATGACGAACGTCTCGGGCATCAGGCTGGCGCCGTACTCCTGTGCCAGCTCGGTACCGGGGTCCTGGAACGACGGGTAGGTCAGGCCGAAGCGCTTCTCGAACGCGATGCTCTTCTCGGGCACGTCGTTGTTCGTCACGCCCAGCACGGTGCCGACGCCGGCGGCGGTGAGCTTGCGGTGGTACCGCTCGAGCAGGGGGGCCTCGTCACGGCACGGGGTGCACCACGAGCCCCAGAAGTTGAGGACGACGACCTGGCCGCGGAACTGCGCCAGGGTCTTCTTCGCGCCACCCGTCAGCGGGACGAGCCCGCGGTCGGACCCGGGGGCGACGACCGGCGTGCCCTCCTGCACCTGCGCGTCGAGGCGCTTCTGGTTCTGCTGATCGGCCGGCGAGCGGGTCAACGCGAACGCGAGGACGGCCACCAGGGCGACGGCGAGGATCCCGAGCAGCGCGGGAACGGCGGAGCGACGCATCACCCCGAACGGTACGCCCTCCCGCGCGAGGGAGGCGCCATCGTCGGCCCCCGCCCCGGCCGCCGCCGGTCGCACCGCCGCGCCGCCCCTGCCGTGGGCGCGGTATCGTCCGCCGGGCGTGCGGCAGTAGCTCAGTTGGTAGAGCATCAGCTTCCCAAGCTGAGGGTCGCGAGTTCGAATCTCGTCTGCCGCTCCTCGAAGGACGCCCCGTCGACGCGGGGCGTTCGTCGTTCCGGGGTCCCTCTCGGCGTGTCCGCCGGGCCGATCGGCCCGACGACGCGGAGCGGGGCCGCCGGTCAGTCCCTGCCGAGGGCCAGCGCCCGGAACGCCCGGCGCTGGAGGCCGAGCGGGATCCGGGCGATCCGCGTGTGGTCCAGGTGCCGGCCCGCGATCCGGGCCAGCTCCCACGGGCGGGGCGGCAGGTGGCGCAGCTCGGCGTCGAGCTCCGCGAAGGTCTCGTCGATCGCGATGGCCGGGGTGATCGTCGCCGTGCCGCGGGTGCCTCGCCGGACCGCCCAGAGGTCGTGCGGCGTGCCCGCGGGGATCGTCGCGTGCTCACCGGGCCGGACGACGACGGAGCGGCTGCCCCTCCGGCGCACCAGGACGGCGCCGCGCCGGACGTCGATCCGCTCCTCCGCGTGCGGGTGGACGTGCAGGCCCGGGGCGACGGGGCCGGGCGGCGCGGCGAAGCGGAAGCGGACCATCGACCCCGCCGACGACGGGGTCTCGACGACGATCGTCACCGGTCCGAGGTGCAGCTCCCGGCCGGGCTCGGGCGGGGCGGGGGCGGGATCGGGCACGCCGTCCGGCTACCCGATCGCGCGCCGGGCCAGGCGGGTCCTACCCGTAGGTCGCGAAGAAGAAGAACCAGATCGTCGCGACGACGATGGCGATCGAGACGGAGCCGACCATCACGACGTCGATGGCCGAGGTGGTGCGACCCGTGGTGCGGCCGTCGCGCATGGACTGGTTCCACGGCATGCGGACGGTGACCTCGTCCGAGCCGCCCATGACCTTCGCGTACCAGCCGTTCAGGACCGCGAGGACCTTCACCATCACGAAGCCGGTGAGGGCGATCGCGAAGATGACGAACGCCGCCTGGCCCATCGTCAGGTTCTGCGAGTCGGCCCGCGCGGCGGTCACGCGGATCCACAGGTACGGGTTGCCGGCCCACATGAAGAGCCCGCCCGCCAGCATCAGGGTGAGGATCAGGGCGCCGCCGACCTTGCGCGGAGCGCTCGGCGAACGCGTCGTCGGAGTGTTCATCGTGCGCGATGCTACCGCCGGTCGGTACCGCGCTGCCAGTGCGACTTCGGTCGTCCGTCCGCCGGACCCCGCCGGTGGAGTCCCCGCACACACGGCGTCCGCACCACGGGGTGGGGCGGTTCGCGGCGCAACCTTGCCACACTCCATGGCATGACGCGGACGTTGCGCCTCACCTTCGCGATCGTCGCCGCGGTGACCCTCGCGGCGGCCCTCCTGTACACGAGCTTCGCCGGCTCGGCCGAGGCCCGCCAGCCAAGTCAGATGGCCGGCGCCCAGGTCGGCCAGGACTACCGGCTGACCGGCATCGTCGTGCCCGGCACGTTCGCCCGCAAGGGCGACGCCATCAGCTTCCGGGTCAAGGACCGCAAGGGCGGCGCCTCGGTCCCGGTCGTCTACAGCGGCCAGGTCCCCGACGCGTTCCGCGAGGGCCGCGAGGTCATCGTCACCGTCCAGAAGGACGGCGAGCGGTACCAGGGCGAGGCGGACTCGCTCATCACGAAGTGCCCGTCGAAGTTCGACGACGGGAAGTCGGGCGATGCGCAGTCGATGGAGTGGCGCGACGGGTCCGACAAGGTCGTCGAGGGCAAGTAGCCCCACATGGACCTCCTGGGTCGCGGACTCCTGGTCCTCGCGCTCCTCGTCTCGGCCTACGGCGCCGTGGCGAGCATCGTCGGGGCGCGCAGGCTGCAGCAGGCCGGCGGACCGGCCGTCGACGACGGGTCGCTGAACACGCACGGCTCGGCGTTCGTCCGCTCGGGCCGCCGGGCGATCTACCTCGTCGCCCTGATGACGACGGCGTGCTTCGTCCTCGTCGAGATCGCGTTCATCCGCACCGACCTGACGTTCGACGTCGTCGCGAGCCACTCGTCCGCCACCACGCCCCTGGGCTACCGGATGGCCGCGCCCTGGAGCTCGCAGGAGGGCTCGCTGCTCCTCTGGGTCTGGCTGCTCAGCCTGTGGAGCTCGCTCGTCGTCCGACTGGCCGGCCGACGGATGGCCGACGTCGTGCCGTGGGCGCAGGCGGTCCTGCTCGGGCTGAGCCTCTTCTTCCTGCTGCTGCTCGTCTTCTACAGCTCGCCGTTCCGGCTGAGCTCGCCGGTGCCGCTGCAGGGCGAGGGCCTCAACCCGCTCCTGCAGTACCCGAGCATGATGATCCACCCGCCGATGCTCTACAGCGGCTACACGCTGTTCGCGATCCCGTTCGCGTTCGCCGTCGGCGCCCTGATCGCGGGGCACGTCGGGTCCGACTGGATCCGGCACACGCGCCGCTACGCGCTGGGCGCCTGGCTGCTCCTGGGCATCGGCATCGTCCTGGGCTCGCGCTGGTCCTACGCCGAGCTGGGCTGGGGCGGCTACTGGGGCTGGGACGCCGTCGAGAACGCGTCGCTCATGCCGTGGATCCTTGGCACCGCCTTCATCCACTCCGTGATGATCCAGGAGAAGCGGGGGATGCTCCGCACCTGGAACGTGTCGCTGATCCTGGCGACGGGGATCCTCTGCATCCTCGGCACCTTCATCGTCCGCTCGGGGATCATCTCCTCGATCCACGCCTTCGGCTCCTCGACCGTCGGCTGGCAGTTCCTGACCCTGCTCGGGATCATGACCGCCGGGTCGATCGGGCTCGTGACCTGGCGCCGCGGGCTCCTGCGATCCGAGCACCGGATCGACTCGCTCCTCTCGCGCGAGGCCATCTTCCTGGCCGGCAACGTCGTCCTGGTCCTCCTGGTCCTCGTGATCCTGTGGGGCACGTTCTTCCCGCTCCTGTCCGACCTCATGACGGGCAAGCAGCGCCCGTGGGCGTCGTCGACCTGGGGCTGGTGGGTCGGCCCGCTCGCGCTCGCGCTCGTCGGTCTCATGGGCCTCGGGCCGCTGGCCGCCTGGCGGAAGACGACCAAGGCGCAGGCCTGGCGGCAGATGCGGGCCCCGCTCGCCGTCGCCGTCCTCGTCCTGATCGGCGGCGTCGTCGTCGGCGGCGGCGGACGCGTCGACGTCGTCCTGGCGCTGCTGCTCGGGGGCTTCGTCCTCGGCGCCGTCGGGCAGGAGCTCGTCCGCGGCACCCGGTCGCGGCACATCTCCACCGGCGAGGCCTATCCCGTCGCGCTGCCCCGCCTCGTCGGCCGCAACCGCCGGCGCTACGGCGGCTACCTCGTGCACGCGGGCTTCGCGGTCCTCGTCCTCGCGGTCGCGGCGTCGTCGGCGTTCAAGGACACCCACCGCGTGCACGCCCAGGTCGGCGACCGCTTCAAGGTCGGCGGCTACGAGCTGCGCTACGAGGGCGCGATCGGCGACTACCGCCTGCGCGACCAGCGCATCGAGAAGCTGATCATCGGCGCGACGATGGGCGTCTACCGCGACGGCAAGCGGATCCAGACGATCCGTCCGACTCGCGAGTTCTTCCCGTCGCTGAACACCGCGGACGGCCCCGTCGGCCGGTACTTCAACGGCGAGGCCGCCACCGAGGTCGCCCTCGACGCCGGGCTCACGCGCGACCTGTGGGTCGCCATGCAGCCCGACGGCGACGCGCTCGTCTCGGTCTACCAGGCGCTCGACGACAAGCTCAAGGGCACGGAGGCCCCGTTCGCCCGGGGCGCCGAGCTCGCGATCGGGCTGACGCAGGTCTACGGGCAGCGCCCCGCACCGGTGACCTTCCAGGTGATCGTGTCGCCGCTGGTGACCTGGATCTGGATCGGCAGCATCTTCATGGCGCTGGGCGCGCTCCTGGCGATCTGGCCCGCGCCGGACCTGCAGGCCCGTCGCGTGCGGGCCAAGCAGAAGGCCCGGATCGCCCGCGATCTCGGCCGGGCGCAGGAGTCGCCGTCGTGACCGTCGTCGGCCCGCTGCTCGTCCTCGTCGCCTTCGCCCTGGCGCTGTTCCTGCTGTCCCAGCCGTTCTGGCCGGGACAGGAGGAGCGGGCCGCCGAGGCCGACGCGCTGCGCCGCGCCGACCTCGACGCCGCCAAGATCGCGAAGTACCGCGAGATCCGCGACGCCGCGCTGGACCACTCCACCGGCAAGCTCTCCGACGCGGACTGGCGCCCGATCGACACGCGCCTGCGGTCCGAGGCGGTGGCGATCCTCGACGAGCTCGACGGCCTCGATCACGTGCGGGGCACCGGCGACGGCGTCCGCGAGGCGCTGCCCGACGGCGCCGCGGTCCCCGGGCCCGCCGGGGTCAGCGACCCGGTGGTCGCGCGCGACGCCGCCCGTGCGGACGACCTCGACGGACCCGCCGAGGCGGCGGACTCCGCGGCCCGCTAGGATCGCCCGCGATGGAAGCTGTGCTCTCGGTCCTCCAGATCGTCGTGTCCGTGGTGGTCATCGCCCTGATCCTCATGCACTCGGGCAAGGACGCCGGACTCTCCGGCGCCTTCGGCGTCGGCTCGGGCACGGGCCCCCTCGGCGGCGGCTCCAACACGGAGCGCAACCTGAACCGCTGGACGATCTTCTTCTGCATCGTGTTCGTGCTGAACACGATCGTGCTGATCCGGATCGGCTAGCGCGCGATCCCGGGGCGCCGCGAGCGCCCGCCCGACGACCACCGCGTCGTCCCACCGCGACCCCGGACCTCCGGGGTCGTTCGCGTTCCGGGGGAGGCGGCGGATCGGGACACGCGCCGCCGGGGCGTCGGGCAGCTCGGTGCCGGCCGCCGGCGGGACGGAGGCGGGGCCCCGGGATCGGGCGGGCGTCGCGGGACGGCTCGCTGGGCGGCGCCTCAGTCCGTGACGACGATGCCGCCGGTCGTCCGGAGCGCCGGGGCGAGGATGCCGTGGCCCAGGCGCGCACCGTCGCGCGTGGGGGAGCCGACGAGGGTCCGGCCGGTCGTGAGCGCCTCGACCCCGGCCAGGACGTCGAGCGGCGAGACGAGCAGCGGCACCGAGCCGGCCGCACCCGCGACCTCGCCGTCGACGATGCGCGACGTGCCCTCGGCGGCGATGCCGTAGGCCAGGCCGAGCTCGGCGTTGATCGGCCGGAGGTCCCCGATCGAGGTGACGAGGAGCCCGACGTCGACGCCGGCGACCAGCGCGGCGAGGTCGGCGGCGTCCCCGCCCGCCAGCACGAGGTTCGTCGGGCGGGGGCCGCGGGCGTCGCCGCCGGGGCTCGTGGCGTGGCCCGTCGAGGTCCGGGAGCGGCCGTCGTGGACGAGCGACGCGAGCACCCCGGCGTCGACGAGCCGCAGCGGGCGCTTCGGGGTGCCCGAGGCGTCGAAGGCGCGGGGGAGGGTGCCGGGGTCGGTGGGGTCGTCGATCAGGTGGACCAGCGCCGAGCCCACCGCCGTGGCCAGGCGGCCGTCTGCGCGGGTCCGGCCGTCCGCCGAGGCGAGGCCGTCGAACACGAGCGGGCCCGCGACGTCGAGGATCGCGGCGACGGCCTCCGGCGTCAGGACGATGGTCTGCTCGCCGGCGGTCGGGTCGTGCCACTCGCCGCCGGGGATGCGCCCGAGCGCCCGTCGGGCCAGCGCCCCGGCGTCCAGGGCCCCGGCGGCCTGGGCGCTCTCCGCCGCCATCGCCGCGCGCACGCCGCCTGCCCCGGTGCGGACCCGCAGGTGGGCGTCCGTGGTGCGCTCGCCCAGCACGAGGCCCGTCGAAGCCGCGACGGCCCGCGTCACGGCACCGTGGACCCACCGCGCGGCGACGGGCGTGTCGCCGGCCGCGGCGCGGACGGCCTGCACGGCGGCCAGACCGTCGGCGGCCTCGGCGGCCGCCGTCTCCTCGTCCCCGTCGCCCGACGGGTCGACCGCGGCGGGCTCCGGCGGCGGGGTGGCGTCCCCCGGGCCGTCGGCCCCGGCGGCCGTCGCGTCGGCGGCGCGGATCGCCCGACGGGCGGCGGCGGCCAGCGCCGCACCGTCCACGGCGGAGGTGGTCGCCGACCCGAGGTGCCCGTCGCGCCAGGCGGTGAACGTGACCTCGGTGCGGTCGACCGTCGAGGTGCGCAGCTGGCCGCCCCGGGGCAGGACGACCGACGCGGACCGCTCGTGGGCGACGGTGACCCAGCCCGCGCCGTCGAGGGAGTCCAGGGCGCGGGCGGCGAGGTCGACGGGCGGGGGCGTGCTCATGCGGGCGGTTCCGGGTCGGGGTGACGGATGACGGGCGGTGGTCCCGTGCGGCGAGCGTCGGTTCGCGAGGACCTGCGCACCGGCCCGACGACGACCGGCTGCGAGGTGCCAGGCCCCCACGCTAACGGTCGGGCCGGGCGGGGCCGCCGGGCCGGGGACGGGGCCCTGTCGGCCCCTCCCCGATCCGCCCCGTACGCTGGGGGAATGCGCCCGGGTCGCGGCCTCCCGACACGCCGCACGCGCGCGGCGCTCGCCGCGTCGGCCGTCGCCGCCGCGACCGCCGCCGTGCTCGCCGCCACGGA
>NZ_JAURWA010000119.1 GCF_030655195.1 Patulibacter sp. | reverse complement strand
GCGGGGCGGCGCGGGCCCTGGGCCCGGCGACGCGCCGCCCGGGGCTCAGACGGCGGCGCCCTGGCCCAGCAGCCCGGTGAGGCGGCCGCGGATCAGCTCGTCGGCCTCGGCGACCATCCGCTCGACGAGCTCGTGGCAGGTCGGGACGTCGTTGATGATGCCCTGGACCAGGCCGACGGACCAGACGCCGCGCTCGGGGTCGCCCTGCTCGTAGACCTCGCGGCCGCGCGAGCCGGCGACGAGCGACTGGACGTCCTTGAACTCGCCGCCCTTGTTCAGGATCTCGACGACCTCGCGCGAGACGGCGTTGGAGGCGACGCGGGCGGTGTTCCTGAGCGGCCGGAACATGAGCTCGGTGTCGCGCTCGGTGTTCTGGACGATCTGCTGCTTGACGTTGTCGTGGATCGGCGACTCGACCGTCGCGAGGAACCGCGAGCCCATGTTCACGGCGTCGGCACCGAGGGCCAGCGCGGCGACGAGGCCGCGGGCGTCGCCGATGCCGCCGGAGGCGATCATCGGGATGGTCAGCTGGTCCGCGGCGGCGGGCAGCAGGACGAGGTTGGGGACGTCGTCCTCACCGGGGTGACCGGCGCACTCGAAGCCGTCGACGGAGACCGCGTCGACGCCGAGCTGCTCGGCCTTGACCGCATGGCGGACCGAGGTGGCCTTGTGGATGACCTTGATGCCGTGCGGCTGGAAGTCCTCGAGGTGCTCCTTGGGGTTGGAGCCCGCGGTCTCGACGATCTTGATGCCGGCCTCGATGATCGCCTGGCGGTACTCCGCGTACGGGGGCGGGGTGATCGCCGGGAGGATCGTGAGGTTGACGCCGAACGGCTTGTCGGTGAGCTCGCGAGTGCGGGCGATCTCCTTCGTCAGCTCCTCCGGCGTCGGCTGCGTCAGCGCCGTGAGCATCCCGAGGGCCCCGGCGTTGGCGACGGCGGCGACGAGCGGGGCGCGGCCGACCCACTGCATGCCGCCCTGCACGATCGGGTGCTCGATCCCGAACGTCTCGGTGAACCTGGTCTTCAGTTGCGTCATCTCGTCCTTCGCAGCGCGTGCCGTGGGGTAACCGTCCAACTTGTACGGTGCAGATCGTAGTGCTAGCGTCGGAGACGTGTCAAATGCCCGTCTCGTCGTGGCGTCGTACATCGCCCTCGGCGTCACCGCGCGGCGTGGCCCGACCACCTCCTACGACCTCAAGCGCTACGTCGCGGAGTCGATCGGCTACTTCTGGCAGATCCCCCACGCGCAGCTCTACGCCGAGCCGCAGCGGCTGGAGGACCTCGGCCTGCTGCGGTCCCGCAGCGAGGATGGCGGGCGCCGACGCCGGTTCTTCGAGATCACCGACGCGGGACGCGAGGCGCTCGCGGCCTGGTTGGCCGATCCCTCCACCGACGCCCCCGAGCTGCGGGACACGGGCCTCCTGAAGCTGCACTTCGGGGCCCTGGCGACCCCCGGCGACGTCCGGGCGCTCGGGGAGCGCCAGCGCGAGGTCCGCGAGGAGCGCCTGCAGCGGTTCCTGGAGTTCGAGGCGGAGTACGACGGCCGGCCCGGGCAGGAGCACCAGCTCGTGACCCTCCGGCTCGGTCAGGCCTACGAGCGCATGTTCGCCGCGTTCTGGCAGCAGGTGGCCGACTCCGCCGAGGACCTCGCCGACGGGCGCGTCGCGTCGATCGAGATGCGGTTCCTCACCGACGGGGAGGACGGGGGCTGACGCCCGTCCCGCCGGCCGATCGGGATACGGTGCGCGCCATGCTCTCTCCCCGCCGCGCGTTCGGGCCGTTCATGGCCGGCATGGGCGTCCTGCACCTCGCCGCACCGAAGGTCTTCACCCCGGCGATGCCGGCCTACCTGCCCGCGCACCGCGAGCTGATCCTCCTCAGCGGCGCCGTCGAGCTCGTGGCCGGCGCGGCGACGATGCACCCGCGCACCCGGCGCTTCGGGCGCCTCCTGGCGGCCGCGACGATCGTCGGCGTCTTCCCCGCCAACGTCGAGATGGCGATGCACCCCGAGCGGTTCCCCAAGCTCCCCGGCGGGCAGCGCACGCTGATCGCGCGGCTGCCGCTGCAGGTGCCGCTGTTCCTCCTGGCGCTGCGGGCCGGCGGACGCGACTGAGGCCGCGCCCACTCCCGACGACCCCGTCGGGAGTGGGTGGTCGCCCGCCCGACCGCGGCGGCGGGCCGGGCCCTACGTCGCGAAGTTCGGCGACCAGCCCAGGGCGGGGGCGACGTCGCGGGCGATCGTCTCGAGCAGGCGGGCGTTGTACTCGACGCCCAGCTGGTTGGGGACCGTCAGCAGCAGGGTGTCGGCGGCCCGCACCGCGACGTCGCGCCGGAGCTCCTCGGCGATGACGTCGGGCTCGCCGGCGTAGGTCTTGCCGAAGCGCGAGAGCGATCCGTCGAGGACCCCGACCTGGTCGCCGCCTCCGCCGCGGCCGAAGTACCGGCGGTCCTCGTCCGTCGTGATCGGCAGGACGCTGCGGCTGACCGAGACCCGCGGCGTGCGCTCCCAGCCGGCCTCGCCCCACGCCTCGCGGAACAGCAGGATCTGCTCGAGCTGCAGCTGGTCGAACGGCACGCCGGTGTCCTCGAGCAGCAGCGTCGAGCTCATCAGGTTCATGCCCTGCCGCGCCGTCCAGACGGCGGTGTCCCGCGACCCGGAGCCCCACCAGATCCGGTCCGCGAGCCCCGGCGCCTGCGGCTCGATCGCCAGGCGCATGCCGGTGCCGGTCCGTCCCGGGGTCGACTCGGCCACGCCGGCGCCGCCGATCGCCGCCCGGAACCGCGCGGTGTGGTCGCGGGCCATGTCGGCGTCCGTGCGGCCCTCGGCGGGGACGTGGCCGAACCGCGCGGCGCCGTCGAGCGCGGGCTCCGGGGAGCCGCGGCTGATGCCGAGCTGCAGGCGCTGGTCGGCGAGCAGGTCCGTCGTCGCGGCGGCCTCCGCCATGTACAGCGGGTTCTCGTACCGCATGTCGATGATGCCGGTGCCCAGCTCGATGCGACTGGTGCGCGCGGCCATCGCGGCCAGCAGCGGGAACGGCGAGGCGATCTGCCGCGCGAAGTGGTGCACGCGCACGTACGCCCCGTCGATGCCGAGCTCCTCGGCGGCGACGGCGAGCTCGACGGACTGCTTCAGCGACTCGCCGGCCGTCGTCGTCATCGAGCCGGGGCTGCGCCCCCAGTGGCCGAAGGAGAGGAAGCCGATGCGATCCATGAGGTCACTCTAGCACCGAAACGGACCGCGGTCCATTTGTTCGGGTCGGTCAGCCCCGGATCGCACGCGCCAGCGCGTCCGGCAGCGCGGCAGGGTCGTCGAGCACGGCCACCGCACCGGCGTCGCGGAGCTCAGGCCCGTGGTCGCCCGCCCAGGTGACCCCGACCCCCGGGACGCCCACGGTCGCGGCCGCGTCGAGGTCGTGGTGGCGGTCGCCGATCATCACGGCGGGCGGGTCGCCGGCGGCCCGGAGGACCGCGGCGAGGGTCGTGGCCTTCGCCACGTCGCGCTCGTCCGGACGCGGCCCGTGGATCCCGTCGAAGCGGTCGGCCAGACCGATCCGCGTGACGATCTCGGTCGCGAACGTCCGGATCTTGGAGGTGACCACGACGAGCCGCCAGCCGTCGGCGCGCAGCGCGTCCAGCGCCTCGGGGATCCCGGCGACGGCCGTGGTGGCCGGGATCCCGTCGCGGGCGTAGCGGGCGCGGTAGCTCGTCAGGAGCGCCTCGACCGCGGCGGGGTCGGCGGGACGCCCGGCGTCGGTCAGGAGGGTCGCGGCGGTGTGCTCGAACGGCGGTCCGAGGAACCGGTGCAGCTCCTCGGGCCGGCGATCGGGCAGCCCGTGCTCGGCGAGCGCCCCGCGCAGCGCCGCGGCGAACGGGCCGCGGGAGTCCACGAGGGTCCCGTCGAGGTCGAAGCAGGCGAGCGGCGCGGCGTCGGGCACGCCGCCGACGCTAGCTGTCCAGGACGGCGGACCCGACGGCGCGCGGGTCGACCAGCACCTTGGCGTGGGTCGGGTCGTCGCCCAGGGCGGCGAAGGCCGTCCCGACCCCCTCGAGGCCGACCGTCCCGGTGATCAGCGGGCGCGGGTCGACCGTCCCGTCGGCGAGCTGGTGCAGCGTGTCGCGGAACTCCAGCGGCGTGTAGCCGAAGACGAACCGCAGGTCGATCTCCTTGTTGATCCCCATCGCGGGCGTGATGCGGTCCTCGCCGACGCAGACGCCGACGACGACGATCCGCGAGTACATCGGGGCGCCGGCCATCAGGTCCTGCAGGATCCCCGGCACCCCGACGCACTCGAAGACGACGGGGGCGGGCGGGGTCGCGAGGCCGGCCCGGTCCGCGGCCCGCCAGAGGTGCCACCAACCGACGGGCAGGCGGGACATCCTCTCGATCGTCCCGACGGCGAGCTCGAGCGTGGCCGGGATGGATCGCAGGTGCTTCTCGGCGCCCGCCTCCCAGGGCGAGGCGTCCGTCGGGTCGACGACGACGTCGGCGCCGCAGCGGGTCGCGAGGGCCCGGCGGCCGGCGGAGGGGTCGCTCGCCACGACGGTCCGGACGCCCTGGGCCTTGAGCATCAGGATCACACCCAGGCCCACGGGCCCGCAGCCGACGACGACGGCGGTCTGGCGCTTCCCGACCTCGCCGCGCAGGACCGCGTGGTGGGCGACGGCCATCGGCTCGGTCAGCGCCGCGATCTCGGGGTCCAGGCCGTTGGGCACCGGCAGCATGAGCGACGCCTCGACGAGCACCTGCTCCGCGTACGCCCCCGGCGCGTGCCGGGAGAGACCGGTCAGGTCGATCGCGTCGGCGTCGCGGTTGCGCAGCATCGGCAGCGCGACGACCGGCGTGTCCTCGGGGACCGTGCGCTTCGTGCCCGGCCCGTACTCCGCCACGCGCCCGCAGAACTCGTGGCCCAGGACGACGGGCTGGGCGACGCGGCCGAAGCGCTCGTAGCCCACGCCCTCCGCCATGTCGGCCCAGTCGTCGAAGCCGTGGCGGGCATGGAGGTCGGAGCCGCAGACGCCGCAGCGGACGACCTCGAGGCGGACCTGACCGCGGGCGGGGGTCGGCTCGGGGAGGTCCTGCACCGACAGCTCGGTGTTCTGACAGACGACGGCGCGCATCGGCGGCCTGCTCTCGGGTCTCGGACGGCGGGGACCGTCGCCGCGACGGAGCGCGGGGCCGGCGACCGAGGGTCTACCACGCGCGAGGGGCGCGGGGGAGGACCGGCGGGCGGTGCCGCCGCCCCGGGTCAGTCGTCGTCGGGACGCTCGTCGGACGGATGCCGCACGAGCGGGCGGACGCGGGACGTGCGTCGCGCGGGACGGGGCGGCGCGGTCGGGCTGTAGGGGGCGTAGCTCCGCAGGCGCTGCCGCGCGGCGATGACGCGGTCGAGGTCGCGGGCCGAGAGCGTGGAGTCGGTGTCCTGCGGCATGGCCCGCGGTCGATACCCCCTCGATCCGCCGATATTCGTCGCCATCGATCCCGTCGCACCGCACCGCGGGGCCGGGGCGGCCGCCCCGGCCGCGGCCCGCGCCGGCTCAGTGGAGGGAGAGGAGCGGTGCGACGAGCGACGGGACGTCGACGACGCCGCCGGGGCCGGGGCCCTTCGAGCTGCTCTCCACGGAGCCGACCATGACGATCCCGAGCACGATCAGGAGCACCGCGATGATCGCCAGGAGGATCTTCGCGTTGCGGTTGGCGAAGAGCGCCGCGGTCTGCCGGAAGAAGCCGGGCGGCGGGTCGTCGGTCGTGCCGTCCTTCCGGGGCGGTGCGGGCTGGTGCGGGCTGGGGTCGCCCGGCTGCGTGCTCATCGGACGCCTCGGCGGGTGCGGGTGCGGGGGAGGGTCATCTGGGTGCTCCAGGGGTCGGGGACCGTCCGGCCGCGGCTACCCGGGGCGCGGCGACGCATTCCCGGGTGTCGTCGTCGCGGTCGGCCGGGGCCCCGTCGCCCCGGAGTGCCGACGGGTCACGGAACTTTCGGGGTCGGCGGCGGTCCAACGGACAGTCCACCCGCCGGGCGGACGCGACCGAGGACGACCGCCACGTGACCCGCCGACCGACGCATCAGTCCCTCCCCGCATCCCCCCGCGGGCCGCGGGCGTAGGACCGGCACATGGAGATCCTCGGCTCGATCCTGGGCGTGGTGCTGATCGGCATCGGCGTCGCGGGAGCCCTCAACGTCCGCCGCACGCGGGACCAGATCGTGCAGATCAACCGCACCCGTCCTCCTGGTGACCGGGCGCGATCCGTCGCGGGCGTGACGGCGTGGTGCGCCGTGAGCGTCGCCGTGGGCCTCTTCCTGCTGGTGTGGGCGATCGGCTGAGGCGGGCACAGCGCGCTGTCGGGGCGACGCGTCGGGCGCTCCTGCACCGAGCGACGGGTCGGTCGCGTCCGCGGGTCGGGCCGGACCGGACCGGCCGGGCCGGGCCGGGGCGGACGACATCGGTCCCTGACGGGGGCGATCAGCGGGCACAATGGCGGCATGACCGTTCCCCGACGTGCTCCCGACGCCGACCTCCGGTCGTGGGCGCCGACGTCGTGACCACCACCGTCAACCGCCAGTGCACGCTGTGCGAGGCGCACTGCGGCATCCGGGTGGAGGTCGACGGCCGGGACGTCGTCCGCATCACCGGCGACCCCGACGACCACCGCTCCCAGGGCTACATCTGCCCCAAGGCCGCAGCGCTCGCGGACCTCTACGAGGACCCCGACCGGCTGCGCGCGCCCGTGCGGCGGACCGCCGACGGGTGGGAGCAGATCGGGTGGGACGAGGCGATCGCGTACGCCTCGAAGGGGATCCGGGACGTCGCCCGGCGCCACGGCGACCACGCGGTCGCCAACTACCTGGGCAACCCCGGCGCGCACACGTGGTCGCTGCTGTCGTTCGTCGTGCTGCGCCTCGCCATGGCGTCGCGCAACAACTACTCCGTGTCCTCGGCCGATCAGCTCCCGCAGCACGTCGTCGCGACGGAGATGCTCGGCAACCCGGTCGCGCTGCCGATCCCGGACATCGACCGGACGACCCACATGCTCGTCCTGGGCGCGAACCCCGCGGTGTCGAACGGCTCCGTGCTCTCGGCCCCGGGCATGCGGGACCGGCTGCGCGCGATCACCGGACGCGGAGGCAAGGTGGTCGTCGTCGATCCCCGTCGCACGGAGACGACGAAGCTCGCGGCCGAGCACCTGCAGGTGCGGCCCGGCGGCGACCCGTTCCTCCTGCTCGGCATGCTCCACGTCGTCTTCGCCGAGGGGCTCGAGGACCTCGGACGGGTCGCCGCCTTCGCGGACGGGCTCGAGGAGCTCCGCGTGCTCGCGTCGGCGTGGCCGCCGGAGCGCGTCGCCGAGCTCACGGGGATCGACGCGGGGACGATCGCGCGGACGGCCCGCGAGTTCGCCGCCGCGGACCGGGCGGCGGCGTACGGCCGCGTCGGCGTGTGCCACCAGACCACCGGGTCGGTCACGCACTGGCTGATCACCGTGCTGAACGCCGTCACGGGCAACCTCGACCGCGAGGGCGGGGCGATGTTCACGAACTCGGTCGTGGACGCCACGCCGCTGTTCCGGATCCTGAACCGGCTCGGGATCGGCGCGAAGCTGCACCGGACGCGCCGGCAGCGCGTCTCGGGGTACCCGGACGCCCTCGGCGAGTTCCCGGTGGCCGGCCTCCCGGACGAGATCCTGACGCCGGGCCGCGACCAGGTCCGCGGGCTCGTGATCTACGCGGGCAACCCCGTCCTCTCCGCCCCCGGCGGGCGCCGGCTCGACACGGCGCTCGAGGACCTCGAGTTCATGGTCGCGATCGACTCGTTCGTCACCGAGACCACGCGCCACGCGAACGTCATCCTCCCCGCCGTCTCCCCGCTCGAGCGCGACGACCTCGACCTCGTCATCGCCGCGTTCTCCAACCGCAACCACGTGCGGTTCAACCCGAAGGCCGTCCCGCCGCGTCCCGGCGGCCGCGAGGACTGGGAGGTCATGAACGACCTCGCCCGCGGCATCGGGCGGGGCCGGGTCGGGCGACCGATCGGCCTGGCGGTCGCGCTGCTCTCGAAGGTCGGCCTGGCCGGCCCGTCGACGCTCGCGCAGCTCGCCGTCCTGACGGGGCCGCACGGCGTCCTCCGCCGCGGGCCCCGGAAGGGCCTGACGCTCGGACGGATCCGCCGGCAGCCGCACGGCATCGACCTCGGCCCGCTGGAGCCCCGCCTGCCCGGCGTGCTCACGACCCCGGACCGCCGCCTCCACCTGGCGCCCGCTCCGCTGCTCCGGGAGGCCGGGCGCCTGGACGAGGTCGCGTCGGAGAAGGAGGACGCCGCGGCCGCGGGCTTCGACATGACGCTGATCGGCCGACGCTCGGTGCGGTCCAACAACTCGTGGCTGCACAACAGCAGGCGGCTGATGAAGGGCCGCGACCGGTGCACCGCCCTGGTGCACCCCGACGACGCGGCCGCCCGCGGGCTGCAGGACGGGGACGCCGTGCGCGTCACCTCGCGCATCGGCTCGATCGAGCTCCCGGTCGACGTGTCCGACGAGATCCTGCCCGGGGTCGTCTCGATCCCGCACGGCTTCGGTCACGGCCGGCCGGGCGTCGGCTGGAAGCACGCGGCGACGAAGCCGGGGGTCAGCGTCAACGACATCACCGATCCGGGGGTGGTCGACCGGCTCACGGGGACCGCGGCGTTCAACGCGGTGCCGGTGCGGGTCGAGGTGGTGTCCGGCGACGCCGTCGCGCAGGACGCGGCCGCGGACCGGGCCGTGGCGGGCGCTCCCGGGTCCTGACGACGGTCGCCCGGGCTCTCGCGGGCCGCAGCGACGGCCCGCGAGGACCGCAGGGGCGCGCCCCGCTCAGCGGTTCCCGAACCGCGCGGCCCGCTTCTCGAAGAACGCCTCGACGCCCTCGCGGGCGTCGGCGGTGCCACCGAGCTCCCGCATCGACTCGCGCTCTTCGACGAGGCGGTCGCCGATCGTCGTGGTGGCGCTCGTGCGCAGCAGGCGCGCGGTCCGCGCCAGGGAGCGGGTGGGTCCGGCGGCCAGGCGGGCCGCCGTGCGCTCGACCTCGGCGGTCAGCTCGGCCCGGGGGACGGTCCGCGTCACGAGCCCCCACTCCAGGGCCTCGGTCGCGTCGAGGACGCGGTTCTCGAGCATCAGCTCCTGCGCCCGTCGGAGCCCGACGAGGTGGGGCAGGTGCCAGGTCGTGCCGCCGTCGCCGCTGAGACCGAGCGCCGGGAAGCCGGCGGCGACCCGCAGGTCGTCGGCGGCGACGACGACGTCCGCCACGAGCGCGATCCCCATCGCCCCGCCCGCGAACGCCCCCTGGATCCCTGCCACCACGGGCACCTCGAGGTCCGCGAGCATGGCGAGCGCCCGGTGGAACGGGGTGATCATCCGCCCCAGCTCGTCGGCCAGCTCGTGGGAGAGCCCGGCCATGTGGCGCAGGTCACCGCCGACGCTGAAGTGGTCCCCCTCGGCGACGATCACGACGACCCGCAGGTCCGTCCGTGCCGCGCAGGCGTCCACCGCGGCCAGGAGCTGGTGGGTGAAGAGCAGGTCGATCGCGTTGCGCGCCGCCGGCCGGACCAGGGTGATCGTGGCCCGGCCGTCGTCGAACGTGACGGCGACCCGGTGGTCGGTGGTGTCGGTGTCGGTGTCGGGCATGGTGATGGCGCTCTGGGGATCGGCAGTGCACGACCGGCGACTGCGGTGGTTGGTGCGGCCGCACGGCGGGATGCGGCTCCGTGGGCGTCGGGTCGGAGGCCGGGTGCGCCCGGCGGTCCGTGGGACGAGGTCTACGACCGCGCGGTGGCGGGGGCGTAGAGCGTGCTCCAGATGATGTCGGTGTAGGACTCGACCAGCCTCTCGAGGTCCTCGTCGGACGCGTCGCGGACCAGCTGGTGGAAGCCCCGCTCCGCCATCCACGTCAGCCACGCGGCGGTCTCGGCCGGCAGCAGGTTCGGGGCGACCGCGCCGGCCTTCTGGCCGTCCTGGATGTGGCGCCGCAGTCCGGCGGTGTTGCGCTGGACCAGCTCCTCGAACTCCTCCCGCACGGCAGGGTCGTAGGCGGCGGCGTCCGCCGCGGCGGCCATCAGCGGGATGTGCGGCCGGTAGGCGGTGACCACGGTGGACAGGGCACGGCGAAGGTCGTCACGCGAGGCGTCGCCGTCGAGGGCCCACCAGCCCCCGACCGCGTCGTCGACCTGCGACCGGATGTCCTGGAACCAGGCGCGCAGCAGCTCGCCCTTGTCCTCGAAGTAGACGTAGAACGTGGAGCGCGAGATGCCGGTCTTCGAGACGAGGCGCTCGACGCTGATCTCCGTGAAGCTCTCGCCGTCGGACACCAGCTCCTCGATCGCGACCAGGAGCTCCCTGCGCAGCGCGTCACGGCGCCGTGATCGGTTGCTCTGCGTCTTGCGGGTGACCGACGGCACGGGGCTGATCCTTCGCGGGAGTGTCCGGACAGCTCGCGGGATCCGTCCGGCTGCGGTGTCCGGACGGAGTGTAGAACGCCCCCGGCCGGCCGCACGATCCTCGGCGATCGTGGTCGTTCCCGATGCGGCCGGACCGGCCGAAAGTTGCACGCTCAAGCACCGCAGCCCCCCGGGGGGGCCCTTCCGCTAGTGTCCTCCGTACTCGGTAGGCGTCGGATGCGATCCAGGTCGCAGCGTGGCGTTGTCCGCGAAGAAGGTCCCGTTGGACGGATGCGATGACGGTCGCGATCTGATGACGGCCAATTCTCCTAGGACCCTCCGCGGGTCCCGATTGGCGTCACATGGCCGAAGGCCGCCCCGCAGACAGCTCCTACCGTGAACGCGATGCGATGGACCTCGCGCTCATCCGGCTGTACCGCACGACGCGGGACCCGCGCCGACTGGACAAGCTCGTGGTGCGCTTCCGTCCCATGGTGCGCCACATCGCCCAGCAGTACTCCCGCAGCAACGAGCCGCTGGACGACCTCCTGCAGGTCGGGCTCCTCGCGCTGCTGAAGGCGATCGAGCGGTTCGACCCGCAGCCCGGCGCGAGCTTCGGCGCGTACGCCCGTCCCACGATCAGCGGCGAGATCAAGCGGCACTTCCGCGACCACACGTGGGACCTGAAGGTGCCCCGTTCGGCGCAGGAGCTGCACGCTAAGGTGTCGCGTGCCCGGGTCGAGCACCCCGACGCCGGCCGCGAGGAGCTGGCCGAGATCCTCGACGTCACGGTAGCCCAGGTGCGGGACGCCGACCTCACGCGGCACGCCTACAACGCCAACTCGCTGGACTTCCGCACGGCCGACGACGAAGGCTCGACGCTCGGCGACCGTCTCGGGGTCGTCGAGGGCGGGTACAAGCAGATCGAGGACATGGACGAGGTCGACGACGCACTGTCGATCCTCGGCCCCCGCGACCGCGAGGTCGTGCAGCTCCGGTACTTCGACGAGCGCCTGCAGCGCGAGATCGGGGCGGAGCACGGGGTGTCCCAGATGCAGATCTCCCGGATCCTCAATCGATCGCTGCTCCAGATGGCCGACCACCTCGAGAACCCCACCGCCACCACCACGTCGAGCACCGACGACGACGCCGCGCTCTCGGCATGAGCGCCGGCGAGCCGCGGCCTGCGCTGCTGGCGGCGGTCGTCGCGGCCCTCGACGTCGTCTCCGACCACGTCGTCGTCCTCGACCCGCGCGGCCGCGTGGTCCACGTCAACGTGGCCTGGCAGCGCTTCTCGCTCGACAACGGCGGCGACGCGACGGACTGGATCGGCGTCGACTACGTCGCCCACAGCGCCACCCCGTGCGACGAACCCAGCGCCACGGACCCGATCAGCGACGGCCTGCGCGGCGTCCTCGAGGGTCGTGCGTCCCGCTTCCAGTACGACTACGACTGCCACGCCCCCGACGAGCTGCGGTGGTTCCGCCTGCTCGCGGTGAAGATGGAGCTCCCGGGCATCGGCGCGATCGTCACGCACACCGACATCACTCCGCAACGCCTGGCCGAGCGGGCGCTCGAGCACCACGCCACGCACGACGCGGCGACGGGCCTGCGCAACCGCGCCAGCCTGGAGCACCAGATGCGCCAGCTCGTCTTCGAGCGGCGCACCGTGGGCGCGATCCGCGTCGAGCTCGCCGAGCCCGGGTCGTCCGCCGAGCTCGTCCCCGATGCCGACGTCGCGCAGGTCGCGATGATCCTGCGCGAGCTGTTCCCGGCTCCGGCGATCCTCGGCCGCTGGGGCAGCGCGCGCCTGCTCGTCGTGCTCGCGGGCGCCACCGACGCACACCTCGACGAGAGCGCCGACGTCCTCTCGTCGACCCTCGACGCCATGAACCCGGACCTGACCGCGCACGTGCGCTGGCACCGGGTGCGCGACGAGCGCGACTTCGTGGCGCTCGACACCAGCGCGGACCTCGCCCCGCGGGGGCGGGGCGGGACCGCGGCCTGAGAAGAGGTCGACGGGGCCAGGATCCGTGACGGCGGATCCTCGGCCCCGTCGTTCGGGCCGTCCATGACCGGCGCGGGTGCGCCTGATGGTCATCGGTCAGCTGCTGGGAAAACGGGCCGGATCGCGGATCGGATGCGCGGTACACGCGTCCTGGCCGGATGATCTACGGCGTGACCCGCCCCGCCCGCCCGGCGGACCGGGTGCGCCCCGGCCCGGGGGCCTCGGTCGCGGGGCGCACGCCGGCGAGCACGAGGTCGACGAAGCCGTCGGCGACCTGGTCGGCGTCGAGGCGGCCGCCGGGGACGAACCACAGCGCGGCGTGGTTGACCATGCCCAGGAGGGCGAGGGCCACGAGCGACGGGTCGTCGAGGGCGAACTCTCCCGTCTCGACGCCGTCGTCGAGGACGCGGCGCAGCAGGCTCTCGAAGGTCTCGCGGTCGTGGCGCACCGCGTCCCAGGACGGGCCCTCGCGCAGGACGGCCCGCTCCTTCTCGAAGAGCAGCACGTGGTCGCGGTGGGACTCGACCTGGCGCATCCAGACGCGGGTCAGGGCCCGCAGGCGGTCGGCGGCGGACGCGGGCGCCTCCGGCCCGGTGACGACGGCCGCCGCGCGCTCGAGCAGCGGTCCCATGAGGTCGTCGAGGATCCGGGTCAGGGCCTCGGACTTCGACCCGATGTAGTGGTAGAGCCCGCCGCGCGCCAGGCCGGTGGCCTCGATCAGGTCGTCGATCGACGTGCCGGCGTACCCGCGTTCGGCGAACGCGCGGGCGCACGCGTCGAGGACCTCGCGCTGGCGGTCGTCGTACCGGGCCCGCAGCGTGGGGCTCTTGGGCGGGTCGGCCATCGGTCGTGGAGCTTGCCGGATCCGGGGGCGGATCCGACGGTTTGCACCTTAGACCGTTCAGTCGGTATAAGTCCACCATGGATCTGGATCTGCCCGACGACGTCCGAGAGCTGCAGAAGGTCGTCCGCGAATTCGCGGTCCAGGAGGTCGCCCCGGTCGCCGAGGAGCTCGACCGGACCAAGGCGTTCCCGTACGAGCTCGCCGCGAAGATGGGCGAGCTCGGGTGGATGGGCATCCCGTTCCCGGAGGAGGTCGGCGGCGCCGGGGGCACCACGCTGCAGTACGCCGTCGCGGTGGAGGAGCTGGCCCGCGTCGACTCGTCCGTGGCGATCACGATGTGCGCGCACACGTCCCTGGGCACGCAGCCGATCTGGCTCTTCGGCAACGACGCGCAGAAGGCCGCGTACCTGCCCGACCTGTGCTCCGGGGCGAAGCTCGGGGCGTTCGGCCTGACGGAGCCCGAGGCGGGCTCCGACGCCGGCAACCTCAAGACCCGCGCGACGCTCGACGGGGGGACCTGGACGATCGACGGCGCCAAGCAGTTCATCACCAACGCCGGCACCGACATCACCGGGCACGTCGCGATCACCGCGATCACCGGCGAGACCACCGACGCGAAGGGCCGCACGCGGCCGGAGATCTCCAACCTCATCGTCCCCAACGGCACGCCCGGCTACGAGATCGGCGAGCCGTACCGCAAGATGGGCTGGAACGCCTCGGACACGCGGCCGCTGAGCTTCTCGGGCGTCGAGGTGCCCGAGGAGCACCTCCTCGGGCCCCGGGGCCAGGGGTTCAAGCAGTTCATGAAGATCCTCGACGGCGGCCGCATCGGCGTGGCCGCGATGGGCCTGGGCCTCGCCCAGGGCGCCCTGGACGAGGCCGCGGCCTACGCGAAGTCGCGCAACGCGTTCGGCGGGCCGATCGCCCGGTTCGGGCAGATCCAGGCCAAGATCGCGGACATGGCCACCGAGATCGAGGCCGCGCGCCTCCTGACCTACCGCGCCGCGGCGCTGAAGGACGCCGGCCGCGACTTCTCCCTGACCGCCGCGCAGGCCAAGCTGAAGACCGGGAGGCTGGCGGTCCGGGCGTCGGAGGAGGCCGTCCAGATCCACGGCGGGTACGGCTACATGGAGGAGTACCCCGTGTGCCGCTTCTACCGCGACGCCAAGATCCTGACGATCGGCGAGGGCACCGACGAGGTCCAGCAGCTGGTCATCTCCCGCGCCGTCCTGGCGTAGGCCGGCGTCATGAGCACCACCGACGCCGACGCCCACGCCGGAGGCGCCACGGCCGAGCGGATCCGGATCCGCGAGGTCGGCCCCCGGGACGGTTTCCAGAACGAGCCGGAGCTGCTCTCGACGGACGACAAGCTGACGCTCGTCGGGGCGCTGATGCGCTCCGGCGTGGAGCGGATCGAGCTGACCTCGTTCGTCCGCCCGGACGTGATCCCGCAGCTGGCCGACGGCGCCGACCTGCTGGACCGGCTCGAGCCGGTCCCCGGCGTCTCGCGGTCGGTGCTGATCCCCAACGAGCGCGGGCTCGACGGGGCGCTGCTCCGGCGCGATCGGTTCGACGAGGTCTCGGTCTTCCTCTCGGCGTCCGAGACGCACAACCGCAAGAACGTCAACCGCTCGATCGACGAGTCGCTGGCCGGCCTGCGCCGTGTCCTGGAGCGGGCGGGCGACGCCGGTCTGCGCCGCGTCGCGGTCATCGCCACGTCGTTCGGCTGCCCCTACGAAGGGGAGGTCCCTGTGGCGCGCGTCGCCGAGATCGCCACGGCCCTCCGGGACGCGGGGGCGGAGGAGATCGGCTTCGGCGACACGACCGGGATGGCGAACCCCCGCCAGGTCGCACGGTTCTTCCCGGTGCTCGCCGACGCGCTCGGCCCCGACGTCGAGCTGACCGCCCACTTCCACAACACGCGCGGGCAGGGACTGGCCAACGTCCTGGCCGCGCTCGACGCCGGCTGCCGCTCGTTCGAGTCGAGCTTCGGCGAGCTCGGCGGGTGCCCCGTCCCCGCCGGGGCGACGGGCAACATCGCCACCGAGGACCTCGTCTCGATGCTGCACGAGATGGGCTACGCGACCGGGATCGACCTGCCCGCGGTGATCTCCGCGAGCCGGCGGGCGCAGGAGATCATCGGCCGGCCGCTGGGGTCGCACACCCTCGTCGCCGGTCCCGTCCAGTGGAGCCCGCATGCCTGACCGCGTCCTGATCGCCAACCGCGGCGAGATCGCCGTGCGCATCGCCCGGACCCTGACGGCCCGGGGGATCGAGTCGGTGGCCGTGTGCTCGCCGGAGGACGCCGGTGCGCCCCACGCCCGCGCCTGCGACCGTGCGGTCGCGCTGCCGGCGAACGCCGAGCGCTCGCCGTACCTCGACGTCGAGCGGCTCGTCGGGGTCGCGGTCGACCACGGCTGCGACGCCGTCCACCCCGGCTACGGGTTCCTCGCCGAACGGGCCGACGCCGCGCAGGCGTTCACCGACGCGGGCGTCACGTGGATCGGCCCGCCGCCGGCCGCGATCGACCTCCTGGGCGACAAGATCCGCTCGAAGGAGACGGCCGACGCCGCCGGCGTCCCCGTCGTCCCGGGTCTCGAGGGCAGCGACGTCGACGAGGCCGCCGTCGTCGCGTTCGCGGACGAGGTCGGGCTGCCGCTGCTGCTGAAGGCCACCGCCGGCGGTGGCGGCAAGGGCATGCGGCGCGTCGACGACCGCGCCGCGATCCCCGGGGCCGTCGACGCGGCGCGGCGCGAGGCGCAGGCGGCGTTCGGTCGCGGCGAGCTGCTGGTGGAGCGGCTCGTGCAGCCGGCCCGCCACGTCGAGGTGCAGGTCGCCGTCGACGAGCACGGCGGGGCCTGGGCGATCGGCGAGCGCGAGTGCTCGCTCCAGCGCCGGCACCAGAAGGTCCTCGAGGAGGCGCCCACCGCCTGCCTCACCGACGCCGAGCGGACCGCGTTGCACGACGCCGCCGTCCAGCTCGCCGTCGCGGCGGGCTACCGGAACCTCGGCACCGTCGAGTTCCTCCTCGACGTCTCCGGGACGACGAACGACGACGGCACGCGGCCCTTCTTCTTCCTCGAGATGAACGCCCGGCTCCAGGTCGAGCACCCCGTCACGGAGCTCGTCCACGGCCTGGACCTCGTCGCGCTGCAGCTGCGCATCGCCGACGGCGAGCCGCTGGGGCTGGGAGAGGACGACCCCGCCGCGCGGCGGGGAGCCGCAGCCGGCGCCCCGGGCACGACGTCCGCGACGTCGGGTGCGCCGACGGGCGCGGGGCCCGCCGGACCGCCCGCCGCCGTCGGGCACGCGATCGAGGCGCGCATCACCGCGGAGCGCATCGCGCAGGGCCCCGACGGTCCGCGCTTCCTGCCGGCCGTCGGCCCCGTCCTGGACTACGTGGAGCCGACCGGCCCGGGCGTCCGCGTGGACTCGGGTGTGGAGCGGGGCACGGTCGTGACGACCTCGTTCGACCCGATGCTGATGAAGGTCATCGCGTTCGGACGCGACCGGGAGCAGGCACTGGCGCGCCTGGACCGGGCGCTGGCGGGCCTCGTGCTCCTGGGCGTCGAGACCAACGCGGGCTTCCTGCGCCGCCTGCTGGCCCGCGACGAGGTCGTCGCCGACGCGTCGACGACGACGCTGCTGGAGGAGCTCCTCGTGGAGCCCGAGGCGGGTGCGGCGCTCGCGGCCCCGCCCGTCGCGGCGCGCGACCGGGCGCTCGCCGCCCTGGCGGCCGACCGCCATCGCCGTGCCGCCGAGCACGCCGGACCCGGCGCGTTCGCGACACCCGACGCGTGGAGGATCGGCGCCGCCGGCCGCGTGCGTCTGGAGCTGCAGGACCCCGACGACGAGCGGGTCGACGTGCTGGTCCGCGTCGGGCCGGACGGGCTCGAGGTCACGGTCGGGGACGCGGAGGCCGCGACGTCCGCGGACCCGGGGGCCCGGACGGCCACCGACGGCCCGTGGACCTGGCTGCACGACGAGGGCGGCACCTGGTCCTGGCGCGACGTGCCCGAGGTCGCCGGCGGTCCCGGTGCGGTCGCCGGCGGGCTGGTCGCCCCGTTGCCCGGGGTCGTCCTGGCGGTCCGCGCCGCGGTCGGCGACGCGGTGACCGAGGGGCAGTCGCTGGTGGTGATGGAGTCGATGAAGATGGAGCTGGACGTCGCGGCGCCGCACGACGGGACGGTGACCGCGCTGGACGTCGCGGTCGGCGACCACGTCGCGCGCGGCCAGACGCTGGCCGCGGTGGAGGAGCAGGCATGAGCCGGGACGCGGGCGTCCCGCTCGGCAGCGACGCGAGGACGGGCGCATGAGCACGCAGACGACGGACGCCGGGTCGACGGACGACGCCACGGGGGAGGCCCCGACCAACCGCGAGCGGCATCTCGCGCTGATCGACGATCTCCAGACGCGCCTGACGCGGATCGCCGGCGGGGGCGGGCAGCGCGCCCGCGACCGTCACACGTCGCGCGGCAAGCTGCTGGCCCGCGACCGGATCGACCGGCTGATCGACCCGTTCTCGCCGTTCCTCGAGCTCGCGCCGCTGGCCGCCGAGGAGGTCTACGACCACGACCTGCCCGCCGCGGGCGTGGTCGCCGGGATCGGCCGGGTGCACGGCCGCGAGATCATGATCGTCGCCAACGACGCCACCGTGAAGGGCGGCTCGTACTACCCGCTGAGCGTCAAGAAGCACCTGCGCGCCCAGGAGGTCGCGAAGGAGAACCGCCTGCCGTGCGTGTACCTCGTGGACTCCGGCGGCGCGTTCCTGCCCCGGCAGGACGAGGTCTTCCCCGACCGCGAGCACTTCGGCCGGATCTTCTTCAACCAGGCCAACCTCTCCCGCGCGGGCATCGCCCAGATCGCCGCGGTCATGGGCTCCTGCACCGCCGGCGGGGCCTACGTGCCGGCCATGAGCGACGAGACGGTGATCGTCAAGGACCAGGGCACGATCTTCCTGGGCGGCCCGCCGCTGGTGAAGGCGGCCACGGGGGAGACGGTGTCGGCGGAGGACCTCGGTGGCGGCGACCTGCACGCCCGCACCTCGGGGGTCGTCGACCACCTCGCCGACGACGACGCGCACGCGCTCCAGCTCGTCCGGCGCATCCTGAAGACCGTTCCACGCGGCCGGCAGCCCGCGGGCCCGACCTCGCAGGGCGGCGTCTGGCCGGCCGGGACGGTCGCGCCGTGGGAGACCCGCCCGGCGGTGGATCCGGTGCTCGACCCCGACACGCTGCTGGACGTCGTACCGACCGACCCGCGGGAGCCCTACGACGTCCGCGAGGCGATCTCGCGCATCGTCGACGGCGGCGAGCTGCACGAGTTCAAGCCGCTCTACGGCGAGACGCTGGTCTGCGGCTTCGCGCACCTCCACGGCCACCCGGTCGGGATCCTCGCCAACCAGGGGATCCTCTTCCGCGAGAGCGCCCTGAAGGGCGCGCACTTCGTCGAGCTCTGCGACGAACGCGGCATCCCGCTCGTGTTCCTGCAGAACGTCGCCGGGTTCATGGTCGGCAAGGAGTACGAGGCCGGCGGCATCGCCAAGGACGGCGCCAAGCTCGTCGCCGCGGTCGCGACCACCCGCGTACCGCGCCTGACGGTCGTCATCGGTGGCTCGTACGGTGCCGGGAACTACGGCATGTGCGGCCGCGCGTACTCGCCCAGGTTCATGTGGATGTGGCCCAACGCGCGCATCTCGGTGATGGGCGGCGAGCAGGCCGCGACCGTCCTGACGACGATCCGCGACGACCAGGCCGCCGCCCGCGGCGAGACCTGGGACCCCGACGAGCGCCAGGCGTTCGGCGACGGGCTCCGCGACCAGTTCGAGGCGCAGGGCAACCCGATCTACGCCTCGGCCCGGCTGTGGGACGACGGCGTCATCGACCCCCGCGACACCCGCCGCGTCCTCGGCCTCGCGCTCGACGCGTGCGCCAACGCACCGCTCGAGCCCGTCTCCCGGCCGCTGTTCCGGATGTAGCGCGACGAGGGTCGGAGGCGCACGGCGGCGGGGCCGGGTGCCCGGGCACCCGGCCGCCGACGGCCGCCGACGGCCGTGGTCGTCCCGGCTCCGGCGGGGCACCGACCGCCGTGCCGTGGGCCGTGTCAGCATCCCCGCCGTGCCCGCGTCGACCGACCCGCTCGCAGACTTCCGGACGAGGCGCCTCGAGCTCGCGAAGGGCCGACGGGCGACCCTGCTGGACCTCGCCCCGGCCCGCGACGCCGCCGACGACGCGCCCGCCGGCACCGGCACCGCCGTCCTCTACGTCCACGGGTTCTCGGACTACTTCTTCCAGGACCACGTCGCCCGGCACTTCACCGACGCGGGGATCCCGTTCTACGCGATCGACCTGCGGGGCTACGGCCGGTCGCTCCAGGACGGCGAGCTCCCGGCGTACGTCACCGACCTGGCCGAGCACCACGAGGAGCTCGACCGGGCCGTCGAGACGATGCTGGCCGACGGCGTCGAGCGGATCGTCCTCCTGGCGCACTCCACCGGCGGCCTGATCGTGCCGCTGTGGCTGGCCGACCGGCGCGGGAGCCGGGTGGCCGACGCCGTCGTGGCCGTCGTCCTCAACAGCCCGTGGTTCGACCTGCAGGGCTCGGACCGCTTCCGCCGCAAGGTCGACCTGGCGTGCGCCACGCTGGGCGTCGTGCGCCCGACCGCGGTCATCAACGAGGGCCTCGGGACCTACGGCGACAGCGTCCACAACAGCCGCAACGGCGACTGGGAGTTCGACCTGCGGTGGAAGCCGTTGATGGGCTTCCCCGTCCGTGCCGGGTGGCTGCGGGCGGTCCGCCGCGGGCAGCGCCGCCTGCACCGCGGCCTCGGGCTGCAGGTGCCCGTCCTGGTCCTGCGGTCCTCCCGCAGCGAGCTGGGGCTGCGGGCGTTCGCCCCCTCGGCGATGAGCGCCGACACCGTGCTCGACGTCGAGCACATGACCCGCTGGGCGCCGTCGCTCGGCCCCGACGTCACCGTCGAGGCGGTGCAGGACGGGATGCACGACCTGCTGCTCTCGGCGGCCCCGGTCCGCGAGCGCGCCCTCGCGGCGATCGACGAGTGGCTCCGCCCGCTCCTGGCCGGGCCCGCGACCGCTCCGGCCTCGACCGCTCCGGCCTAGACCGAGCGGGGCGCGCCGGTGAAGGGGAGCTCGCCGCCGCGGGCCTCCGCCATCAGCACCAGGGCGCCGCGGTGGGCGTCGTGCGCCGTCGAGAGCGGCAGCACGCGGACGAGGCAGGGGAAGGACCGGCCGCGTCGGTCCACGGCGGTGAGCGTCACGTCGGAGGGCTCTGCTCCCGCATTGACCGCGCGACGGAGCTGATCGGCCAGGCGGTCGACGGGCAGGCCGAAGTCCAGGGCGACGAGCGGCCGTCCGGCGACCTCGTCGGGCCGCAGGCCCCAGAGCTCCTCGCTCCACGAGTTCCAGATCTCGACGCGACCGTCGCGGTCGACGACGGCGATCCCCACGCCGAGGCTGCGCAGGATCCCCTCGAGGAACGAGTTGGCGGTGTCGAGCTCGCGGGCGTGCTCGAGCTGCTGCTCGTTCATCGCCTCGAGCTCGTCGTTGGTCGAGTGGAGCTCCTCGTTCATCGTCTCGAGCTCCTCGTTGGTCGACTGCAGCTCCTCGTTGGTGGTCTCGAGCTCCTCGTTGGTCGACTGGAGCTCCTCGTTGGTGGTCTCGAGCTCCTCGACCGTGGACTGCAGCTCCTCGTAGGCGGTCTCGAGGTCGCGGCGGGAGCGGTCGTAGTCCTCGCGCAGGCGGACCAGCGCCGTGGTGTCCTCGAACGCGATGGCGGCGCCCAGCGCGCGGCCGGTGCCGTCGAGGACCGGACTGACGCGGATGTCGTAGATCTGACCGTCGTCGTCCTCCGTGCCCCCGCGCAGCTGGGTGGGCGCGCCGTGCTCGTACGCGCGGTCCAGCGCGGTGCGGATGTCCCCGAGCCGGTAGGAGACGTCGAGGTCCTGGAAGAGCCGGCCGATGTCTGCGGGGACGAGCCCGAGGTCCTCCCGCGCCCGGACGTTCAGGTCGACGACGAACCCCGCCCGGTCGACGACGACCTGGGGGACCGGGGAGAGCGACGCGGCCGCGTCGCGCAGGTCCGGCCGGGCCCCGGAGGCGCCGGACCGCGAGAGGTCGGAGACGAGGAACGACCGCTCGCGGGTCGCGGCGGACCGCGGCACGGCGCGGAAGATGCGGCGCTTCAGGTCGCGCGGGGCGAACAGCTCGGCGTGCGCGATCAGCATCTCGGACCGCCCGAGCAGCAGGTGCCCGGTGGGGCGCAGCGCGAAGTTGAACCGCTCGAGGATCCGCGCCTGCGTCTCGGCGGTGAAGTACATGAGGACGTTGCGCGAGACCAGCAGGTCGATCCGTGAGATCGGCGCGTCCTGGACGAGGTCGTTGCGGCCGAAGATGACGTGCCGCCGCAGGTCCGAGCGGAAGGCCCAGCCCGAGCCGGCGCGCTCGAAGTACCGCTCGCGCAGGTCCTCGGGAACCGCCTCCACCTGGTCGTCGCGGTATCGCGCCTGTCGCGCCTCGTCGAGGGCCTCCTCGTCGATGTCGGTGGCGTAGATCTTCACGCGCCTGCGGAACTCGTCCTCGCCGAGCGCCTCGGCCAGGACCATGACGATCGTGTACGCCTCCTCACCCGACGCGCAGCCCGCGCACCAGACGCGGATCGGCCGGTCGTCGGGGGTCGCCGCGACCAGCTCGGGGACCACGTCCTCCCGGAGCGCGTCCCACGTCTCGCGGTCGCGGAAGAAGCTCGTGACGTTGATGAGGATCGTGTTGAAGAGCTGCGTGTACTCGCGGGAGTCGACCTCGAGGACGTCCTGGTAGGTCGCGTAGTCCTCGATCCCGACGTCGGCCATCCGCTTGCGGATGCGGCGGCGGAGCGTCGGGCGCTTGTAGCCGGAGAAGTCGAAGCCCCGTCGTTCGTGCAGGAACGCGAGCAGCTGCTCGAGACCGGGGTCGTCGTCGTCCGTGCTCACGCGTCTCCCTCATCGTTCATGTCGACGGCTCGTACCCGCCCGGGCGTCGCGGACGCGTCCGGACGTGCCGCGGTGGAACCGCTGTTCCCGTCCTCGTCCACCAGGCCGCGCAGCAGGTCCGCCATGTCGCTCATCGGTGCGCGGCGCAGGGCGGTCCCCGTGGCGATCGCGGCGCGCGGCATGGCCCCGTACCGGGCGTCGTCGGGGTCCTGGACCACGCCGACGCCGCCGGCCCGGACGACGGAGACGATCCCTGCGGCACCGTCGTCGAGCATCCCCGTCAGCACCACGGCGATCACGCGTGGCCCGTAGGACTCCGCGGCGCTGCGGAAGAGCGCGTCGATCGACGGGCGGTGCCCGTTCTCGCGCGGCTCGTGGTCCAGCACCACGTGGCCGTCGCGGACGAGGGTGTGCGCGTCGGCCGGGGCGACGAGGATCTCGCCGGGGCGCACCGCGGTCCCGTCCGTCACCGCGGTCACCGGCAGCGGGCCGGCGCGATCGAGGATCTGGGCCAGGACGCTGTGCCCCGCCGACGGCAGGTGGAGGACCACGACGACCGCGGCGGGGAGGTCCGCCGGCAGATCCCCGACGAGCCGTTGCAGCGCCTGGACGCCGCCGGCCGACGCGCCGACGACGATCAGATCGCGACGGTGGTCCCCGTCGTCCGCGGTCACCCGCGGCGCGGTCGGGACGGGGCGGGGTGGGGCGGCCACCCCGCCACCCTACGACGCCCGCGCGGGATCGCGGGAGTCGCCGGGGTCGTCGCCCGCGCGCTCCGGGTCGCGGTGCGCGTCGGTCTCGACGGACGTTCGAACCCCGGTGCCCGCCGCACGCCCCGGGGTGCCGAGGGACGCCCGCTCCCCGTGGGACTCGCGGAGCCGCATCGCGTCCTCCCGCAGGGCGGCGGCCCGGCGACGCGCCATCCGCGCCTGCGCCCAGACCGCGGTCGATTCGTCCCTGCTGCCCATCAGCGTCCGGCTGTCGGCGTCCGCGCGTGCCCGGGCCCGGGCGGCGCGAGGGTCGGCGGTGCGCCGCGACCGGTCGGTCTCGGCGACCCCCGCGGGCAGGTCGCTGCTGTCGGGCAGATCGTCGGTCAGCCGGGTCACGGCGGCCTCCCGGACGTACTGCGCGACGCTCGTCCCGGCGTCGGCGGCCGCGTCCGAGAGCCGCGCCCAGAGATCGTCACCGAAGCGGATGGTGGTCTGGTGCATACCCCTTAAAACGATATCGCTTCGGTAGGCGTCCGCTACGGTGTGCCGATGCCTGGCAGTGCTTCCTCCGCGTCGCAGGGCCCGTCCGGTCCGGCGCCCGGCCCCGCCGCGGGCGAGTCGGCGTCCGGCGAGCAGGCCACGGGCGGCGAGGCCGTCGGCGCCGCCGCTGCGATCTCGAGCGGCATCGTCTCGCTGTACAAGCGCTACCGGGGCCGCGGGCCGACGGCGGTCCGGACGCACCTCGTCGGCGACCTCGCGGTGGTCCTGCTCACGGGCGGCTTCACCGTGGCGGAGCAGACGCTCGCCCGCGAGGGGCACGGCGACGTCGTGCTGGAGCAGCGCCGGGCGTTCCAGCTCGTGATGGCCGAGCGCTTCAAGGCGCTGGTGCGCGAGGTGACCGGCCGCGAGATCGTCGCGATGCTGAGCGCCAACCACGTCGATCCCGACCTCGCGGTCGAGACGTTCGTCCTCGGGGACCGCACCGGCGACACCCCGCGGCCGGCCCTCGGCTGAGCCCGCGGGGACCGGCGACGCCGTCGCGTCGCGTCCCGGGACGCCGGGCTCCAGAGGTCCCGGACCCGACGATCAGGGCCTGCGGAACGTCACCGTGATGCCGACGGCGTCGTCCTCGATGCTCGTCCCGATGGTGCAGAACTTGACGTCCCGGTCCAGCGCGGTGGCGACGAGCGCCCCGATCTCGGGAGCCAGCACCGCGTTGAGCTCGCTGCGCTGCGCGTCGACCGCCTCGGCGCGGCCGTCCTCGATCAGCGTCTCCTCGAGCTTCGTCACCACGCCCGTGAGCACGAGCGTCACGGTGTCGCCGTGGATGTGGCACTGGACCGAGGTCGGCCCGCGACCGGTCCGATCGCGGTGCAGCTTGGCGACGTCCGTGGAGATCTCGGCCTGGAGGCTCGACTCGCGTTGCGCCTCGGACTCCGGACCGTTCATCGCAGGAGCATCGCAGGACCGGGAGCCGCGCGCCCGACGTCGCCCACGGACGAGCCGTGCGCCGGGGCCATCCGATATCGGCTCGGGGACCGCCCGTTGGAGCCTCCTCCTCAGAGCACCCGGTCGACCGCGTCGGGGTGCGCCGCGGCGGCGGGGCCGTCCGCCCGTAGCAGCGCCTGGGCGCACCGGCGGACGTGCAGGGTCAGCTCGGGGCCCCGCAGGTCGTCGAGGTCGGCGGGCGGCTGGACCGCGTCGCCGACGGCCTTGGCGTGCTCGGTCAGCCAGCGGATCAGGTAGCGGTCCAGCTGCGCGTGGATCTGGCCCTCCGACGCCTCGCCCGCCAGCTGGACCCGAGGGCGCGACGGATCCCACGACGCGGGGGCACCGTCCTCGCCGATCGCCTCCCCGTCGACGTCGCGGACCGGGCGGTGGTCGGGCACGACGTACTCGCGGGAGGCCGGGTCCGCGGTCGAGCCGGCGTCGTGCCAGTTGTCGTCCCCGCGGGGCTCGGGGCCGTCGCCGGGACGGAAGACGCCCTTGACCTGTGCGGGCGCCTTCGGCCCGCCGCTCTCGCCGAAGGTCGCCCGGATCTCGGCGGGCGTCATGTCGCCCTGGGCGACCTTGCCGGCCAGGTCGATCGCCTGACGGCTCGTGATCGACCCCTTGTCCGTCTGCCGCCGCAGCAGGTCGGCGATGGTCAGCGACAGGTCGCCGTCGGAGACCCGCTGCTGCACCTCGTCGGGCAGCTCGAGGAGCTTGAGGTGGCGGCGCACCCACGTGGGCGACAGGCCGATCGACCGGGCGACCTCCGCGGCGCTGGACCCGTCGCGGCGCTTCATCAGGAGCCGCAGGCCCCGGGCGGCCTGCATCGGCTCGAGCTGCACGCGCTGGACGTTCTCCAGCAGCTGGATCTCGAACGCCTCGTCCTCGTCGAGGTCGACGATCTCGTCCACCGGCGTCGTCTCCCAGCCCAGGGCCACGAGCGCCGCGTGCCGCCGGTGCCCGGCCACGAGGAGGAAGTCCCCGTCGCTCCCCGGCCGACGCCGGACGAGCGGGGGCGTCAGCAGTCCGCGTTGACGGATCGACAGCGCCAGGTCGTGGATCTCGGGCAGGTCGGGCCGGATGTTGCGATCCGTGGCGATCCGGTCGACCCGCACGACCTGCCGGACCCGGTCCTTCGTCGCGGTGTCGAACGCCGGCTCGGCCGCGAGCTCCGCCGCCAGCCGGTCGCGCTCCTGCTGCGCCCGCTCGGCGTTCAGCTGCGCCACCGCCTCCTCGCCCTTCTGGAAGTCATCGACCGACATGCGGCACCGTCCTCGTCCTCGTCATCCGGGGTGGATTCGCCCCCGTCGCGACGGCACCTGCCCGCACGGGGTCGCCCGGGACGCCGCCAGCGTCCGGGCGGGACGGTGCGAGGGCGCCACGGTCCGCTGGGTAGTGGTCCTCCATGTCGAACGACACGCCGCAGCAGGCCAACATCGGAGTCGTCGGGCTGGCCGTCATGGGGGCCAACCTGGCGCGCAACCTCGCCGGGCGCGAGGGCAACACGGTGGCGGTCTTCAACCGCTCGCCGGAGCGGACGAGGACGCTGCTGGACGAGCACCCCGAGGCCGGGTTCGTCGCGAGCGAGGAGCTCGACGCCTTCGTCGCGTCCCTCCGGAAGCCGCGCACCGCGATCATCATGGTCCAGGCCGGGAAGGGCACCGACGCCGTCATCGAGCAGCTCGCCGAGCGCTTCGAAGAGGGCGACATCATCGTCGACGGCGGCAACGCCAACTTCCAGGACACGCGGCGCCGCGAGAAGGACCTGCGCGACCGCGGCCTGAACTTCGTCGGCGCCGGGATCTCCGGGGGTGAGGAGGGCGCGCTGAACGGCCCCTCGATCATGCCCGGCGGGTCGAAGGAGGCCTACGAGACGCTCGGCCCGATCCTCGAGACGATCGCGGCGGAGGTCGACGGCGAGCCGTGCGTGACGCACGTGGGCACCGACGGCGCGGGCCACTTCGTGAAGATGATCCACAACGGCATCGAGTACGCCGACATGCAGCTGATCGGCGAGTCCTACGACCTGCTGCGACGGGTCGCGGGCCACGACGTCGAGGCGATCGCCGACGTCTTCGCCGCGTGGAACGAGGGCGATCTGCAGTCGTACCTCATCGAGATCACGGGCGAGGTGCTGCGCCAGCGCGACGCCGCCACCGGGGAGCCGCTGATCGACGTGATCCAGGACCACGCCGGCTCGAAGGGCACGGGCGTCTGGACCGTGCAGAACGCCGTCGGCCTCGGCGTCCCGGTCGGTGGCATCGCCGAGGCGGTCTTCGCCCGCGCGGTCTCGAGCAAGCCGGAGCAGCGGGAGGCCGTCCGCGGCGTGATGCGGAGCCGCCCGGACGCCGCCGCGGTCGGCGAGTCGTTCGAGGACGACGTGCGCGCCGCCCTGTACGCGTCGAAGGTCGTCGCCTACGCCCAGGGCTTCGACGCGATCATCGCCGGCGCCGAGGAGTACGACTGGGACATCGACCACGCGCAGATCGCCCGCATCTGGCGCGGCGGCTGCATCATCCGCGCGAAGTTCCTCAACCGCATCGCCGAGGCCTTCGAGCGCGACACCCGACCGGTGACGCTGCTCGAGGACCCGTACTTCGCGAAGGTGATCCAGGACGGGGAGGCCGCCTGGCGCCGGGTCGTGGTCGTCGCGGCGCAGTCGGGCGTCCCGGCGCCGGGCTTCTCCTCCGCCCTGGCCTACTACGACTCCCTCGCGTCCGAGCGGCTGCCGGCGGCGCTGACCCAGGGCCTGCGCGACTTCTTCGGGGCGCACACCTACCGGCGCACCGACAAGGACGGCACGTTCCACACCCTGTGGTCCGGGGACCGCACCGAGGTCGAGATGGGGTGATGGGCCCGCGGGACCGTGCGGTGGGCGCGATGTGCCCGACCCGCGGTCCCGGTGACGGACCGGTCCGCCGTCCGGCCCGTGATCGACGCGACCGGTATTCCGACGGCACCGGGGTAGGGGCGCGGGATGGCCGACGACCTCGAGCAGTCCACCCCCGTCCACCTGACGTTCGAGGAGATCGAGTGGCTGATCGTGGCGCTCGCGGACTACAAGGACGACGACCCGGCGAGCGATCGCCACCGCCTGGCCGTGGCCGTCGACCGCAAGCTGGTCGCGGCGCAGACCGGGGAGTAGCCCGCCGGCGTGGTGCCGCCGGGCGCCGGCGGCCCGCGGCCCGGCCGTGCCGTTCCCCCTCGCCTCGCCGCGCCCCGCCGGCATCCCGTCCCGGCCGCGGTCGGGGCCGCACTAGGATCGTCCGATCCCCGAGCCCGCGACCACCCGACCCCGGCGCAGCCGGAAGCCGATCGAGGTCCGGCGCCGCGAGGTGCTCGACGCGACGCTGGAGCTCGTCGTCGCCGGCGGGTTCGCGTCGGTGACCATGGAGGCGGTCGCGCGGCGGGCGGCGCTCGCCAAGACGGTCGTCTACAACGCCTACCCCAACCGCACCGAGCTGCTCTCCGCGCTCCTGGAGCGCGAGTTCGCCCGGGCGCTCGGCACGTTCGCGGACGCGCTGCCGGCGACCGGCACGGGGGAGGGCGACCCGCTGGAGGCCGCCCTGCGGTGGGTCGAGGCGATCGCCGTGGCCATCCGTCGCGACCCGACCACCTGGCGCCTCATCCTCTTCCCGCCCGACGAGCCGCCCGGTGCGCTGAAGGCGTCGATCCAGGCGGGCCGCGAGGTCGTCCTCGACCACGTCCGCGTCATGCTCGGCGACCTCGCCGCGGCACGGCCGAGCGTCGCCCGGTTCGACCCGGAGTTCCTGCCGCTCGCCCTGCTGGCGGTCTGCGAGGAGGGCGCCCGGCAGCTCACCGCCGCACCCGACGAGTACGACCCCGCCCGCGTGGTCGCCTTCGCCCGGGACCTGCTGACGGCCCTCGCCCGCTGACCCTCCGGGGCGGTCCGGCGACGGGCGGGTTGACGAAGCTACGGAACCGTATGTACGCTCCCGTACCTGAGGTCGGGGCCGACGGTGGACGCCGGCACCGACGACCGCCCTGGAGGACCTCATGGCCACGATGCCCGCCGTTCCGCAAGCACCCGAGACCGCGCCTCTCGGCACCCCGCCCGTGGCCGCGCCGGCGACGTCCGGCCTGCCCGCGACCCGTCCCGTCGCGACCGGCGCGAGGACCGGCCGCGTCCGGCGGTTCCTGCAGGGCGCCCGCGCCCGCGCCCTGGAGCCCGCCGAGGACTACGGCTGGTTCGGGCCGGACTCCGTCGCCTGGCGCGTGTGGTCCTACCCGACGGGGCTGACCGTCGGCTTCAGCCGCGCCGTCGTCGTCGAGGAGCTCGACCCGTTCCTGATCGCGCCGGTGAAGGTCTCCAGCAAGATCTACCAGCAGCCGAAGGTCCGCTACGACCGCACGGTCCGGTACTTCGCGACCTGCCTGTTCGGCGACACGCGCTCGATCGCGAAGGCCTCCGGGATCCTGACGAAGGTCCACGCCCGCGTCGCGGCGCCGGACCCCGTCTCGGGCCTGCTCTCGGACCCCAACAACCCCGAGCAGCAGCTGTACATCCACATGACGGCGTGGCATTCGATCCTCTACACGTACGAGGTCTTCGGCCCCGGTCGCCTGTCCGCCGCGGACGAGGAGCAGTTCTGGGCGGAGTGCCGGATCGCCGCGCACGCGCAGACGATCGACCCCGAGTCGATCCCCACCACGCGCGCCGGGGTGCGGGAGTACTTCGACCGGATGCGTCCGCGCCTGGCCGCGTCGGAGGCCACGCAGGAGGCGATGGCGCACCTGATGGACGTCGGCCCCTTCGCGCCGGAGCTGCCCCGCGCCCTCCAGCCGCTCGTGAAGGTCGTGGGCTGGTTCTTCCGTGCGGCGGTGCTGTCGACCATGCCGCAGTACCAGCGACGGCTCGCCAACCTCGGCCAGCCGCGCTGGGTCGACGTGGCGATCAAGCCCGTCATGCGCGTGTCGTTCCGGCTCGTCGACCGCTCGGTCCGGGCCAAGCTGATGCTGCTGGCGATCCTGTCGCCGAGCACCGTCACCGTCGCCGGCCAGGTGCTCGCGGGCGTCCCCGCGCGCAACGCCGAGGTCCTCTCGCCCGAGGAGACCTACCGCCGCCACGACGCGCCGACGCCGAAGGAGCTCTACGCGGAGCTCGGCCACGACCAGTCGACGGTCGTCTTCACCCCGTCGGCCCCGGTGCCGCTCGAGGTGGCCGAGCGGGCCGCGGTGCACTAGGACCGGGGAGCCCCTTTTCGAAGTGGCGCGTTGCCGCTAGCGTGAGGGCCTCGGTCCTCGACGACCGAGGCTCCGTCCCCGGCCCGAGGTCCCCGTGCGCTCCTTCCGTCCCGCCCGATCACGTGTCCTGGGGGCCGTCGGTCTCGCCGTCGCCCTCGCAGCCGTCTCGGCGCCCCCGGCGTCCGCCGTCTTCGTGGGCGAGGCCGAGGACCCGGCGGGCGACGCCACCGTGCCCGACCCGCAGCGCGACATCACGGCCGCGGGCTTCGGCTACGACCCCGACACGGGCCGGATGGGCGCGGCGATCCGGCTGCGCGGCGCGCCCGCGGGCGCCCCGACGACGCTCATCGCCTACGCCGGGATCCGGACGCCCACAGGCTGCGATCGCGGTCCGGCGATCGGCTTCGGGTCCGACGCCGACCGCTCGGACGCCTCGTGGCTGCGCACCACGGTCGACGGGGCACCGCAGTCGCGCGGCCGGCTGTCGAAGGCCGGGGTGGGCTCGGCACTGCAGCGCTTCGACGTGCAGAGCTCGCTCCTGAAGGGCCTGACGGTCGACTGCGCGCTGATCTCGGCGACCGCGCCCGGGGACGCCGCCACGGTCTACGACCAGCTGACGCTCGACCTGGTCGGGCAGCCGGCGCTCGGCGTCCGCCTCTCCGGCCTGCCGTCGAGCGTCCAGGCGTCGAAGCGCCGCCACGCGTTGCGCATCACCGTCTCCAACTCCGGCCACGGACCCACGGGCAGGGTACGGGTCCGGCTCGCCGCGGTCCGAGGCGTCGCCCCGACCAGGCGCACCGTGTCGCTCGCGTCGGTCGCGCCGGGGAAGACCCGCACGACCACGGTCCGGGTGCGCTTCACGAACCGTGCACGCTTGCGCAACCAGCTCCCGGTGATCGCGACGGCCGGCCGCCTGACGGCCAGGGCGGAGCGGACGGTCCGCGTCGTGCAGCCGGACCGCAGGCCCTCGGGTGGCGGCGGGGGAGGGAGCGGGACCCCGGCGACGTGCGTCCAATTCTTCCCGGACTTCTCGGGCGGCTCGGGCGGCTCGCTCGGTCTGGTGCCCTGCGTGCGGTGAGCGCGCGGGCGGTGGCTGAACGACCGGTGGCGGTCGACGTCGTCCCGGCTCACCAGCGCCGGCGCCGGGCAGATGATGCTCGAGGGCGGCCGGGGGAGCCTGCACCCGTCCTTGACTTCCACGGCCTCCGCCGCCCCCGTCGAGGCGACGGCTCCTCAGGTCATCGGCCGGCACAGGTTGGCGAACCGCACGCGCGAGGCCCGCGAGACGGGCGAGACCCGCACGAACGACGCGCGCTCGAGGCGTCCGAAGCGATTCGGCGAGACGCGCGTGACGCTGAGCCTCCAGCACCGCGACGGTCCGCGGCGGTCGCTCCCCGTCGGAACGCGGCGGACGCACTGCCACCTGATGCGGGCATCGGACTCGTCCTGGCAGTCCACGAACGCACGGACCCCGGCGTCGACCGTGCCGCGGAAGCGGGCGGAGAAGGCGTCGCGGGCCCGGCGCAGGGCGGACGACCGGGAGGACCGACGGCCCGTGACGGTGCACCCGAAGCCCCGCGCCTCCGGCGTGAAGATCTCGGGCGGGGCGCCGGATCCGACCTCGATGAGGGGCACCGAGAAGAAGAGCCGGAAGCCGTCGTCGACGCCCGTGCAGCGGATCGGACCGACGGGGATGCGCAGCCGTGCCCGTCGGGTGGAGTCCGAGACGACTCGCGCCCGGCTCCGTGTCCGCGACCGTCGGACGGTGCCCGACTCGAGGATGCGCACGACGCGGACCGTGCCGACCCGGTGTTGGCGCGCACAGCTCCCGGACGTCCCGGCGGGATACGGCCGACAGGACAGGACGAGGTCGACGTGGCCGGTCAGCGTGGCGCTGCCCCTCGGGCCGGCCCCGTCGACGACCGCCACGTGCGTCTTCAGGATCACGTCCACGACATCGTCGGGAATGGGCCTCGCGGCGGCCGTCGATGCGGTGAGGAGCGTCGCGATGGCGGCGCACAGGAGGACGGTGGCTGGACGACGTCGCACGCCTGGCGGGGTACCCGGAGCGTCGGGGCGGCACCCGCGTCGCCCCGGCCGAGGCGACGGTCGTTCCTCGACCTGCCGCCTCGACACGATCCTCAGACGGCGGCGTCCCGCGCCGCCGCGGCCGGCAGCGACGCCAGGTGCGCGTCGATCAGCGCGTTGACGACGTCGGGCCGCTCGAGGCACACGGAGTGCCCGGCGGCCTCGACGACCTCGAGCGTGGCGTCCGGGACGCCCTCGGCGATCTGGCGCGACTTCGGCGGCGGGTAGGCGTGGTCCTCCGTGCCCGCGAGGACGAGCACGGGGCAGGTGATGGACCCGAGCTCGTCGAGGATCCCGTCGCGGAAGACGACCTGGTGCGCGGCGTCGGCGATCGACGGGCCGCGACCGCGCAGGTCGTCCTGGACGTGGCGCAGCAGGTCGGCCCGCGACGGATCGGAGAGGCTCGTGTCGCCGAGCATGATGTGCGAGACGGGGTCCAGCAACGGCGCCACCCCGTCGGTCGCGAGGGCCTCGACGAGGGGCGCGAACGCCTCGATCTGCTCCTCCACGTCGGCGGAGGAGCCGGCGACCACGGCGGAGCGGACGAGCTCGGGGTGGCGGGCCGCGAGGCGCAGCGCGATGAACCCGCCCATCGAGTTGCCGACGACGGTGACGTCCCGCAGCCCCAGCGCCTCGATGAGCCCGACGGCGTCGGCCGTGAGCGTGTCCATGTCGAGCTCGTCCCGGGGCGCCGGGGCGCTCCCGCCCTGTCCCCGGTGGTCGTAGGCGACGACGCGGTACGTGCCCGAGAGGTGCTCGACCTGCGCGTCGAACATCGTGTGGTCGAAGAACAGCGAGTGGCTGAGGAGCACCGCGGGCGCGTCACGGGGACCGGAGTCGGTGTAGTGCAGCGTGGTGTTCGAGACGTCGATCGACGGCATGGGGAGCTCCTCGGTGTGGTGCGGTCGACCCAGCCTCGCCGATCGGCCCCGTCGGCGCCAGGGCGCACCTCGGGAGGCCGACCCGGATGCAGCACGGTCGGCACCCGAGCGTCCGCCGCACGAGCCGCGACGGCGGGCCGTCAGTCGACCGTCGCGCCCGTGCGGCGGAGGTCGTCGCGGATCTCCTGCGCGGCGGCGCGCAGGGCGGGGAGGACCTCGTCGAGCAGGTCGGCGGTCGACCGGCGGGCGGCGTGGGCGGCGACGTTCATCGCCGCCACCGTGGTGCCGGAGCCGTCGACGATCGGGACCGCGACCGAGCGCAGCCCCTCCTCGAGCTCCTGGTCGACGAGGGCGTACCCGTGCCGTCGTGCGTCGACGACGGCGTCGAGGACCCGGTCCGGGTCGGTCGGCGTCCTGGGCGTCGCCGGCGCTGCGCCGGTCAGGGTGCGCTGCAGCAGCGCCCGCACCTCGTCGTCGGGCCGGGCCGCGAGCAGGACCCGCCCCATCGACGTGAGGTGCGCGGGGAAGCGCGTGCCGTTGGCGATGGTGACCGACATGATGCGGCGGATCGGGACGCGGGCGACGTAGACGATCTCGTCCCCGTCGAGCACCGAGATCGACGCCGACTCCTGCACGGCGTGGGACACGGCCTCCAGGTGCGGCCTCGCGACGTCGAGGAACCCGACGCCCGAGAGGTAGGCGGCCCCCAGCTCGAGGACCCGCGGCCGGAGCGCGAAGCCGCGCCCGTCCTGCGAGACGTACCCGAGGTGCATCAGCGTGAGGAGGAAGCGCCGGGCGGCCGCGCGGGTGAGGTCGCAGCGCCGGGCGACGTCCGTCAGCGAGAGCGTGCCCTCCTCCCCGGCGAAGGCGCGGATGACCGCGAGGCCGCGCTCCAGCGACTGCACGTGCTCGGGGTGACGTTCGGCGTTCGGGGTCATGGGGCTCCGCGGGTCCAGGTGGCCGCGCGGGGGGCTGGACCCGCGCGATGGGCGCCACCCGGCGCCGTCCATCCGGTAGCGTTCGTGATGTGAACAAGTGTACGGATAGCGAACATCTCGTGGGGGATCGACGTGGCTGACGTCGTCGACCTCCCCACCGCGATCCGGGAGCTCGTCCGGGACGGCGACGCCGTCGCGCTGGAGGGCTTCACGCACCTGATCCCGTTCGCGGCGGGGCACGAGATCCTCCGGCAGGGTCGCCGCGACCTCGAGCTGATCCGCATGACCCCGGACGTCCTCTACGACCAGATGGTCGGCGCCGGTGCGGCCCGGAAGCTCGTGTTCTCCTACGGCGGCAACCCCGGGGTGGGGTCGCTGCACCGCTTCCGCGACGCGATCGAGCACGGCTGGCCGCACCCGATCGAGATCGAGGAGCACTCCCACGCCGCGATGGCCAACCGCTGGGTCGCCGGCGCCTCCGCGCTGCCGTTCGCGGTCCTGCGCGGCTACGCCGGCACCGACCTGGAGGCCCGCACCCGCGTGGAGCGCATCACGTGCCCGTTCACCGGCGAGGTCCTCGCCGCCGTCCCGGCCCTGAACCCGGACGTCTCGATCGTCCACGCGCAGGAGGCCGACCGTGCGGGGAACGTGCAGCTCTGGGGGATCCCCGGGGTGCAGAAGGAGGCGGTGCTGGCGGCGACGCGGTCGCTGGTGACCGTCGAGCGGATCGTCGACGAGCTCGTCCCGCGCCCGGGCGGCGTAGTGCTGCCGGGCTGGACGATCGACGCCGTCGCCGAGGCGCCGCGCGGGTCGCAGCCCTCGTACGCGCACGGGATCACCGACCGCGACAACGACGCCTACCGCGCGTGGGACGTGGTCTCCCGCGACCGCGACACGTTCACGGCGTGGATGGGCGAGCACGTGCTGAAGGGACAGGCCGCATGAGCAGCACCGAGACCGCGCCGGCGACGACCGGCGAGATCCAGACGATCGTCGCCGCACGGCGGCTGACCGGGGCGAAGGTCGTCTTCATCGGCGTCGGGCGCCCGTCGACCGCGGCGATCCTCGCGCGGATGGTCCACAACCCCGAGCTCGTGCTCGTCTACGAGTCCGGGACGATCGGCGCGAAGCCGCACCGCGTGCCGCTCTCGATCGGTGACGGCGAGCTGGCCCAGACCGCCGACGCGGTCGTGGCGGTGCCCGAGATGTTCAACTACTGGGTGCAGGCCGGCCGGATCGACGTCGCGTTCCTCGGCGCCGCCCAGGTCGACCGGTACGCCAACCTCAACTCGACCGTCATCGGCGACTACGACGCCCCGCGGACCCGCCTGCCGGGCGCCGGCGGCGCACCCGAGATCGCCGGCGGCTGCGGCGAGGTCGTCGTCGTGGCCCCGCACTCCACGCGCACGTTCGTGGAGCGGCTGGACTTCGTCACGACCGTCGGCCACGCCGATCCCGACGGCGTCCTCGGCTCGATCCCGGGTGCCCCGCCGGAGGGCATCACCCGCGAGGGCCTGGGTCTGCGCGGCGGCGGCCCGTCGGCCGTCATCACCGACCTCGGCGTCCTGCAGCCCGACCCCGCCACGAAGGAGCTCGTGCTCGTGCAGCTGCACCCTGGTGCCACCGTCGCCGACGCCCGCGACAAGACGGGCTGGGAGCTGCGGGTCGCGGAGGACGTCGTCGAGACCGCTCCCGCGACGGCCGACGAGCTCGCCGCCCTGCGCGAGCTGGTGGCCCGATGAGCACCACGACCAGCTCCGCCGCCTACGTCCTGGACGCCGTCCGGACCCCGTTCGGGAAGTTCGCCGGCGCCCTGGCGGGCGTCCGCCCCGACGACCTCGCGGCGAGCACGCTGAAGGCCCTTGTCGACCGCACGCCCGACCTCGACCCGGCACGCATCGACGACGTGCTCCTCGGCGCGGCCAACCAGGCCGGCGAGGACAACCGCGACGTCGCCCGCATGGCCGTCCTCCTGGCCGGGCTGCCCACGAGCGTGCCCGGCGCGACGGTCAACCGCCTCTGCGGCTCCAGCCTCGAGGCCACGATCCAGGGCGCCCGCGCGATCGAGTCCGGCGACGCCCAGGTGATCGTCGCCGGCGGCGTCGAGTCGATGAGCCGCGCCCCGTGGGTGCTGCAGAAGCCCTCGCGCGCCTACCCGGCCGGTCACGAGACGCTGCACTCCACGACGCTCGGCTGGCGGATGGTCAACCCGGCGATGCCGTCCGGGTGGACGATCTCGCTGGGCGAGTCGACCGAGAAGCTCGCCGGCATCCACGGCGTCTCGCGCGAGGCGCAGGACGCCTTCGCGTGGGAGAGCCACCAGCGCGCCGCGAAGGCGTGGGCCGACGGCGTCTTCGACGACGAGATCACGCAGGTCCCCGGCGCGCCGCTGGAGCGCGACGAGGCGATCCGCGAGACGACGACGCTGGAGAAGCTCGGGACCCTGAAGCCGGCGTTCCGCGCCGACGGCACCGTGACCCCGGGCAACGCGTCGCCGCTGAACGACGGCGCCTCGATGGTCCTCCTGGGGACCGAGTCCGCGGCGGCGTCGATCGGACGCGACCCCCTGGCGCGGGTCGTCTCCCGCGCCGCGCACGGCAACGACCCGGACGTCTTCGGCTACGCGCCCGTCGAGGCGGCGCACGAGGCGCTCCGTCGCGCCGGGATCGGCTGGGGCGACCTCGCCGCCGTCGAGCTCAACGAGGCGTTCGCCGCCCAGTCCCTCGCGTGCGTGAAGGGCTGGCCGGACCTCGACCCGTCGATCCTCAACGTCCACGGCGGCGCGATCGCCATCGGCCACCCCCTCGGCGCCTCGGGTGGTCGCATCATCGGCCGGCTCGCCCGCGCCCTGCAGGAGAACGGCGGCGGCTGGGGCCTGGCGGCGATCTGCATCGGGGTCGGCCAGGGCCTGGCGGTCGTGCTGCACGCGTAGGCGGGCGGCGGACCGGATCTCCGCGAACGAGCCGGGTCTGGACATTCGGCGTCCCCGTGACGATCGGGCCCCGGGTGGGGTACAGCGACACACGGCGATGCGCACCGTTCTCCACGTTCCGCGCCGCCGCGCGGCCGAGACACGACCACCGCCGGTCTGGGCGCTCGCGCCGCCGCGGTTCGCGGTGCTGCTCGCCGGATTCGTCGTGGCCGCGGTCGCGACCCCGTACTCCGGCCACCAGGTCGTCGTCTCCGTGGTCGGTGTGGCGTGGGTGGCGGTCACCGTCGCCCTCGCCGTCGGGCTCGCGGACGAGCCCCGCCCGGGGTCCGACGGCCGGCTCCTGGGACCTTGGGTCGCCGCGGTCGACGCGGTGCTGGTGCTCGCCGCCGTCGCGGTGAGCGGTGGTGCGGACTCGCCGCTGCGGTGGCTCCTGCTCGTCGCGCCGGCCTGCTGGGCGTCGGCCCGCGACCCACGGCTCGGCCTGCTCGAGGCGCTGGGGGCTGCCGGGTACCTCGTGACGTCGATCGGCGACATCGCCCGCGGGACACCCGGCACGGCGACGACGATCGCCGGGTTCTACGCGATCTACGGCGGCGCGGTCGTGGTCGCCGGGGCGACGGTGCGGGCGCGGAGGCGCGAGACGGCCCTGGAGGCCGCCGTCGCGCAGGGGCGCGAGGACGCGGACCGGCGGGTGCTCGAGCAGGCGCGGACCGAGCAGGAGCGGCTCGTCCTGGCGTTGCACGACGGACCGCTGCAGCTGGCCGTGACGGTCTCCCAGGACCTCGCCGAGCTGTCCGAGGACGAACCGATCGACCTGGACGAGACCCGGCGGACCCTGCGGGACGCCATCGAGCAGATGCGGACGCTCACCGGGGAGCTCTACGGGGCGGTGCTCCGCGACTCGGGGCTGGCCGTCGCCCTCGGCGAGGTCGCCGAGGTCCTCGAGCGTCGCGGCGGACCGCCGACCGTGGTCACCGTCGGCGCCGACACCGCCGGATCGCACGACGAGCTCGTGATGCGGGTCGTGCACGAGCTCCTGAGCAACGCCGCGAAGCACGCCCGTGCCACCGGCGTCACCGTCTCGGTCGTCCAGCAGGGCGACCCGGCGGAGCTGGTGGTGATCGTCACCGACGACGGCATCGGCCTCGACGACGTCGCGCGCCGGCGCGCCGCACGGGAGGACCACATCGGGTTGACGTCGGTCGAGCGCGACGTCCGGGCGGCGCACGGGACGATGGGCTTCGAGCAGCCGCTACATGGCGGCACGACGGTGCGCGTGCGACTCCCCGGGACCGCGGAGCCCGCGGTGGTCGCCTGAGATCCCCCCGCTCGGCGCGGGTGTGCTCGCGTCTCCGGGGAGACGCGGGACCGGCGACGCGAACGCATCGGTCTCCTGCCGGCGGGCCAGGACGGCGATCTCGCGGAGCGCCGTGATCGCCTCGCGGACGCGCAGGGCGGCGAGCGGGGCGTGCGCGTCGCCCGGGCAGGCGGCGCGGGTGTCGGCGATCTCCTGCCCGGCGGCGTACAGCAGCTGCAGCACGTCCTCGGTGATCTGGTCCGCCAGGCACGGCTCCGTGCCCCACCCCGGCACGGCGGTGAGCCGTGCCTGGCCGGTGCTGCTGGGGTGCTCGCGCCACATGGGGGACGACCTGTCGGGTCAGGGCGGGACCGGCCTCGAGGACGAGGCGGGTGCGCCGGGGTGAACCGCTGCGGCGGCACCACGTGCCGCTTGTGGGTGGTACGCGAGGCCGATCCCGCCGGTTGTGCCGATCGCTCCCTCGGTCCTGCGTCAGGCTCGTCGTGCCGTCCGCGGGCGTCGCCGTCGCGGGGCTCCTGACCGACGCGGCCAGGAGCCCTCCGGGACGGGTCGTCCGGAACGCGACCGCCGCGGGGACCCTCCCCGGGAACGACGACGGGACCGACGGTCGCAGACGCCGGTCCCGGTGATCGGCCCGCAGGCCCGCGTCGCATCCGCTGAGGCGGGCGGCTCGATCCCCTCGAGGGCGAGCCGCCTGCCCCGGCGGACGCGCCGGACTACGAGGGCTTGATCGTGTTGACGCCGGTGAGCGTCGGGGTGCGCGCCGCGACCTCGGCGTACTTGTAGGCGGTGCCCGGCTTGCTGCCCGGCTTGCCGAAGCCGAACCCGGCCGACTCGAGGACCGTGACCGCGTCGCCGATCACGTAGAAGCCCGGCGAGCCGGTGGTGGCGAGGCCCGGGGTCTGCTCGCGCTGGGCGAACTTGGAGTACGCGCGGTCGTTGCCGAGCACGCCGAGGGACTGCAGGGCCAGCGCGCGGTGCACGGCCTCGACGCCCATGATCTCCGAGGCGTAGCGCGCCAGACGCGAACCCGACAGCGTGCCCTGACGGGCGAAGACCGTCACGCCGAGCAGGTAGGCGTTGATGAAGACCTGGTCGCCGACGACGAGCGTCTTGAGCAGGTTCTCCGGGGAGGCGAAGACCTCGTCGGGCACGTAGATCGTGTCGGTGACGGCCTTGCCGCCGACGGCGGCCGAGGTCAGGACCTCGTAG
>NZ_JAURWA010000117.1 GCF_030655195.1 Patulibacter sp. | reverse complement strand
CGACCGCCCCGGCCGCGCCGGCCCGGACCGCCGCGGCGCCGGACGCCGGGACCACCGACGCAGACGTCGTCCCGGAGCCGTCCGCGGCCCCGGACCCGTCCGACGGGGGCACCTCCGGTGTCGTCTGAGTCGGAGGGCGTGATCGACGTCGCCTCGCACTCGACGATGTACGCCATCGGGGCGTACTTCTGCGACCGGCACCCCGAGCTCGTCGACGACGTGCTCGCCGACGCCGACGCCATCGAGGGCGACGGTCTGCGCCGCTGGGCGCACGCGGAGGGCATCGCGGTGCAGGACGCGTTCGAGACGCTCGTCACCGGCCTGGCGATCCGCTTCTACACGGCGCTCGCCGGCGAGTCGTTCGAGCCCGACGGGTTCCCCGCCGCATCGGCCGGTGGCGCCGCCGGCGACTGAGCCGACGGAGTCCGGCCGCGGGCCCCGGGCCCGGGGGCGGGCGGCCTCGACCGGTCGTCTTTTGCCATACTCCCGCTCGCGTCGGGGCGTGGCGCAGCCTGGTAGCGCGCGCCGTTCGGGTCGGCGAGGTCGGAGGTTCAAATCCTCTCGCCCCGATTTGCATCAGGACCCACCAGGCAGCGAGGCCCGCGATCCATCGGATCGCGGGCCTCGCTCGTTCCCGGGCTGCGTCGCGGCGCTACGGCGCGGTCGGCGAGGTGGCGCGCGCCGCGCTGTCGGGCCGCGTGCCGAGGGTGACCTTCGCGGTCTTCCGGTCGCCGCCCCGGGTGTACTGCACCTCGACCTGCTCGCCGGGCTGGTGCGTGTCGACCGCGGCGCCCAGCAGCTCGGTGTCGGTGACGGTGGTGTCCCCGACCTTCGTGATCACGTCGCCGGCCTTCAGGCCCGCGTCGGCCGCCGGGCCGCCGGTGGCGACGGAGGCGACCGTCGCGCCGACGCCGTCCTCGCCGGTGGCCGCGGCGTCCGCGGTCCCGACACCGAGGTAGGCGTGCTTGGCGGTGCCGGTCGTGCGCAGCTGCTGGACGATGCGGGAGACCGTGTCGGACGGCACCGCGAAGCCGATGCCGACGTTGCCGCCCGAGCTGCCGTCGCTCGACGTCGAGGACGTGGCGATCTGCGAGTTCACGCCGATGACGCGGCCCTGGTCGTCGAGCAGCGGGCCGCCGGAGTTGCCGGGGTTGATCGCCGCGTCCGTCTGCAGCACGCCCGTGATCGCGTAGCCGTTGGGCGACTCGATGCTGCGGTGCAGGGCGGAGACGACACCGGTGGTCAGGGTCCGCGACAGGCCGTACGGGTTGCCGATCGCGAAGGTGGAGTCGCCGACCTGCACGTCGGAGGACTGCGCGAGCTCCAGCGGCGTCAGGGCCTTCGGGGCCGACACCTTCAGCAGCGCGAGGTCCGTGGACTGGTCGACGCCGACGACCTTCGCGGTCAGGGTGTCGCCGTCGCCGATCTTCACCTTGACGCTGTCGGCGCCGTCGATCACGTGCGCGTTGGTCACGACGTAGCCGTCGGAGGAGACGACGAAGCCCGACCCCGTGGCCGTGCCGGCCGACGACGATCCGCCCTGACCACCGCCGAGACCGCCCAACCCGTCGGGAGCGCCCTGCGCGCCGCCCGGCGACGAGCCGCTCGTCGTCGCGGTGATGAAGGCGACGGAGTCGCGGCTCTGCGCGTAGATCTGGCCGGCCGTCAGGGCGCCCGTCGTGTTCGCGACGGTGCGGTTGACGGCGGCGGGCGTCGATGTCGCGGCGGCAGTGACGGTCTGCGTGCCGCCCCCGACGGCCTCGGTGGCGATCACCGCCCCGCCGGTGCCCCCGACGAGCGCGGCGGTGCACATGACGACGATGGAGCGGGTCGGAGACTTCATGGACCACACGCTGACGGGGACCCCTGACCCGTCCCCCAAGCGGCCAGAAGACCTTGCATAGCGCCGGCGAAGACGTTCCCCAAGGGTTCCGAAGAACCGCCGAAGGGCCTGGGACGATCGGGGCGTGCCGACGACGGTCCAGCTGCGCCTGCCGGTGCGCGCACCGTTCGACGGCCGCGGCCTCCACGGGGTCCTCGGGGCGCGTGCCGCCGACGGCCTCGAACGGGTCGGGCCCGACGGGGCGTACGTCCGCAGCCTGCGCCTGCCGCACGGGGCGGGCCTCCTGTCGTTGCGCCTGACGGACGCGGGTCTTCCCGGGACCGGTCCGGACGGCCGCGACCCGGACGCCGGCGGCACGGTGACGGGCGAGCTCCGCCTCGTCGATCCCCGCGACGCCGCGGGGGCGACGGTCCTGGTCCGGCGCCTGCTGGACCTCGACGCGGACCCGGCGACCGTCGGCGCGCACCTCGCCCGTGATCCCGCGCTGGCACCGCTGGTCGCCGCGCGGCCTGGGCTCCGCGTCCTGGGGACGGTCGACCCGTTCGAGCTGGCGCTGCGGGCCGTGATCGGCCAGCAGGTCTCGGTCGCCGCGGCGCGCACGGTGCTCGGGCGGCTCGTGCGGGCCCACGGCCGGGAGCTGCCGCGCGGGATGGACCCGGACGGCGCGGCCGCGGAGCGGCTGCGGACCTTCCCGGAGCCCGCGGTCGTCGCCGACCTGCCCGACGCCGCGCTGCCGATGCCGCGCGCCCGCGCCGCGACGGTCCGGCGGCTGGCCGTCGCCGTGGCGGACGGGACCGTCGACCTGCGCCCCGCCGCGGAACCGCACGCGACGGTCGCCGCGCTCCTCGCGCTGCCCGGCATCGGTCGGTGGACCGCCGGCTACGTCGCGATGCGGGCGCTCGGCGACCGCGACGCGTTCCCGGCCGGCGACCTGGTGCT
>NZ_JAURWA010000114.1 GCF_030655195.1 Patulibacter sp. | reverse complement strand
GCCCCGCCGGTCCGCGGGGCGACGTGCCGCCGCCCCGCCCGGGGTCGCTCAGCGCAGGCGCAGCGTCGTCGCCCGCGCGGCCGACAGGCCGCCCGCGCCGGTGACCGCGACCTTCACGGCGGAGCTCTTCGCCGCGCGCTTCGTCGTGCGGAGCCGGAGGTTCAGCGTCCGCGACTTCCCGGCGCCGATGGTGGCGTAGGCCTTGCTCGTCGCCCGCGGGGTGACGCCCTTGCCGGCGGCGGACACCCGGACCCGCACGGTGCGGGCGGTCCCGGCGCCCGTGTTGCGGACGACGACCTTCGTGACGGTGCTGCTGCCACGCCGGACGGTCTTCGGCCTCGAGATCGTGACGGCGAGCTGCCCGGGCCGGGCCGCCGGCGTGGCCGGGGTCGCCGGCGTCGCCGGGGCGGGCGTCGTGGGCGCCGGGGACGGCGGGATCACCGTGACGGACGTCGGCGTCGGGATGAAGCCCGGGATCGTGAGCTTGCCGGAGTACGCCAGGGCGGTGGACGTGAGAGGCCCCGCACTCGCCAGGTACGGCAGGCACCCGGCGCTGGGCACCCCGATGCTGGCGTTCGAGCCGGACCCCGAGGCCCCGTAGGAGCCGTCGGCGAAGCCGATCGCGGACCCCGTGAGCGTCACGGGCGCGGTCGGGGCGATGGTGCAGGCGCCCTGGTCGCCGCTGATCGCGTACGAGATCGGGCCGGTGAGGTCGAGCGACCCGGTGGTCGCGTTCGGCCGGCCCGTGATCGTGCCGGTGGCCTGCGGGGTGATCCCGAGGGTGCCCGCGGTCGCCTTCGCGAACGTCACCCCGGTGGCGGGGAACGTCGCCACGAGCGTGTCCGACTCGATCGTCCCGACCAGACGGGTGGTGCCCGTCTGCGTGGTCGAGGCGAGCGACCCGACCTTGACCGTCCCCGACGTGAAGTCGAGCGTGATCGGCAGCGGGGCGGCGGTGGCCGTGGCGACGCCGCCGATCCCCAGGACGCCGGCGGTGACGCCGGCCACGATGGTTCCTCTGTGCATGGTGCTCCTCGTCGACGCCCGTGGGAGCACGAGCCGTATGCACCGTATCGCCGGATCCCGGCGTCCGCGAACGTCGAACGGACGAGCGTTTGACGCCCGCGCCCAACCGGGACGCGGCGTCCCGGTCGCGCGGGCGTCGCCCCGTCGCCGAGCCGGGAGCCGGCGGGCGGCCCCGGCGGGGACCGCGGAGCGGCGGCCCCGGGGAGTCCCGGGCGCCGGGCGCCGGTCTAGCGGACGCCGATGAGGTCCACGACGAAGACGAGCGTCTCGTCGGGCTTGATGGCGCCCGGGGCGCCGCGCTTGCCGTAGCCGAGCATCGGCGGGATGGTGATGCGCCGGCGGCCGCCGACCTTCATCCCCGCGACGCCCTGGTCCCAGCCCTGGATGACCATGCCCTTGCCGAGGCCGAACTTGAACGTCTGGCCGCGGTCCCAGGAGGCGTCGAACTGCTGCTTGTCGGACCAGGCGACGCCCACGTAGTGGACCTCGACGGTCTGTCCCGACTGCGCCTCGGGGCCGTCACCGACGACGAGGTCGTCGAGCTCGAGCTGGAAGGAGGGCGAACCGTCGGGGATCTCGACGCTGGGCTTCTCGGAGGTGCTCATGCCCGGGACGCTAGCCGGTCGCGGGACGCGGCTCGCCGCGGCCGGACGACCGGCGGTCGGCCTCCTGGGCCCGGGAACGCGGACGGCCCGCTCGCGCGGGCCGTCGTCGTGACCCGCCCGGTCCCGTGGACCGGGCGGGCGGCTGCGTGGCGGGCGGGCCCGCCGCCCCTCAGCTGCAGACGGGCAGCACCTGCTGACCGAAGATGTTCAGGATGTTGATGTTCAGGCCCAGCACCTTGACGCTCAGCTCGCGCTGACCGCCGCAGTTGAGGGTCCCGGCCTGGAGGTTGTCGAACTGGGCGCCGAGGAACCCCTTCGTGCCGCGGAGCCAGACGATCCGGTTGGTCGCGGTCGCCGGCGACGCGTCCGTGCCGATCTTGAAGGACTCGATCGTGCCCGGGTACTGGATGCGGTTGATCGTGAACGGCTGGCCGCGGGAGTCCGCGAACAGGTAGATCCGCGGGATGTCCTGGCCCGCGTACTTGAACGTGCCGCTCTGCCCCAGGTCCAGACCGAGGTTGCGGAACCGCAGGTTCTCGACGTTGACCACGTTGCCGTCGACCGGCAGCGAGGCGTTCAGCGTCGTCCGCTGTCCGGCGAGCTGCGTCCCCGCGTCGTCGAGGTCGATCGACGTCTGAGCGGCGTACGGGCGGTTCAGCCCGGCCGCCGTCCCGCCCGACAGGGCGTTGGGGTTCGCACGGCGGCAGCCGCCGGCGGAGTCCACGCACACGTTCAGCGTCCGCGGCAGGTTGTCGAGCGCGAGGTCGAGCTTCGGGATCGACCCGAGGTTCGTCGCGTTCAGCGTCAGCCGGTCGAGGTTCCGTGCGTTGCCGAACGTCAGCCGCGTCGGCTGTCCGTCCTGCAGGACCGCGGCGATGCTCGTCGACGCGGACGTCTTCGAGAACCGGCCGTTGATCGTGGCCGCCGGCGCGCCGGCCTCTCCGGGCAGCGTCGCCACCAGGTCGACGGGCTTCGTCCGCGTCTCGTCCTGGTCCAGCCGGATCGCGATCGGGTCGAGCCCCAGGTTCAGGCCCTTCACGCCCGTCAGCCGCACGCCGACGCCGATGGCCGCCGGGTCCGCGCTGCGGTACTCGAAGCGGTCGGCGACCGCAGGGTCGTTCGTCCCGTCGGCCTGCAGGCCGGTGGCGGGGAGGTCGGTGGCGCCGGCGGCCAGCCGGAGCTCGCCGATCGCGGCCTCGCCGTCGCCGATGCCGAGCGTCGCGAGCGGCCTGGCGACGTCGCCCTCCTGCGAGGGCAGCGTCAGGTCGAACGCCTTCGGCACGTCGCGGACGGCCGCCGCGATGCGGTCGGTGCCCTCGAGGATCGGCACGCCGGTGGCCTCGACCTCCAGGCGCGAGACGCGCTCGGAGGCCTGGTAGGCGAGCTTGGAGCCGCCGTCGTCCGCGTCGGCCAGGCCGAGCTTGAACGTCGTCGGCAGGTCCTCGACCAGGGCCTCGACGTGGGTCGGGGCCGTGCCCGCCGGTGCGTCGGCGGCGGCGGCGAGCGTCGCGTCGACCCGGAAGGGCTTCGCCACGCCGGTCGTCGCCTCGAGCGTGATCGGGTCGGGGTCGACGGTGATCGACCGCAGCTCGAAGACGCGGGCGGCGAGACGGAACGCCCCGCCGGTGGTGTCGAGGAACGCCCCCGCGCCGTCCGCCGGCCCGGGGACGGACGGGAAGGGCGAGCCCGCGTCGGCGGCCTCGACCTCGACCGTCTTCACGGCGACGCCGTCGGCGGTCAGGCCGATGCGGCCGTCGTCGCCGCTCCGGACGCCGATGGCGCCGTCGCCCTCGACGCCGGAGAGCCGGACGTGGAGCTTGTCCGCGCCGTCGACGAGCGGGATGCCCGTGCCGGTGACGTCGATCGTCTCGACGGGTGCGTCGGCGGCGTAGCGCAGGCGCGTGCCGTCGGCGCCGTCCTCGAGCCCGAGCGTCAGGCGCTCGGGCAGGTCGAGGATGTCGGCCTGCAGGTGGACCGGGGCGGCGCCGTCGCCGGAGCCCGGGACCGTCGCGTCGACCCGGAAGGGCTGCGCGACGCCCGTCTTCAGCGCGAGGCTCACCGGCGAGGTGCCGAGCGTGACCGACTCGGGGCGCAGGATGCGGGCGGCGAGCCGGAACGCGCCGCCCGTGGTGTCGACGAAGGCGCCGGCCGCGTCGTCGCCGCCGGGCACGGAGGGGTAGTCCAACCCGCCGCCGGTCGCGGCGACGTCGAGCCGGCCGATGGTCAGGCCGTCCGTGGTCAGGCCGATCCGGTCGTCGACGCCCTCCGGCGCGCGGAACGCGAGCGCGCCGTCGCCGTCCAGGTCGCGCAGCGCGAGCCTCAGCCGGTCCGCGCCCTCGACGAGGCCGAGGCCCTCGGCCTCGACGGAGAGCTCGGACACCGGCGCGTCGGCGGCGTAGGTGAGGCGCGGGGTGTCGCCGTCCTGCAGGCCGATCTTCAGCGCCGTCGGCAGGTCGCGGACCAGCGCCGTCAGGTGCAGGGGGTCGGAGCCGGCCCGCGCGCCCGGCGTGCGGGCGTCGATCCGGAAGGTCTGGGCGACGCCGGTGCGGAGGTCGACCGCGGCGGGCGACGGCGCGACGGACACCGAGCGCAGGCGGAAGACGCGGGCGGCCAGGCGGAAGCGCCCGTCCGTCGTGTCGACCAGCGCACCGGCGTCGGTGGCCGCGCCGGGGACGGTCGGCAGCTCGCCGGCGCCGTTCGCGGCCTGGACCTCGATGCGGTCGATCTCGCCCTCCGACGAGAGGCCGAACGCACCCTGGGTGGTCTCGGGGGCCCGCAGCGCGATGGCGCCCTTCACGGGCATGCCGTCGAGGTCGGCCCGGAGGCGGTCGGCGTCCCCGAGCAGGGGCTTCTTCGACCGGACGTCGGCGATGAGCCGGCCGATCGACGTGCCGTTGCCGTCGTAGGCGACGCGGGAGCCGTCCCCGTCGAGCGCCAGGTCGAGCGTGGCCGGGAGCGTCCGCAGCTCGGCGCGCGCGTCCAGGTCGGGGGTCGAGAGGTCCGCGGTCAGGAGACCGCCCGGACGGTTGGTGGTCGCGCGGACGGCGGTCGAGCCGCCGAGGCCGACGGTGAACGCCGCGACGTCCGGGGCCTGCCGGTAGTCCAGGCGCGCCTGGGTCGCGTCGACGCGCTGCGCGCCGGTGCCGGAGAACACGCCGGCGAGCACGGCGACGCGCTCGCCACGCGCCGTCTGCGTCACCGTCGCCTCGACGGTGGGCTTCGGTGCGAGCAGGGCGTCCGCGGGGGTCGAGACGACGAAGGTCCCGGGCGCGCGGTCGTCGCGGGCGTCGTAGCCGATCGCGATGCGCCGGCCACCGAGGATCGTGCCCTTCGGGTCGCCGACGATCGCCTCGACCTGGACGGGGAGCGTGGAACGCTCGCCGCTCGCGCGCTCGACCTTCAGGCCGACGGCGTTGCGGCCGACGATCGTGATCGTGCCGACGAGGTCGGGCGCGAGGTCGTCGTCGACGTTCAGCGGGGTCGGGACGCCGAGCTGCGCGACCTGGGAGCGCGAGACCAGGGTGCCGTCGGCCCGCCGGAGCTTCGTCTCGAAGCGGTAGTCGAGGACGCCCGCGTTGCAGGCGAGCGTCGTCAGACCCGAGGTGATCGGCGAGAGACCGCCGGTCACCGGGTTCTTGACGAGTCCGTCGACGACGGACGTCACCGGGCACAGCACGCCCTGGACGACGCCGCCGAGGCCGTTCTGCCCGCCGAGCAGCCCGAGGATCGGGCTCAACGGGTCGGCGGCCTTCGCCGTCGTCGCCGGTGCGGTCGTCGCGGTGGTCGTCGGGGCCTTGGTCCCGCCGAGCAGGCCGCTGAGCAGCCCCGCCTGTGCTGGTGTCGCGACCGCCAGCGTGCCCATGCACGCCGCCGTCGCGACGAGCGCCCCGGCCGTGCGCCGTCCTGATGTCTTCACGCGGTGCTCCCTCTCGGATATGTGTCGATGGTCGTTGCACACATCGCCGGGGACGCGATAGGGCCTCGAGGGGACCAATCTGCCCATGTCGCGACAGGGTGTCAAGGCGCCATCTCGTGTCCGCGGCGACGACCACCCCGTCGGGTGGCGCGATACGGCCTGCGACCATGCGTGGATGAAGCACCCCCGCAGCTGGACGCCCTTCGAACGCGTCGCCGTCGGCATGGGCGTCGGCTGGGCCGTCGTGATCGCGGCCATCGTCCTGAACGTCGCGGGCGTCCTGGGCTGAGCGCCCGCGGCCCCGTGGCCGGCGCGGCGGGGCCGGGCGGGTCCGCGACGGGCGCGGTCGCCCCTGGCGGACTACGACCGGGAGGGCGTGGGAGTCGGCCCGCGCCGCGCGGTGAGCTCCAGCAGGGGCGGAGGCGGCGGGGCCGCGGGCGCGGCCAGCCTCCGGAGCCGGCCGCCTCGGTCGTTGACGACGACCGTGCGGCCCGAGGCCAGGAGCACGTGGTACCGGCCGACGTCGTGGACCTCGAGGCAGCCGTCGCGGAACGTGCGGACGAGGTCGCGAGCGAGCACCTCGAGCACGACGCCCGGGGCGTCGTGCTGCGCGAGCTCGACGCGATCGCCCACCGATAGACGCTCCCCGGTGCGGTGCACGCGAGGAGCGTACGCAGGACACCGGACGGACCCGTGTGCCCGCCGTCACAGCGTTTGCAGGGAGAACGGCGGGCACGCCCCCGGACGTCCCCCGCGGCCCGTCGGCGCAGGCGCGGCCGGGACGGGCTCGCGCCGGCCCCCGCGTCACCGCGCCGTGGCGCGCTCGCACCGGTCCCCGTGGACCGTGTCCACCCGGCTAGAGTCCCCGCGCGTGAAACTCGTGATCGGCATCGTCCGGCCGGAGAAGACCAACGACGTGCTCGAGGCGCTGTACCGCGCCGAGATCCGCGGGGTGTCGCTCAGCCGGATCCAGGGCCACGGCGGAGAGCTCGACCGCGTCGAGACCTACCGCGGCACCCAGGTCAAGATGGGGCTCGAGGACAAGGTGCGGTTCGAGGTGGCGGTCTCCGACGACGTCGTCGAGAAGACGATCGAGGCGATCTGCGAGGCCGGACGGACCGGCGAGGTCGGCGACGGCAAGATCTTCGTGCACGACCTCACCGAGGCCGTCCGGATCCGCACCGGCGAGCGCGACGTCGACGCCGTGAGCCCCAGGCGCTGATGCCGGGCATCGACACGGCGGACACCGCCTGGATGCTCGTCGCCACGGCGCTCGTCCTGCTGATGACGCCGGCGCTGGGCCTCTTCTACGCCGGTCTCGTGCGCGAGAAGAACACCCTGAACACGTTCATGATGTGCGTCGCCGCGATCGGCCTGGCGACCGTCACGTGGGCCACCGTGGGCTACTCGCTGGCCTTCGACGGCGACGGCAAGATCATCGGCGGCCTCGGGCACGCGTTCATGAAGGACGTCACGTTCGCACCGCGCGACGGCACGAAGATCCCCGAGCTCGTCTTCTTCGCCTTCCAGGCGACGTTCTGCATCATCACCGTCGCGCTCGTCGCCGGCGCGGTCGTCGAGCGCATGCGGTTCGTGCCGTTCCTGATCTTCGCGTCGGTGTGGTCGGTCCTCGTCTACGCGGTCCTCGCGCACTGGGCGTTCGGCGGCGGCTGGCTGCAGCAGCAGGGCACCCTCGACTTCGCCGGCGGCGTCCCGGTCGAGATGGGCTCCGGCTTCTCCGCCCTGGCCGCCGCGATCGTCGTCCGGCCGCGCAAGGACTACGGGCGCCAGGCGATCGTCCCCCACAACGCGATGTTCGTCCTCCTGGGCGCCGGCCTGCTGTGGTTCGGCTGGTTCGGCTTCAACGGCGGCAGCGGCTTCGGGGTCGGCAAGCCGGGCATCCTCGCGTTCGTCAACACGCTGCTGGCGCCCGCCGCGACGCTGGTGGTCTGGATCGTCCTGGACCTCGTGCGCGGCCGCCAGGCCACGGCCATCGGCGCGGCCACCGCGATCGTCGTCGGCTGCGTGGCGATCACCCCGGCGGGCGGCTTCGTCAGCCCGGGCTGGGCGCTGGCGATCGGGGCGATCGCCGCGTTCCCCTGCTACTTCGCGATCCTCTGGCGCCCGCGCACCCGGGTCGACGAGACGCTCGACGTCCTCAGCGCCCACGGCGTCGCCGGCCTGACCGGCACCCTGCTGATCGGCTTCGTCGCCCAGGCCACCTGGAACGACGGCGCCGGCAACGGCCTGCTCTACGGCGACGCGGGCCAACTCTGGTCGCAGGTCGTCGCCGTCCTCGCCGCGCCCGCCTACGCGTTCGGCATGACCTGGCTCCTGATCAAGGGCCTCGGGCTGCTGATGCCCCTGCGCGGCCCGGAGAACGAGGAGGCCCTGGGCATGGACCTCACGCACCACGGCGAGGAGGCCTACGCGTCGGGCGAGGGCGCGATCCTCATCGGCCTGGGGCCGGGGGTGGGTCGCAGCCCGCGGGTCTGATCAGTCCGCGGGCACGACGGTCCGCCAGAGCCGCTCGACCGCCCGCAGCAGCGCGTCGTCGCTCACGCGCGGGGCCCCGAGGTGCTCGGTGAACGAGCGCTCGGTCATCCACACGAGGCCGTAGGCGAGGGCCTCGGCGTCCTCCGCGGCGAGGCCCGGGTCCGCCCGCCGGGCCCGCTCGGTCGCGTTGACGATGAACCAGTCGTGGAACGCGCGCCAGAACGCCGCCACCTCCGCGTCGTAGGTGGCGGCCTCCACCAGGGCACCGACGGTGGCGCGGTGCGCGGCGAACGCCGCCAGCACACCGGTCAGGGTCGCCCCGATGTCGTCGGTGTCCGTCCGCAGCCACGGCGAGGCGGCCCTCCGGGCGTCGGCCTCGAAGCCGGAGCCCAGGGCGAGGACGAGATCGCGCTTGTCCTGGAAGTACGCGTAGAACGTCGGCCGCGACACGCCGGCCCGGGAGGAGAGCTCCCCGACGCTGAGCTCGGCGAACGCGCGCCCCTCCCCGAGCAGCCCGACCGTCGCGTCGAGGATCTTCGCCCGGGTCCGCCCACGTTGGTCGTCGGGCCCGGACGACCGGCGGGAGAGGACGGACGACATGCGCCGACGGTACCGCATGACAACTCCGGTTGACAGTGTGTAAAGCAGTGTGGGAGGGTCGCCCCAGTCCGCTCTCGCGTCGATCCGGAGCCCCCTCATGAGCACCACGAAGCCCGCCTCCCCCACCGTGCGCGTCGCCGATCCCGAGCACTGGCGGGCCGGCCCGCCCCTCGAGCTCTTCCGCGAGCTGCGGGACGGCGACCCGGTCCACTGGTCCGACGGCATGTCGTCCTTCCCCGACGAGCCGGGGTTCTGGTCGATCACGACCCAGGAGCACATCCGTCAGGTCAGCAAGGACTGGCAGACGTTCTCGTCGGAGCGGGGCGGCATGGTCGGCATGCCCTGGGCGGCGATCGAGGTCCAGAACGGCATGTTCATCGGGATGGACCCGCCGAAGCACGACCGGCTCAAGGCGCTGTTCCAGCGCGGGTTCACCCCCCGGCGCACCGCGGAGCACGAGCCCGCGATCCGCGAGATCACGCGCGGCGTCCTCGACCGCCTCGAGGGCCGCGAGACCTTCGACGTCGTCACGGACGTCGCCCAGCCCGTCGTCTCTCGCGTGATCGGCTCGTTCATGGGCATCGACCCCGCCGACGACGCCATGTGGGCGCAGCTGATGGCCGAGATCGTCGGCGGCGACGACGCCGAGATGAACCCGGACGGCCCGGACTCCGTGGTCGAGCGCGTGATCCCCGAGATCGTCTCCCGCTGCCAGGTCCTCATCGACGCGCGACGCGCGACCCCGACCGACGACCTGATGAGCGTCCTGGTCCACGCCGACATCGACGGCGAGCGTCTGTCCGACTGGGAGATCGTGATGGGCTTCATCCTGCTCGTCACGGCCGGCAACGACTCCACGAAGGCGACGTTCTGCAGCGGCATCAAGGCGCTCATGGAGCACCCCGACCAGCGCCGGAAGCTGCTCGACGACCCGTCGCTGATCCCGAGCGCCGTCGAGGAGTGCCTGCGGATGTTCCCCGCGTTCGCGCACTTCCGCCGGACCGCGACGAAGGACACCGAGATCGGGGGCAGGGCGATCGCCGAGGGCGACAAGATCATGATGTGGTACCCGTCGAGCGGACGGGACGAGGCGGTCTACGAGGACCCCGACCGGTTCGACGTCGAGCGCAACCCCGAGCACCAGGCGTTCGGTGCCGGGGGCCGGCACTACTGCCTCGGGACCGCCCTGGCGCGGCTCGAGCTGCGGGTCATGTTCGAGGAGACGCTCGCCCGCTTCCCGCACCTCCGCCCGGCCGGCGACGCGCGCTACGCGACCGCCATCTTCGTCAACCAGCTCACCACGCTGCCCGTCGCCGTCGGCGACTGACCGCACCCGGCCACGTCGCCGCGTGTCGCCCGCCGGTCGGGCGCCCGCGCGGCGGCGATGATCGCGACGCGTCCCGGACCGGGGCCCGTCGCACCCGATCCTCACCCCACCCAGACCGCAGGAGCAACACGTGTACGACTACGTCATCGTCGGAGCGGGGTCGGCCGGCGCCGTCCTCGCCGCCCGACTCTCGGAGGACCCCGAGGTCACCGTCGCCCTGCTGGAGGCCGGGGGTGCCGACACGGACGAGGAGATCCACGTCCCCGCGGCCTTCGGTGCGCTCTTCAAGGGCCGCCGCGACTGGGACCTCAACACGGAGCCCGAGCCCGCGCTCGGCGGGCGCCGGGCGTACCTGCCGCGGGCCAAGGTGCTCGGCGGCTGCTCGTCGATGAACGCGATGGTCTACATCCGCGGCAACCGCGTCGACTACGACGAGTGGGAGGCCGGCGGCGCCGAGGGGTGGGGCTACGACGACGTCCTGCCGTACTTCCGGCGCTCCGAGGACCAGGAGCGCGGCGCCGACCCGTACCACGGCACCGGCGGCCCGCTGCCGGTGCGCGAGAGCCGGTCGGCGAACCCCGCCGCCGACGCGTTCGTCGAGGCCGCCGGTCAGGCCGGACACGAGCACAACCCGGACTTCAACGGGGCCCGCCAGGAGGGCTTCGGGCGGTACCAGGTGACGCAGGAGAACGGGATGCGCGCCAGCACCGCCGTGCGGTTCCTCCACCCCGTCATGGACCGCGAGAACCTGACCGTCATCACCGACGCGATGGCCCTCCGGCTGCTCTTCGACGGCGACCGCGCATCGGGCGTGGAGATCGACCGCGCAGGGACCGTCGAGGAGGTCCTCGCGACCCGCGAGGTGCTCGTCTGCGCCGGGGCGTACGCGTCGCCGCAGCTGCTCATGCTCTCGGGCATCGGGCCGGCGGAGGGGCTCGAGCCGTTCGGCATCGAGGTCCGCCGCGACCTGCCCGTGGGCCAGGGCCTGCAGGACCACTGCATGCTGCTGATGAACTGGGCGGCGGACTACGAGTCGCTGATGACCGCCGCGACGCCCGAGAACGTCGAGCAGCTGCAGCGCGACGGGACCGGGCCGCTCACCTCGAACATCGCCGAGGCCGGCGGGTTCATCCGCACCCGGCCCGGTCTGGACGCCCCCGACTGCCAGTTCCACTTCGCGCCGGCGCTGTTCTGGCAGGAGGGACTGGGTCCGGCCACCGAGCACGGCATGGCGTTCGGGCCCGGGGTGGTCAAGCCGACGAGCCGCGGTGCCGTGGGGCTGCGGACGGCGAACCCGTACTCCAAGCCGCGGATCGTCCACAACTACCTGACGACGGAGGAGGACCGGGCCACGATGCTGGCCGGTGCCCGCGTCGCCCTGGAGATCTCGCAGCAGGAGGCGCTGCAGGCGTTCATCACGGGAACGTTCGTGGCGCCGGCGCCGGACGTGTCGGACGAGGAGCTGTGGCGGTACGTCCAGGACCACACGATGACGATCTACCACCCGACCTCGACGTGCGCGATCGGTCCGGTCGTCGACCCGCGCCTGCGCGTCCACGGGATCGAGGGCCTGCGCGTGGTCGACGCCTCGGTGATGCCGTCCGTCACGCGCGGGAACACCAACGCCCCGACGATCATGATCGCCGAGAAGGCCGCGGACATGATCCGCGAGGACGCCGCCACGAGCGTCCGGAGCGCCGCCGCCACGGCCTGAGCGGCGGGTCCCGGCGGACGGTGCCGCACGCGGCCGTCCGCCGGGCGGTGCTCGCCGGACCGCCGGAAAAGCGCCCGGCGGCCGGCCGGACACGTACGGTTGGCCCTCGGCCCCCGGCGTCTCTCCGGGCGGCCGCACGCTGCCGCGCACCGACCGTCCCCCACCCGACCCCCGCCACCTCCATGAGCACCGACCACCTCGCAGCCCTCTCCGCCTCCGCCGACCGCCTCGCCGAGGTCCGCCCCGGCGGCCGGCTCGCCCTCAGCTCCGAGCTGCTGGACGTCCTCTACGACCGCATCACCGAGGCGGGCGAGGCCGACCCGGCGATCCCGGCCGCCGTGGCCGAGGGCGACGCCTACCGGCACGCCATCGACGCGGGCTGCCCGCCCGCGTTCCACCCCGGCGTGCCGGCCGAGCACGTCCCCGTGCTGGAGGCGCTGCGCGAGCGGTTGGGCCTCGACCGCGCCGACGCGCTCGAGCTGCCGCAGGACGCGGACCCGCGACACCTGCGGATCCTCCGGGCCATCGGGTGCGAGGTCGTCGGCGCCGCGGACTGACCGGCGCCCGACGGGACCTCGCCGGCCTACCGCCCCATCCGCCGCAGCCCGACCATCGCCAGCGCCCCGAAGAACGCGATCATCCCGGCGAGCGCGACGAGGCCCGGCCAGGTGTGGGCGAGGCTGACGTCGATGCCCGACACCGTCGCCTGCCGGCCGAGCTCCAGGACGTGCGACACCGGGTTGAACCGGGCGACGTCCTCGAGCCAGCCCTTCAGCAGCAGCTGCGGCGTGTAGGCCGTCGAGAGGAAGACGCCGAGGAACACACCCATCTGCATGAGCGGCCCGGCCTGCTGCGTGCGGAAGATGACCGCCATCGCGATGCCCCACATCGCCGCCACCGTGCAGAAGCCGACGGACGCGACGTAGAGCGCCAGGATGCCGAGCGGGCCGCCGGTCAGCTCGCCGCCGATCAGCAGGCCGACGACGAGGACGAGCGTCACCGGCACCATCGCCCGCGTGATCGCCCCGAGGACCGGCCCGAGGATCAGCAGGGGCCGGGCCACCGGTGCGACGAGCAGGCGGTCGAACCAGCCCTGCTCGATGTCGCGGGCCAGGTTGGCACCAGCGGCGGCGCCGGCGAAGCCCGCGCCCTGCAGGCAGCACAGCGGGATGATCCACGACAGGTACGAGTCGGTCGGGAAGCCCGGCAGGCCGGAGAGCCGACCGAACTGGCCGCTGGTGCCGAGCAGGAAGACGAGCGGGGCGATCGACGTGCCGACGAGCGCACCGCGGACGCGGGTGACCTCGCCGAGCGAGCGGATCCAGAAGGCCCAGGCGACGGGCCCGGCGGGGGAGTTCGTACGGGAGCTCACGTGCGGCGCGCCCGGTCGCGGAGGGCGAGGACGGCGAGGCCCGTGGCGAACGCCGCCAGGCCCACCGCCGCGGCGAGGCCGAGCCACGGGTCGCCGAGCGACGCATCGTCCTGCAGCAGTCCCCGCGCGCCCTCGACCACGTAGGTCAGCGGGTTGTAGGCCGCGATGTCGTGGAGCGTCGGGGTCAGCAGGTCGCGCGGGAAGAACGCCGGGGCGGTGAAGAGCAGCACGAAGACGAACGGGAAGATCGACTGCATGAGGTTCATCGACCCGGTGCGGATCGCGATGGCGATCGCGAGCCCGCCGATGCCGACCGCGGTGAGCGCCGCGAGGATCGCCGCACCGACGGCCCCGAGCACCCCACCGGGGTAGCTGGCCCCGAAGATCAGGGCCACGGTCAGGAACCACGCCATCTGCAGGACCGCGAGGCCCAGCGTCCCGGCGAGGCGGCCGAGCACGAGGCTCGTCCGGCGGACCGGGGCGGCGAGCAGCCGGTCGAAGAACCCGCCCTCGATGTCCGACGCCATCGCGATCCCGGCGGTCAGGCCGGCGAGGAGCGCCCCCTGCAGGAGCGTCCCGGCCACGACGAAGCCCAGGTACGAGGAGACCTCGGGGAAGTCGCGCAGGTCGCGGCCCGCGCTGGTCCCCGACGCGATCACCGCGAGCAGGAAGAGCGGCAGGACGAACGTCGGCATGAGCAGCTGCGCGCGGCGGAACTGCAACGTCAGCGCCCGACGCCCGAGCGCACCGACGACCCGCGACTCCCGTGCCGCCGCGGCGATCACGCCCCCACCCCGGCGGTCTCGCCGTCGGCGGCGCCGCCGCCGGCCCCCTCGAGCGTCGACCCGGTGACCGCGGCGAAGACGTCGTCGAGCGTCGGGCTGACCACCTCGACGGACTCGACGGCGATCCCGGCGTCGTCCAGGGCGCGGATGGCGTCGGGGACGGTCGCCTTGCCGCGGGCCGCGCGGATCGCCACGCGGGCGTCGTCCGCGCAGTCGACGAGCGGGCCGACGGTGGACAGCGCGCGGCGGGCCGCGGGCACGTCCGCCCCTTCGGCGAGGTCGACGTGCAGGGTCGGCTCGCCGACGCGCGACTTCAGCTCGGCCGGGGTGCCCTCGGCGACGAGCGACCCGCCGGCGATGATCCCGACGCGGTCGGCGAGCTGCTCGGCCTCCTCGAGGTACTGCGTCGTCAGGAAGACCGTGGTGCCGTCGTCGTTGAGGCCGCGGACCTCGCGCCACAGGGCGTTGCGGCTGGTCGGGTCGAGGCCCGTGGTCGGCTCGTCGAGGAAGAGGACCTTCGGGCGGTGGACGAGCGCCATCGCCAGGTCGAGCCGCCGGCGCATGCCGCCGGAGTACTGGCCGACCCGCCGGCCGCCGGCGTCGGTCAGACCGACCCGCTCGAGCAGCTCCGTCGCCCGGCCCCGGGCCTCGCTGCCGCGCATGCCGTGGAGCGCGCCCTGCATCCGCAGGAGCTCGACACCCGACATCAGCGGGTCGATCGCGGCCTCCTGCAGCGCCACGCCGATGTTGCGTCGCACGGCGTCGGCGTCGGAGACGACGTCGTGCCCGGCGACCCGCGCCTCTCCCCCGGTCGGCCGCAGCAGCGTGACGAGGATGCGCACCGTGGTCGTCTTGCCGGCGCCGTTGGGGCCGAGGAACCCGTAGATCTCGCCCTCGGGCACCTCGAGGTCGAGGCCGTCGACGGCCTTGATGCCGCCCTTGAACGCGCGCTCGAGCCCGCGGACGGCGACGGCTGGGTGCGAGGACGATGATCGAGAGGCCACACAGCGAGAGTAGAGGGCAGGGGCCGGGTGCCCGTGGCAGCCCGGGTTCACGTTTTCCGCCCCGCCGCCCGCGGAGGTGTCGGGGCGGCCGAGGGGCTCGCCCGCCGGTTGACCCCGACCGGCCCACCGGTCATCGTCCCCGGCGTGGCGCGACCCCGGCTCCGCGCGGCCGGAGCGGTCGCGCTCCTCGTCGTCCTCGTCGCCGTCCTGGTCGTCCTGCTCCCCCGCGGCGGGGACGACGAGCGTCGCACGCGCACGGGCGCCACCGACGGCGCGGGCCACCAGCTGACCGGCCTGTCGGTCGTACCCGACCCCGAGGGCGACGGATGGCTCGGCGTGTCGCACCGACCGACCGGCAGGGGTCCCGCCGACTTCGCCGTCGGCCTGGCGACCTCGAAGGACCTGCTGCACTGGACCCCGGTGGCGGAGCTCGACGCCGACGGGGGGAACATGCCGGTCCTGCACGCCCTGCCCGGCGGCGGCTACCTGCTGGCCTACGAGGACTACGTCCGCGTCGACGACGGCAACGCGATCAGCCGGATCCGCGTCCGCGCCTACGCCGACCGCGCCCGCCTCCTGCGCAACACGTGGGCCGTCCAGCGGGAGCTGCCCGCGACGCTCTCGGACAACAACGAGGGCACCCCGTCCTTCGAGCGCGTCGACTGGAACGGCTCCGCGGGCGCCTCGACGATCACGCTGCGGTTCCACTACAACGCCGACGCGAAGGGCGTCGACCGGCAGGGCATCGGCACGCTGCGCGGCTTCCGGGACTGGACCGCCCGGCGCGACGAGGCCCTCGACGAGACCCTGACGCGGGCCGGCTTCCCCGCCAGCCACGGCCGCCGCTCGACCTTCCGCGCGGGCGGACGCCCGTGGATGCTGATCGAGGTGCAGCGCCGTCCGGGCGACTTCTCGACCTGGCGCCTGGTGCTCCTGGACCGCGGCCCCGCCCCGCGCGCCGAGCCGACCGTCGTCTGCGGCGGCGACGCCGGCGTGCCGACCGCCCCGTCGGTCGGCGTGCCGTGGGTGCAGATCGCCCCGGACGGCGAGGGGGGCCCCGACCTCCTCTTCCTCTCCGCCTTCGTCTTCGACGGGCCCAGTGCGGGGACGTTCCTGGCGCGGAGCCCGCTGCCGCGAGGCGTCGCAGCGGACCAGGTCGCGGGGCTGTTCCAGCGCTGCGCGCCGGCGCGGTGAGCGGCACCGCAGCGAGACGCCGAAGGACGGCCGATGCGCGCCGGAGGGCCGGCGGGCAACGCCTACGGAGACCCCGGAAACGCGAAAAGCGCCTCCGAAGAGACGCTTTCCGTAGTAGCGGGGGCAGGATTCGAACCTGCGACCTTCGGGTTATGAGCCCGACGAGCTACCTGACTGCTCCACCCCGCGGCGGACACAGAAAGATAGCGACTCGCCCCTCCGGATGCGCTCTGCCCCGGCGGGGCTCGCGCGTCAGGCGGACCCGCGCGCGGACGACGGGTCGTAGGCGCTGAGGATCATGCGGCTGATCTGCTCGGCGAGCATGCGGGGCGGGAAGCGGCCGGGCTCCTGGATCAGCGCGCGGGCGGCGTTCTCCGCCATCCCGACGAGGAGGAAGCCGTGCAGCCGCCCCTGGCGCTCGGCGTCGGGGATGCCCTGCCGGGCGATCCAGCCCTCGGCGAGCGTGGAGATCTGGTCGATCTGGCGCTGCCGGCCCCGCTGCACGCGGCGGGTGATGTTCGCGTCGGAGCCGCCGGCGCCGAGGAAGACGACCTTGAAGGACTCCGGCGAGGCGACGACCGCCTCGAGGAACGCGCAGAGCGCCTCGGTGATCGCGGGCTCGAGGTCGTCCTCGTCCAGCTCCGTCGGCACCGCCGCGGAGATCGCCTGGAGGATGCGCTCCTCCTCGCGGCGCAGGAGCTCGCCGAAGAGGGCGTCCTTGCCGGCGAACGAGCTGTAGACGACCGGCTTGGAGACCCCGGCGCGGCGGGCGATCTCCTCCATCGACGCGCCCTCGTAGCCCTTCTCGAGGAAGACCCCGAAGGCGGCGTCGAGGATCATCGGGCGACGGCGCTCCGGGCCGAGGTGGGCGGCACGCGGGCGGGGCTGGCCCCGGCCGCTCGGCCGGGTCGCCCGGCCCGCCGCCTTGCCGGCCTTGGCACCGGCCTTCACGACGGCCTTGCGGGCGGTCTTCGCGGACTTGGGGAGGGACGTGGAGATCGAGGGCTTGGTCATCTTCAGGCGTGGACCGGGGGACTGCGGCACTGGCATACTACCGCCGGTAGGCCCCCCCGTCAGGTGGTGTCCGCGGACGCTCCCCCCGACCGGACGGACGGCGTGGCGACCCCGCCAGGCTCGTCCGGTGCGGGACCGGCGGATACGGGGCACCCGGACGGCCGGGCACCGAGGGTAGGGTGGCGCGATGCGCCTCGCCGCGGTCGATCTCGGGTCCAACTCCACGCGCCTCCTGATCGCCGACCTCGAGGACGACGGGCGGCTGACCGAGGTCCTCCGCCGCGCGACGGTCACCCGCCTCGGCGCCGGCGTCGATCGCACGGGCAGGCTCGACGACCGCGCGCTGGACCGGGTCCGCGCCGAGCTGCTGGTGGTCCACGGCCTCCTGGCCGAGCACGGCGTCGAGCGTGCGGTCGGCGTCCTGACCAGCGCGGTGCGCGACGCGGAGAACGGCGCCGAGCTGACCGAGCACGTGCGCTCCCTCGGCATCGACGCGCGGACGATCCCCGGCGAGCGGGAGGCCGAGCTGACCTTCCTCGGCGCCACGGGCGGGCGGCCGCCGGAGGACCGCCCCGTCGCGGTCGTCGACGTCGGGGGCGGCAGCACCGAGCTGGTCGTCGGCCGCCCGGGATCGCCGGAGTTCGCGGTCTCGACGCAGGCCGGCGTCGTCCGGCACGGCGAGCGTCACCTGCACCACGACCCGCCCGCGTCCGACGAGCTCGTCGCGCTGGCCGACGACGCCCGGGACGTCTTCTCCGCGGCCGTCCCCGAGGACGTCCGGGCGTCGGTCGGCCGGGTGATCGCCGTCGCGGGCACCGCGACGTCGTGCGCCGCGATGATCCAGGAGCTGGACCCGTACGACGTCGACCGGGTCCACGGGTTCGTGCTGGCGCTCGCCGAGGTCGACGAGCTGACCGCGCGTCTGGCCCAGATGACCGAGGCCGAGCGCCGCGAGGTCGTCGGTCTGCAGGCCGACCGCGCACCCACGATCGTGGCCGGCTGCGTGCTGCTCTCCGTCGCCCTGCGCACCTTCGGGGTGAAGGAGTGCGAGGTCTCCGAGCACGACATCCTGCGCGGGGCGATCATCGCCGCCGCGACCGGCGAGTTCTAGGAGCCCGCCCCCGCCCACGGCGAGTCCAGGCCCCCGCCCCCGCTCCCGCTCCCGCCTACCGTCCCGGAGGGCCGCCGCCGTCGGGCCGCGCGAGCAGGCGGCCGAGGCCGTCCTCGAGCGTCGGCAGCGGCTCCTCGACGCGTCCGCCGAGCAGCGGGGCGTGCAGGCGCACGGGGATGCGCTTCCCCCGCACGGGCGCGGGCGGCCGCGCGGAGATCGTGCCGTGGTCGCGCTTCAGGCGCCGACGCGTCTCCTCCGTGAAGAGCACGACATCGCCGGTCTGCCGGGTGATCGCCTCGACGCGGCTGGCGGTGTTGACCGGGTCGCCGATGACGGTGAACGCGGCCCGTCCGCCGCCGCCGATCGTGCCCGCGACGACCGGACCGGAGTTCACGCCGATGCCCAGGCGCAGGTCGCCGCGGAAGTGCTGGCGGACCGCGCGGGCGACCTCGATCGAGGCGGTGACCGCGCTGTCGGCGTGGTCCTCCAGCTCGGTCGGCGCCCCGAAGACGGCCAGGAGCCCGTCGCCCTGGAAGGTGTTGGCGTGGCCGCCGTAGCGCTCCACGACCGGGACGACGACGCCGTAGAACTCGTTGAGGAGCGAGAAGACCTCGGTCGGGGTCGAGCCCTCCGCGAAGGCGGTGAAGCCGCGGATGTCGATGAAGGCGACCGTGACCTCGATGACCGTGCCCTCCAGCTGGGGCCCCTCGTCGAGGACCCGCGAGGCGATCGCCGGGTCGACGTAGGTGCCGAACGCCTCGTGCAGCCGGTCGCGCTCGCGCAGGCCGCGCAGGCCGATGTTCACCTGCCGCGCCAGCCGGCCGATCTCGTCGCCGCCGAGGATCGCCGCGGGCCGGTCGAGGTCGCCGCCCTGGATCGCCTGCATCGTGGCGCGGAGCTCGTTGATCGGCGCGACGAAGCTCCGGACCAGGAGCGCCGCCAGCAGCGTCGCGATCGTCGCCGCGCTCACCAGCGCGATGGCGATGCCGACCCCGAAGTCCGCGAGGCCCTGGTCGCTCGTGCTGAAGCTCGCGACGACGCCGCCGGTCACGACCGTCGTCAGCGGGACCCCGGCCAGGAGGCGCATCCGCAGGGAGAGGGAGCGGTCGAGGACCGCGTCGTCGTCGAGTCCCGGCGCGACGACCTCGATCACCGGGCGCAGGACGAGCTCGACCTCGAGGTAGCGGATCAGCACGCCCGCCAGGAGGACCACCGACGCGGCGAGGATCAGGACGACGCCACCCGGCCACACGGCCAGGTCCGCCACCAGGCAGATCGCGACCACCATGGTCAGGGCCCAGAGCATCGTCCGGGCCGCGGCGCCCGCGCCGACCAGGCGCAGCGGCAGGACGACGAGCGCGCGCCAGGCCTCGGTCGCCCGCGCCGACACGATCCCCTCCTCCCCGCCGCCGCGCTCGTGGGCCTCCCACGCCCGCAACGGCCGCAGGTGGTACCAGGCGGTGGCCATCACCAGGACGTTCTCGGCCAGGGTCAGCGCCTGCGACATGCCGATCAGCAGCAGCCAGCCGCCCGCCGGGAGGTCCAGGAACCGCATGAGGATCAGGATCGCCGCGAGGACGACCAGGTGCGCCTGGGCGAGGACGAGCGAGAGCGCGACCGCGGGGTAGCGCTCGCCGAGACGGCGGTGCAGCGAGTGGAGGGGGCGCCGGGCCACGGCCGGGGATTCTCCCAGGAGTCGGGGCGGCTCCTCGGTCCCCGCCGCCGGGTGGACCGCGTCGGCGGCCCGGGCGGCCGTTTGCGGCGCCTTTACCAACGAGGGCTACGGTCTACGGACAGGTCCTCGCCCGACGGCGACGGATCCGTCGCCGGGTCCGCAACTCGGGGCGGTCCGCCGTGTTCCAACGGGGACTGGACGGTCCCCACGCGTCCGGCATCGCCATGGAAGTTTCCGCACTCGACACCGCCCCAGCCCTCCGAGGCCCGTCGACGCTCCTGCGCCTGCAGGGCGACGAGCGGCTCGTGACGTTGACCCGTCGGGGCAACCAGGCGGCCTACGAGACGCTCGTCCAGCGCTACCAGTCGCGGCTCCTGGCGTTCTGCCGCCACATGCTCGGCTCGCGCGAGGACGCCGAGGACGTGCTGCAGGAGGTCTTCGCCAACGCCTTCAACGCGATCATCGGCGACGACCGGGCGATCAACGTGCGGCCGTGGCTCTACCGGATCGCGCGCAACCGCTGCCTGAACCACCTGCGCAAGATCCAGCCGATCGGCGTCGACACGCTCGACGACCGCATGGCCGACCACGGGATCTCCGCCGCGGACACCGCGCATCGCCGCGAGGAGTTCCGCGAGCTGCTCGGCGACGTCAAGGCGCTGCCCGAGACCCAGCGCACCGCGCTCCTCCTGCGCGAGATCGACGCCCTCTCGTACGACCAGATCGCCGAGGCGATGGACACCACGGTGCCCAGCGTCAAGTCGCTGCTGGTCCGCGCCCGCGTCGCACTGGCCGAGGCCTCCGAGGCGCGCAACCTCACCTGCGAGGAGGTCCGCGACGAGCTCGGGCAGGTCTCCGAGTCGCTCCAACGCGTCTCCCCGCCGGTCCGGCGCCACGTCAAGGAGTGCGAGCGCTGCGCCGCGTTCCAGACCCACCTCAAGGCGAACAACCGCTCGCTGCAGGCGATCTTCCCGATCGGCCCGCTCGTGATCGTGAAGAAGCTGCTGGCCCACGCCACGGCCGGCGCCGGCGCCTCCGGTGGCGCGGCCGTCGGCAGCGTCGCGGCCGGCTCCGTGACCGGCGGCGTCCTGACCACGGGCGTCAGCGCGATCGCGTCGAAGACCGCGGCCGGCCTCGCCGCCGCGGCGATCTTCACGGCCGGTGCCGTCGAGGTCGACCACGCACGCGGCCGGTACGACTCCGCCGGCGCCTCGATCGACGTCCGCGCCGCCACGCGCGCGGCCGCCCCCGTCGCGGCGCCGAGCGTCCGCGTGTCCACGACGCCCCGCCGGGTCGCGCCGGCCAGCGGGACGACGACGGGCGGCCTGCCCGCCGCCGTCGCCTCCGCCGCGGTCACGACGGAGGAGCGCCGACAGCCGCGCCCCACCACCGCGACGACGACCACGACGACGCCGTCCACGACGACGACCGACACGGTGCCCTCCACCACGGGCACCGGCGTCACGGCCGCCCCGACCACGGGCACGACGACGACGCCGGCCACCACGGCGCCGACGACGACCGCCCCCGTCCCGGCCGACACCGGCGAGCAGACGGTCGTCCTGCCGCCCGCCGGCGCGACCACCACCGCCCCGACGACGACCCGGCCCCCGGCGACCACGACGACGCCGAAGCAGCCGCCGACCACGTCGACGTCCCCCGCGCCGCCGGCGCCGACGCCGACACCCGGCGCGACCGGTCAGCTGCCGGTCACCCCGCAGCCGTAGCGGCGGCCACCGGACCGCCGGCCCCGAGGACGCGGCGCACCCCCGAGGAGCGGGCGGCCCGGGGCCGCCGACCGCGTCGCGGTCTCAGGGCTTCTCGGTCCCGAAGGCCACGCCGTAGAACGGGGTGCGCATCGGGCCGTTGCCGCCGACCTCGCTGATGTTCGACACGACCTGCGACCGCTGGCTCTGCAGCGACACGTCGAGGACCCGCTCCTTCGTGCCCTGGGCGTCGGGCAGCAGCAGCACGCGGGCGCCGAAGAACGTGCGGGCCTGCGTGGTCGTGTCGCCCGGGATCCGGCGCTTGAACTGGTAGCGCACGATCCAGCCGCCGTAGTCGCTGCCGATGCGGATGCGGCCCGCGGAGCGGACCTGGTAGTCCTGCAGCGTCGCGCGGAGCGGACGCATCACGTCGTCGGCCCGGAGCGCCAGCTGGGCGATCGGACCGCCGGCGGGCTCGATCCGTGCCGGCGCGGGGCCGGCGTCCCGGTAGACGAGGTCCTCGACGCCGCGGCCCTCGCCGGGCTTCGTCCGCAGGTGCAGCAGCTCCCCCGTGCCGGCCCGGACGCGCTCGAGGCCGGCGTCGTAGCGGGTGTTGAAGGTCAGCGGACCCCGGATCACGGCCTGCGTCACGACGTCGCGCCGGGCGTACGCGACGGCCGCGACGAGCAGGAGGAGGACGACGGGCGCCGCGAGGATCGCCCAGCGGACGGGGCGGCGCAGCGCGGCCAGACGCGGGCCGGCGATGTCCTTCAGCGACGGTCCGTACTCGGGGCGCGCGATCGGCACGCAGGCGAGCGTACCGACCGCATGGCGCCGACGAGCCGCGCCGCCGGGCCCGGGGCGTCGCTCAGCCGCCGACGTCGAAGAAGGCGTCGAGGTCGTGCTTGGAGAACGCCTCGAACGCCATCAGCGTCTGGGTGCGCTCGACGCCCTCCTCGCGCGCGATCCCCGTGGTGACGACGCGGGCGAGGTCCTCCGGCCGCGACAGCCGGACGATCGCGACGAAGTCCCAGTCGCCCGTCACGGAGTACGCCTCCGCCACGCCCTCGAGGTCGGCGAGCCGCTCCCCGAGGTCGCCGAGGAACCGGCGGTCCGCCTGGACGAGGACGATTGCGGTGGAGGTCGACATGGGCGGAGGCTAGCCCCCCGGGCCGGCCACCGGTGTGATCCGGGGGCCGGCGGGGGACCGGGGCGTCAGACCTCGACGGAGGCGTCGGGGGCGAGGACGGACACCTTCGCCACCCCGGCCTCCTCGACCTCGCGCTTGAACGCCTCGGCGTCGGTCTCGATCGGCGGGAACGTGTCGAAGTGCACCGGGACGACGTGCGGGGCGGCGACGAGGCGGGCGGCCTCGACGGCGTCGTGGCGATCCATCGTGTAGTGACCGCCGATCGGGATCAGGGCCAGGTCGAGCGGATCGCGACGCGACGGCAGGGCCAGGTCGCTGAAGAGCGCGGTGTCGCCGAGGTGGTAGACCGTCTTGCCGCCGAGGTTGATGACCAGGCCGGCGGGGGTGTGCGGCGTGCCCTTGGGCGTCAGGCCGGTGTGCCACGCCGGGACCATCCGGACCCAGCCGCCGTCGAACTCGTGGGTGCCGCCGAGGTTGAGGTCGACGACGTCGAGGCCCTCCTCGGCGAGCTCGTTGGCGACCTCGACGATCGCGACGACGGGCGCGCCGGTCCGCTTGGCGATGGCGACGGTGTCGCCGAGGTGGTCGCCGTGGCCGTGGGTCAGGAGGATCAGGTCGGCGGGGACGTCGTCGGGCGAGGTCGTCGCCTTCGGGTTGTCGCCCAGGAACGGGTCGACGAGGACGTGGAAGCCGCCGGCCTCGAGGAGGATGGCCGACTGGCCGAGGAACGTGAGGGTCGTCATGCGGGGGGTGCTCCGTCAGGATCGTGTTCGGGGGACGGGTCCGCCTCGGCGGCCGCCGTCCCGGGTGCGTCGAGCTCGCGGGCGAGCGCGAACCCCACCGTTACCCCGACGAGCATCGCCAGCTGCGACTCGTCGGCGACGAGGGCGTGCAGCCGCGCCTCGCGCATCTTCGGATCGGGCTCGGCGGAGGCCTGGGTGATCTGCTGCTCGTGGCCCTGGCTGAACCAGCCGCCGTCGTGCAGCGCGCCGTCGATGATGCGCTGGAGGTTCGGCACCGCGTGGGTGACGACCTCCTCGGCGCGGCGCAGCCGGCCGGGTTCGCTGATCTCGCGGACGGCGGCGTCGACCTGCTCCGCGGTGTAGGGGCGATCGGTCACGCCTCCGAGCATACGGAGCCGTCCCGGTGGGCCCGGCGTGCGGGACTCCCCGGTCCGGCGCGGGCGCGGTCACGCCCGCGCGCGAGGGCCGGTCCGGTGCTCAGCGGCGGGCGAGCGAGAGCCCGAGGCCCAGCAGCGAGCCCAGGACGAGACCGACGCCGATCGAGACCGGGACGGCGGTGGCCGTCAGCGCGGTGGTGGCGATCGGGACGACGAGCAGCGTCGCGGCACCCAGCAGGTCGCCGTCGAGCGACTCCCCCTGGCGGCGCGCGCGGATCTCGGTGACGATCCATGCGGTGGCCAGGGCGATCGCTGCGCCGGCCGAGCCGAACGCCACGACACCCGGATCCGCTGCGCGGTCCAGCAGGAGTCCGCCGACGCCGGCGACGAGGAACGCGACCACGACGACCGCGGAGCCCACGGCTCCCGCCCGGCGCTCCCACAGCCAGCCGAAGACCCCGAAGGTCGTCAGCACGGCCACCGCGTTCCAGGTGTTCGTGAAGAGGAGGGACGCGGTGACCGCGCGCCACGCCGGCGAGCCGTCGATCAGCAGCAGGTCGGTGCCGTTGAGGAGCTGCTGGACCGGCAGGCCGATCAGCGAGATCAGGATGATCGCGAAGGTCGCGTACGCCTTGCCCTCGGTCGCGTACGAGCTCTTCGCCCTGCGCGGGCGGCGGAGCGTCGCCCGCAGGCCGGAGCCGCCCGGCTTCGGTCGCGAGGGCTTCGACTTCGACTTCGGCCCGGCGTCCGGCTTGGACCTCGGCTTCAGGGTCCGGCGGCCGCGCTTGAGCGGCACGACGTTGTCGTCGTCCTCGGAACCCCGGGGGGTCCGGTCGTGCGACGAGCGGTCCGGCTCGACCGACGGGAGCCGCAGCAGCGCCTCGAGGTCGCCGTCCTTGCGGTCCAGGCGGGGGGCCCGCTTCTGCAGGCGCGTGCCGCAGTAGGGGCACTCGGTCACGAACGTCGAGACCTGCTGCCCGCAGGAGCTGCACACCGTGAACAGCTCTGCCTGGCCCGCCATCGGACCGATTGTAGGCTGACGGCGGGTCCGGGGTGCGCAGCAGGGGCGATCGACGTCGGTCACCCGCCGATCAGGGGCCGTGGGGACGCACCGAAGCGGCGTCCGCACGCCCGGATCCGGGGGCCACGGGGACGCCGGATCGTGGCGTCCGCGGGCCCCCGGGGTGATCAGGCGATGGTGATCTGCGGGTCCAGGTACACGTCCTGGATCGCCTGCAGCAGCGCGACGCCCTCCGCGAGCGGCCGCTGGAACGCCTTGCGGCCGGAGATCAGGCCCGCGCCGCCGGCGCGCTTGTTGATGACCGCGGTCTTGACGGCCTCGGTGAGGTCCGTCTCGCCGGCGGAGGCGCCGCCCGAGTTGATCAGCGGGGCGCGACCCATGTAGCAGTTGGCCAGCTGGTACCGGGTGAGGTCGATCGGGTGGTCCGTCGTCAGCTCGGAGTAGACGAGCGGGTGCGTCTTGCCGACCTTGATCGCGTTGAAGCCGCCGTTGAGCTCCGGCAGCTTCTGCTTGATGATGTCGGCCTCGATCGTCACGCCGAGGTGGTTGGCCTGGCCGGTGAGGTCCGCGGCGGTGTGGTAGTCGACGCCGTCGACCTTGAACGCCGAGTTGCGCGTGTAGCACCAGAGGATCGTGGCGAGACCGAGGCGGTGGGCCTCCTCGAACGCGCGGGCGACGTCGACGATCTGCCGACCCGACTCCGGCGAGCCGAAGTAGATCGTGGCGCCGACGGCGGCGGCGCCGAGGTCGTAGGCGCGCTGGACCGACGAGAACATGATCTGGTCGTAGGTCTCGGGCAGCGAGAGCGACTCGTTGTGGTTGAGCTTCACCACGAACGGGATCTTGTGCGCGTGGGTGCGGGAGACCGCGCCCAGGACGCCGAGCGTCGAGGCCACCGCGTTGCAGCCGCCCTCGATCGCCAGCTCGACGATGTTCTTGGGGTCGAAGTACGCGGGGTTGGGCGCGAAGCTCGCGGCACCGGAGTGCTCGATGCCCTGGTCGACCGGGAGGATCGACACGTAGCCGGTGCCACCCAGGCGGCCGCCGTCGAACAGGCGCTGGAGGTTGACCAGCGTGCGGTTGTTGCGGTCCGTCGCGGAGTAGATCCGGTCGACGAAGTCGGGGCCCGGCAGGTGCAGCTGCGAGGCGTCGATCGTCGTGGACTTGTGGCCCAGGAGCGAGTCGGCGTCGTCGCCGAGCAGCTCCGTGACGCGGTCGATCGTCGATGCGGTCTGAACAGCCATGGAGATCCTTCTCGTTGCTTTGGGTTCCCGACGGTCCGCACGGACCGCTCTGGTCTTCGGGGGTTCCTCGGCTCCGGATCCGGCAGGCTGGATCGGACGGCGAGACGCGGAGGGTATCCCAAAACCCCGCCTCCCACCCGCATCGCGCCTGCTCCCGCGCGTGACGGCACCGTGCCGGACCCGTGCCGATGCGGGGCGCCGGCGGCCCCCGTCGACCCGGGCGGATCACCCTCGGGCGATGGCTCCCGCTGCCCCGCGCCCCGGCCCCCCTCCTGCGGTGGTCGTCGCGCTGGCGGCGGTCGCCGGCGGCTTCGGGGCGACCCGGCTCTGGCCACCGGGCGCGGAGGCCCCCGGGGGCGTCGCGGGGCGGGCCGTCGCGGCGTTGTCCGTCCCCGGCGCGCGCGCCCGGGTCGTGCGGACGCTGGACGGCGACACCGCGCGCATCGCCTTCCGCGACGACGAGGGCCGGGCCACCGTCACCGTTCGCTACCTCGGGGTCGACACGCCCGAGACGGTGCACCCCGACCGCGGCGTCGAGTGCTTCGGCCCGGAGGCCTCGCACCGCAACCGCGACTGGGCGACCGGACGCCTCGTGCGGGTGCGCTTCGACGTCGAGCGCGTCGACCCCTACGGACGGCTCCTGGCGGCGCTGACGCCCGTCGGGTGGCGACGCTCGCTGAGCGAGCGCCTGGTGGCCGAGGGGCTCGGGCGCGTCCTCGCGATCGCGCCGAACGGGACCGACGCCCCGCACCTGCGCCGGGTGCAGCTCCGTGCGCAGCGGGTGGGCCGCGGTCGGTGGGGCGCCTGCGGGAATGCACTACCCTCGAGGACGTGAGCGCGGCCCGCCAACGCCCCTCCGGCTCGCTCGACGAGCTGGAACGCCGCCTGGCGCGCGAGACGCAGATCGCGCAACGCCAGCGCGAGAAGATGCTCCGCGAGGTGCAGCGACGCGAGGCGATGCGGGAGTTCGACGCCGTCAAGCGTCGCCGGGGCCTGCGGTACCTCGCCCTGCTGGGCATGCTCACGTTCACGGCCGTGCTCGTCACCCTCGTGATGTTCCGCGTGCTGTCGCTCGTCTTCGCGTAGACGCCCCTCGGCGCCGCGGCTCGGCCGCGCGGTCGTCCGCCGGAACTCGCCACGCGGTCGGCGGGGTGCGGGATCCGGCGCGTCCGACGGCGTCGCGGGGGCGCCACGCAGGGGGGTCCCGCTCGTCGGTAGATTGGGCTGCTACATGGCACGCCGTTCGCTCCGACCCCACCTGAACCAGATCCGCACGTGGGTGCGCCAGGGCCGCACCGACGCGTGGGTCGCCCACCAGCTCGAGGTCACCGGGCCGGAGATCGCCGACTTCAAGGACAAGAACGGCCTGACCGCCGCGTCGCCCGACGATCCGGCCGGCGCGATCGCCCCGGAGGACGTCGACCTCCGTGCCGAGGACGACGCGCAGATCGCCGTCGAGCTCGAGGCCGCCGAGGCCGAGCGCAAGGCGGAGGCCGAGCGCCTCGCCGCCGAGGAGGCCGCGAAGGAGGCCGAGCGCAAGGCGCAGGCCGAGAAGCGCGCCGCGGAGGCCGCCGAGCGTGGCGACGACGACGCCGAGGACGACGCCCCGCGGCGCCGCCGGCGCAGTGGCGGCGGACGTCGCCGTCGTGGCGGGTCGGCCAACGGCTTCGAGGGCACCTTCGACCACGGCGACGAGGGCTACGGCCTCTGGCTGGACCCGGCCGTCGCGGACTCCGCGGTCTACGCGGAGCACTGGGCGGGCCACCGCCCGGTCGAGGTCACGATCGAGGACGACCAGATCATCATCCGCCGCGCCGGCGAGGGCTCCGACCAGAGCTAGAGGGCGGGGCCACACCCGGGACGTTCGGGGCGGGGCCCGCACCCCTTCCCCCTATTCGTGGTGGACGATGCGCCCGCCGCCCCAGTCCTGGGCCTGGCCCAGGTAGCGCAGGAACGCCGCGTCGGTGACGCGGGAGTCCCAGGCGTCGGGATCGTCCGGCGCGACGCGCGAGGCCAGGTCCAGCGCCCAGCTGACGCCCGACTCGTAGAGGTCCACGAGCTCGTTGGTGGTGAAGGCACCGCCTAGCCGTCGCCGCAGCTCGTCGTAGGTGGCCTGCGCGACGTCCTCCGCGCGCAGGGAGAGCCGCCCGTCCAGGCCGGCGATCCACCGCTCCCCGCTCCGCCACTGCTCGACCGCCAGGCTCAACCGCACGGGGCCACGATAACGGTCCCACCCGCCCGCCTCCCGCGGGCGGGTGGTCCGTGATTCCGATCCGTCCGGGCGTCGCGATGCACCCACCTCATGTGGAGGTGGTGGGTGCGGCGACGCGATGCCGGGCGGATCAGTTCTTCGGCAGCCCGCGCACGACGTAGGAGCGCTCGCCCTCGCGAACCATCCCCAGTCGCCGTGCCTCGACGGTCAGGCCCCGCTGCGTGCTGAGTCGGGCCTTCTCGTGCTCCAGCCGCGCCTCGGTGGCCCGCAACGCGTCGAGACGCTGTGCCTGCTCACCCGCGGCGCTGCGCGCGTTCACCCAGTCGACCGCCGGGCGGACGTAGCTCGACGCCATCAGCAGCACGACCACGGCGAGCGCGATGCGGCCGAAGCGCGCACGGTTGGCGGCCACGCGGGCCGCCTGCGTCGACGGGGTGCGGGTGCCGCGTGTGGCGGTCGTAGCGCTGCTCACGACATGGCTGTTGGCCTCGCGCACCGCCGTTCCTCCGGACGCACGCCGACTTGCAGCCAGATGTCGTGGACGGCGTGCACGATCCGTTGCACGACCCCGGAACGCCTGTTCGCACGGGCGATCGCGGGCCCCGACCCGGCGGGCTCGCGCCTCAGGCCGCGGCGGCCGACCGCGACTCGGCGGCGACCGGGAGCGTCACCTCGGGCCCGACGGGTGCGAGGTCGAACTCGAGGTCGAGCTCCGGCTCGAGGTCGGCGGCGAGCAGCCGCGCGCCGCCGATCGTCACCGGGACAGCGAGTACCGCGGCCACCACGATCTCGAGCGGTCCCACGTACCCGAACACGGCGATCAGGCCGAGCTGCACGGCCGCGTACGCGACGAGGTACCCGGCGGCGAGAGCTGGGCGGGAGGTCCGGGTCATGGACGCCAGTTACCCACGCAACCATCTGCCCACCCACGGTCGGACGGGGGACGCCCGGGCGCCCGGCGGCGGGGCCCGCCGCCGGGCCGGGAGCTCAGCCGCGGAAGACGCTGCGACCCGGGTAGACCGCCTTGTCGCCCAGGGCCTCCTCGATGCGGAGGAGCTGGTTGTACTTCGCGACGCGGTCCGAGCGGGACGGCGCGCCGGTCTTGATCTGGCCGCAGCCGGTGGCGACGGCGAGGTCGGCGATCGTGACGTCCTCGGTCTCGCCGGAGCGATGCGACATGACGGCGGTGTAGCCGGCGCCACGGGCCATCTTGATCGCCTCGAGCGTCTCGCTCAGGGTGCCGATCTGGTTGACCTTGATGAGGATCGAGTTGGCGGTGCGCGCGTCGATGCCGCGCTGGAGCCGCTCGGGGTTGGTGACGAAGAGGTCGTCGCCGACCAGCTGGACCTTCTCGCCGAGGGCGTCGGTCAGCGTCTTCCAGCCGTCCCAGTCCTCCTCGTCCATCCCGTCCTCGATCGAGAGGATCGGGTACTTCCCGGCCTTGTCGGCCCAGTACGCCGAGAGCTCGGCGGCCGTGAGCGAGCGGTTCTCGTGCGTGAGGACGTACTTCCCGCCCTCGAAGATCTCGGACGTGGCGGGATCCAGGGCGATGCCGACCTGCTCGCCCGGCGTGTAGCCGGCCTTCTCGATGCCGTCGACGAGGACCTGCAGGGCCTCCTCGTTCGACGAGAGGTCCGGGGCGAAGCCGCCCTCGTCGCCGACCGACGTGGCGAGGCCGCGGGAGTGCAGGAGGGCCTTGAGGTGGTGGAAGATCTCGGCCCCGACGCGCAGGCCCTCGGAGAACGTCTCGAAGCCGAACGGGACGATCATGAACTCCTGGAAGTCCACGGAGTTGTCGGCGTGCGAGCCGCCGTTCAAGACGTTCATCATCGGCACCGGCAGCGTCACGCCGGCGCCCGGGGCGTCGACCTGCAGGTGCTTCCACAGCGGGACGCCGGCGTCGGCGGCGGAGGCCTTCGCGACGGCGAGGGAGACGCCGAGGATGGCGTTGGCGCCCAGGCGCGACTTGTTCGGGGTGCCGTCGAGGTCGATCAGCGCCTGGTCCAGGGCGCGCTGGTCGTCCGCGTCCCGGCCCTTGACGGCCGCGGCGATCTCGCCGTTGACGTTCGCCACGGCGTTCAGGACGCCCTTGCCGAGGTAGGCGTCGCCGCCGTCGCGCAGCTCGGTCGCCTCGAACTCGCCCGTGGACGCGCCCGACGGCACCGCGGCGCGCGCGGTGGCGCCGGAGGCGAGGGTCACCTCGACCTCGACGGTCGGGTTGCCCCGGGAGTCGAGGACCTGGCGGCCGAGGACGGACTCGATCTGGCTCATGTCGGCACAGTCTGCCGGGACGGCCGCGCGTTCGTCGGCCCGGCGCTCAGGAAGCGTTCAGGCGACCCTCGGCTCGCGCTCACGGACGCGTGCGACGGTGGGGACACCACCACCGAAGGCACCACATGTCGACCTCGTTCCACCCCCAGACCTCCCGCCCGTGGGACGCCCGCGCGTCGGACGCCACGCGGCCCTCGACGCCGCTCGTCGGGGTCGGCGTCGCCCTGCGCGCGCTCGGGGCGGCGCTGGTGCCCGGCCGCGCGGCGGAGGACGTGGTCCCGGCCCTCCGCGCCGCCGACGCCCAGGCCCTCCTGCGCGGTGCCCGGGTCCTGGACCGGGGACACCGCACCGCCCGGTGGGACCGTCCCACCACCGACGCCGTGGCGGCGTTCCAGCGGGCGCGGCACCTGCCGGTCACCGGCCTCGCCGACCGGCGCACCGCCGACCTGCTGCTCGCGACCGCCGCGTAGGTCTGCGCCCGGACGCTCGGGGGCGCCCCAGGGGCCCGCCCGTCAGTCGTCCTGCGGCTCCTCGGGCGGGACGTCTCCCCCGCCCGGGCGCTCGGCGAAGAGCACCTGCGCGTAGTAGCCCAGGCGTCCGTCGTCGCTGAGCTCCGCCCAGGTCTGGCCCTCGGCGTCCGCCAGGACCTCGGCGCGCAGCACGCGGTCGCGGAAGCGCACGCTGGCGGAGCGCAGGGCGATCTCGGGGTCGGCCTTCGCCTTGCGGGCGATGTTCGTGACCGCGAAGAGCGCGTCGCCCAGCGCCTGGAACGTCGCGGCCCGCGCCCCGGCGCGGATCGTCTCCGCCAGCCGGTCGAGCTCGGCGTGGGCGGCCTCGATCGCGGCGTCGACGTCGATGGGGTCGAAGCCCGAGCTGGCCGCCCGCCGCTGGACCTTCCGCGCGAAGAGCAGGGACGGCAGGTTGTCGGGCACCTCGCCGAAGATGCCGCCCTCGCGACCGGCCTCGGTCTGCTTGATCGCGTCCCAGTTGGCCAGGACGTCGTCGGCGCCCGTGACGTCGCGCAGCTGGGCGCCCGCCCGCTCCGTCAGCTGCGACTCCCGCGCCTCGCGGCCGGCCCGGTCGGCCTCGAGCACCTCGGTCATCTCCGGCGAGTCCTCGGCGAAGACGTGCGGGTGACGCCGGATCAGCTTGCGCCGGCACCCGGCGGCGACCGCCGCGAGGTCGCCGGCGCCGCGCTCCTCGAGCAGCAGCGACAGGAAGTGGACCTGGAAGAGCACGTCGCCCAGCTCGTCGCGGAGCTTGGCGTCGTCGCCCGAGTTGGCGGCGTCGGCCAGCTCGTAGGCCTCCTCGAGCGTGTGGGGCACGATCGTCCGCTCGTCCTGCTCGCGGTCCCACGGGCACTCGAGGCGGAGCCTCCGGGTGATGTCGTCCAGGGCCCCGAGGGCGGCGGTGATCTCGTCGCGCGGCACCCGGCACACGATAGAGGCCACGCCAGGGGACCCCCGGACGCACGACGGCCCCGGGCGATGCCCGGGGCCGTGGATCCCGACGGGGGCGCGGTGCGCCCGGGGCGGTCGGCTACTGACCGGACTCCGGCTGCTGCGTCTGGGCGGCGCCGGCGGCGGTCGTCGTCTTCGGCTTCTCCTGGTTCTTGCAGAAGGCGACGGTGTTGTAGCCGTCGCGGCACTCCGTCTTCTCCTTCCACTTCTTCAGGACGCCCTCCTCCCACTTCTGGGCGGCCTCCTGCGGCTTCGTCTGCTCGAGCTGCTGCTTGAGCACGGCCTTGACCTGCGCGTAGGGGATCGTCTTCGCGGGCGTGATCTTGTCGACGCGGAGGACGTACCAGCCGGTCTCGGTCTTCACGGGGCCGGCGAGCTCGGTCGCGGCGGTCGAGAACGCGGCGGTCTCCAGCGCCTTCTCCTGCTGGCCCTTCACGACGTTGGCGAGCTTGCCGTCGGCGTTCTTCGTGACCTGGTCGATCGAGTACTTCTTGGCGACCGACGCGAACGTCGCGCCCCCGTCGAGCTCGGCCCGGGCCTTCTTGGCCTCGGCCTCGGTCTTCGTCAGGACGACGTGCAGGTTGCGCGACTCGGGCTGCGCGTACTGCTTCTTGTTCTTGTTGTAGTAGTCCTGGACGTCCTTCTCGGTCACCTTGCCGGCGTCCTTGGTGGCCTTCGCCGTGAGCTTCTGGAGCTCGAGGCCCTGGCGGACCAGGTCCTTGAAGACGTCGCCGTTCAGGCCCGTGAGCTTGGTGAACTTGGCGAGGTTGGCCTTGCCGCCGATCTCCTGCGTGTAGACGGCGTCGAGCTGCTTGTTGATCTCGGCGTCGGTGACGTTGATCTTCGCCTCCTTCGCCTCCTCGTCGAGGACCTTCGTGGAGATCAGCTGCTGGACGGCGAGGCTCTTGGCCTGCTCCGGGATGCCCTCGCAGTACTGCTTGATCTGCGCGGGGGTCACCTGGGCCTGCTGCTCCTTGGGCACGGTGGCCTTGAGCTTGGTCTGGCACTCGGTGTAGGGCGCCTTGAACGAGATCAGCTGCGGGGTGGCCGAGGCGAAGAGCTTGTTGCCCGTGACCTGCTGGCTGGCGCGCATCTCCTGGAACTTCAGGCTCTGCTCGTACTGGGTCTTGGTGATGTCCGTGTCCCCGACCTTCGCGATCGAGTCCCCGGACAATCCACCTCCGCATCCGGTCAGGAGGGCGGCGACCGGCAGGCCGACTGCGCAGGCGACGAGCGCTTTGGTGGCGGGACGCTGGTGACGAGGCATCGGGCGCCAGACTAGCGACCCGACCTAAGTCGGGGCTCAGGGCCCCATCAGCGTTGCGCGCGGGCCGGATCGGAGATTCCGTTCCCGCCCGCGTGGTCCGTCATCGCGGGCCTCGTGGCCCGCTCGTGACACGGATACCCGTGCCGCGCCGGAGCCACGCACGGGCTGCGGGGCCGGGAGGACCGACCGCCCCCGCGGCCCGCCGGTCAGGCCAGCGCGATGCTCAGCGCCGCGGCCCGCACGCCCTCGGCCGCCGCCACGACGGCCTCGAGACGCTCCGGCCCCTCGGCGGGGACGGTGACGGTGATCCGCTCGTGGCCGCCCTCGTACTTCATGACCAGGCCCACCGCCGCCCCTTCCTCGCGCAGGCGGGCGATGCCCTCGGCGTCCAGCTCGATCGGGGTGGCCGTGAGCTTCGTCCCGCGCAGGGTGACGACGCGGCAGCGCGCCTCGCCGAAGCGGATCCGCGCCCGCTGGAGCTCGACGAGGTTCAGCAGCGGCTCGGGCATCGCGCCGAAGCGGTCCTCGAGCTCGCCGCGCAGCTCCTCGAGGTTCGCGACGTCGTTCGCCGACGCGATCCGGCGGTGGATGTCGACCTTCGCCTGCTCGTACGGCACGTACTCCGCCGGGACGTACGCGGAGACCTGCGCGTCCATGCGGACGGGCTCCGGACGCTCGTCGGCGCCGTCCTCGGACCCGTCGCGGTCTTCGGCCTCGCGCTCTCGGACGGCGTCCTCGAGCATCGACAGGTAGAGCTCGAAGCCCAACGCCGCGACGTGGCCGGACTGCTCGTCGCCGAGCAGGTTGCCGGCGCCGCGCAGCTCGAGGTCGCGCATCGCGATCTGGAAGCCGGAGCCGAGCTCCGTGTAGTCCGCGAGCGCCGTGAGGCGGTGCATCGCGTCCTCCGTCAGGGCCGCGGCGGAGGGGTACAGGAGGTAGGCGTAGCCGCGGTCCCGACCCCGGCCCACCCGGCCACGGATCTGGTAGAGCTGGCTCAGGCCGAAGAGGTCGGAGCGGTCGACGATCAGGGTGTTGGCCTGCGGGATGTCGATGCCCGACTCGATGATCGACGTCGAGACGAGGACGTCGGCGTCGCCCTTGAGGAACCGCATCATGTGGTCCTCGAGCTGCTGGTCGCTCATCTGCCCGTGGGCGACCTCGAAGCTCATGTCGGGGCAGAGCCCGCGCAGGCGCGCCGCGGTCTCGTCGATCGTCTCGACGCGGTTGTGGAGGAAGAAGGACTGGCCGCCGCGGTCCTTCTCGCGGCGCAGCGCCTGACGGACGAGCTGCTCGTCGTACTCGCCGACGTACGTCTTGACGGGGCGGCGGCCCTCCGGCGCGGTCTCGATCGTCGAGATGTCGCGGAGGCCGGCCAGCGACATCTGCAGCGTGCGCGGGATCGGCGTGGCGGACATCGCGATGACGTCGACGCGGAGCTTCAGGCGGCGCAGGTTCTCCTTCTGCTTGACCCCGAAGCGCTGCTCCTCGTCGACGACGATCAGGCCGAGGTCCTTGCCTGCGACGTCGCGGCCGAGGATGCGGTGGGTGCCGACGAGCACGTCGACCTTGCCCTCGTTGAACGCCTTGACGACCTCGCGCTGCTCCGCGGCGTTACGGAAGCGCGAGACCTGGTCGACGGTCAGCGGCAGGTCGCGCAGCCGCTCGGCGAACGTCGCGTAGTGCTGCTGGGCGAGGATCGTCGTCGGTGCGAGGATCAGGACCTGCTTGCCGTCCGCGGCCGCCTTGACCGCGGCGCGCAGCGCGACCTCGGTCTTGCCGAAGCCGACGTCGCCGCAGATCAGGCGGTCCATCGGGCGCGTCGACTCCATGTCCGCCTTGACGGCGTCGATGGCGTCGAGCTGGTCGACGGTCTCCTTGTACGGGAACTTCGCCTCGAACTCCTCGACGAGCTCCCCGTCGGCGGGGAACTGGTACCCGCGGCGGGCGCGGCGCTCGGCGTAGAGGGTGATGAGCTCGCCGGCCATCTCGTGCGCGGCCTTGCGCGCCCGGGTCTTGATCAGCTCCCAGCCCTTGCCGCCGAGCTTGCTGAGCGTCGGCTCGGCCCCGCCGCCGGTGACGTAGCGGGTGATCTTGGCCAGCTGGTCGACGGGGACGAAGACCTTGTCGTCGCCGGCGTACTGGAGCTTGAGGTAGTCGCGGGTGATGCCGCCGACGGTCTTCGTGTCGAAGCCGTTGAAGCGGGCGATCCCGTGGTCCTCGTGGACGACGATGTCGCCCGTGCGCAGGTCGGCGAAGGACTTCAGCGCGCCCTTGCGCCCGGAGCGCCGGCGGGACTCGTCGTCGGCCTCCGTCTTGCGCCGGCGCATGAGCCGGTGGTCCGGCAGCACCGCGAGCTCCATCCCCGGGGCGATGAAGCCGTGGCGGAGATCGGCGATGACGAACCCGGCCCGCGAGCGGTCGAAGTCGCCCTCCCCCACCCACTGGGCGCGGACGCGGGAGAGGTTGTAGGCCGCGCGGTCGCCGTCGCCCTGCCGCCGCCACGTGACGACCGTGCGGTAGCCGGAGCGCAGGAGCTTCTCGAGCTCGGTCTCCGCCCCGGTCAGGTTGCGGGCGGCCAGGTCGCCGGACTGGGCGTGCAGCTGCAGGTCCTGGTCCTGCAGGAGGCTCATGATCCGCAGCTCGGCGCGACGGTCGAGCTCCTCCATGATCGCCTCGGGCTTGACGTAGAGGTGGCCGGCGTCCTCGTCGTGGAACGCGGCGCAGACGTCGTCCCACTGGTCGCGCAGCGCGGGCTGGATCTCCTCGTCGGCGACGATGATCACCGCGGCGTCCTGCGGCACCAGGTCGAGGAACGGGCCGAAGCGGTCGACGGGCAGGAGGCTCGCGACGTCGGGTCGCTCCTCCCCCTCCTTCGACGCCTGGATCGAGTGCGCGATCTCGTCGCCGCGGTGCTCGGCGGCGAGCTCGGCGGCCGGCGCGACGTCGACCTGGTCGAGCTCGCCGAGGCTGCGCTGGGTGTAGACCGAGAACGCGCGGATCGACTCGATCTCGATGTCGAAGAGGTCGACGCGGACCGGGTTGTCCTCCGTGGCGGGGAAGACGTCGAGGATGCCACCGCGGATCGCGAACTGCCCGCGGTCGTCGACCTGGTCGACGCGGGCGTAGCCGCAGGCGACCAGGTCCCGGGCGCAGTCGTCGAGGTCCAGGAGCTCACCCGTCCTCAGGCAGAACCCCTTGGGCCGCAGCGCCGGATCGGGGACGGTCTCCGACAGCGCCGCGGCCGAGGCCACGACGACCGGGAGCTCGGTCTCGCCGTCGTCGTCCGCCAGCAGGGCGTCGAGCGCCGCGACGCGCATGCCGACGAGGTGTGGCGGCGGGGCCAGGTGCGACTCGTAGGCGACGCCGCGCGACGGGTAGAACCGCACGGGTCGCGGGTGCAGCCAGGCCCGCAGGTCGCGGGCGAGCTCGCGGGCGGACTTGTCGTCCGGCGCGACGACGAGCGCGGGCCGGCCCAGACCGATCGCCCCGTCCACCCCGTCGAGCGCGCCGGCGACGACGAACGGCCGCATCGACGTGGCGACGAAGACCTTGCCGCCCTCCCGCGCGATGCGGGCGCCGGTGGGTTCGTCGGCGAGGTGGCGGAGGAGCGGGCGGAGGGACATGCGGCGGACCGGTGGGAGTACGGGCGAGGTCGCGGAGAGGTTGTCCTCCGGCCCGGCGAGGGGACGCGAGAAGGCCCCGCCGGGAGCCGGCGCGGCCGTGTTCGCCGTCCGTCACGGCGGCGCCGGGCGGACGTCCGGATCGTATCGCGGGGTCGGGCGGAGCCCGGTGCCGCGGCGCACGTCCGGCGCGCGACCGCCGGGCCGGGGAGGGAGGGGTCGGCGCTCTGGACGGATCGGCACCCGGGGCGAACGGCGTATCGGAGCCCGATCACGCTGTTCCGGCCCATGGGCGCGCTACCGTCTGGAGACGGACGTCACGTCGCTGCGCCATCGGCGGCGGCGGGGCACCCGGGTTCCTCGCCGCAGTCGACCCAGCACCCGCCGCCATGCCCCACGTATCGCACCTGACGTCCCGCGACGTCGCTCCCGCCGTCGAGGCGATCACGCCGAGCGACAAGTTCGTCCTCGAGGGCCTGACGTACGACGACGTGCTGCTGCTGCCCGGCCCGTCGTCGGTGCTGCCCAACGAGGTCGCGACCGGCACGTGGCTGACGCGCAACATCCAGCTGAAGGTGCCACTGCTCTCCGCGGCGATGGACACGGTGACCGAGGCCCGGATGGCCATCGCGATGGCCCGCCAGGGCGGCATCGGCATCCTGCACCGCAATCAGTCGATCGAGGACCAGGCGGCCCAGGTCGACACGGTCAAGCGCTCCGAGGCGGGCATGATCCGCCACCCCGTCACGATCGGGCCGGACGCGACGATCCGCGACGCCGACGCCGTGATGGGCCGCTACGGCATCGGTGGCCTGCCGATCTGCGACGAGCAGGGTCTGCTGCTCGGCATCGTCACGAACCGCGACATCCGCTTCGAGTCCGACCACGGCCAGCCGCTGCGCTCGGTGATGACCCCGATGCCGCTCGTCACCGCCTCGCCCGGCACCTCGGGCGACGAGGCCATGCGCCTGCTGCGCGAGCACAAGATCGAGAAGCTGCCGCTCGTCGACGGCGACGGTCGCCTCGCGGGCCTCATCACCCTGAAGGACTTCACGAAGACGGAGAAGTACCCCTCGGCCTCCAAGGACGGCTCCGGCCGCCTGCTCGTCGGTGCCGCGGTCGGCGTCGGCGCGGACTCGCGCGAGCGCGCCCACGCGCTCGTCGACGCCGGGGTCGACGTCCTCATCGTCGACACCGCGCACGGCCACCAGCGCGGCGTCCTCGAGACGGTCGCCCAGGTCAAGCGCGAGACCTCCGTCGACGTCATCGGCGGCAACGTCGCCACCCGCGGCGGCGCCCAGGCGCTGATCGACGCTGGTGCGGACGCCGTGAAGGTCGGCGTCGGCCCGGGCTCCATCTGCACCACGCGCATCGTCGCGGGCGTCGGCGTCCCGCAGGTCTCCGCGATCTTCGAGGCCTCCCGCGCCGCCCGCCCGGCCGGCGTGCCGGTCATCGGCGACGGCGGCCTGCAGTTCTCCGGCGACATCGCGAAGGCCATCTCCGCCGGCGCGTCGTCCGTGATGCTCGGCTCGCTGCTGGCCGGCTGCGAGGAGTCGCCCGGCGAGCTCGTCTTCATCAACGGCAAGCAGTTCAAGTCCTACCGCGGCATGGGCTCGCTCGGCGCGATGCAGGGCCGCCAGAGCTTCTCGAAGGACCGCTACTTCCAGGACAACGTCTCCGGCGACGACAAGCTCGTCCCCGAGGGCGTCGAGGGCCAGGTCCCGTACCGCGGTCCCGTCCAGGCCGTGGCGCACCAGCTCGTCGGCGGCCTGCGCGCCGCGATGGGCTACACGGGCGCGGCGGACATCACCGAACTGCAGGACCACGGCCAGTTCGTGCGGATCACCTCGGCGGGTCTCAAGGAGTCCCACGCCCACGACATCCAGATGACGGTCGAGGCGCCGAACTACGCGGCGCGCCCCCGCTAGGAGGGGCAGCCGCCCTCGTCGTACCGCTCGAGGGCCCGCTGACGCGGGCCCTCAACCGTTGGGCTTGGCGGCGACGAGCTCGCGGTGGCCGAAGACGATCGACTCGGCCGCGTCGGAGGCACGCGTGACCAGGTCCTCGACCTCGTGCTCGGCCTGGCGCCACTTCCCCAGGACGTAGCCCGACACGATCTCCGGGTCCGTCGAGGCGGGGCGCCCGACGCCGATGCGCACGCGGCCGAAGGTCGGCTCCCCCAGCTCGCGCTTGAGCGACTTCAGGCCGTTGTGGCCGGCGAGACCGCCGGCGAGACGCCAGCGCACGTCGCCGAACGCCAGGTCGATCTCGTCGTGCAGCACGAGGATGCGCTCGAGCGGGACCTTGAGCTGGCCGCGGGCGGGGCTCACGGACCGCCCCGACTCGTTCATAAAGGTCTGCGGCAGCAGGACGCCCACCTTGACCGGCGGACCGACACCGAGCCCCCCCGCCCCCTCGCGGACGGTTCCCTGCCAGAACTCGCCGCGGAACTTCGCGCGGCCCTTGCCGAGCTCCCAGCGCCGCACGAGCTCGCGGGCGACCTGGAACCCCGCGTTGTGCGGGGTGCGCTCGTACTGGGACCCGGGGTTGCCCAGGCCCACGACGAGCCAGTCGACGGGGGTGGTGCCCCCGAGCAGGGCCATCGGCGTGACGGCGACGCGGACGGGCGGCGGTGCCGACCGGTGCTGCTCGACGCCCGTCGCGGGGTGCGCGGCGGGCGGAGCGGCGACCGGACGGCTGCCCGTCCGGGTCGGCTACTCGTCGCCGGAGGAGTCGGAGTCGGAGCCCGACTCGTCGTCGGTGAGGACGGTGCTCTCGTTGGCCTCGCTGCCCTCGGCGGCCAGCGCGCCGGCCTCGGCCGCGGCCTCCTCCTCGGCCTCGACCTCGGAGGCCAGGCGCGGGGCGGCCATCGTCACGGCGATCGGCTCGGCGTCGTCGACGAGCGTCGCGGTCGACGGGACGACGATGTCGCCGACGGTCAGGTTGTCGCCGATGGCGAGCTCGGTGACGTCGATCGTGACGTTCTCCGGGATCTCGTTCGGGAGCGCCTCGACCGTGATCTCGCGGACGATCTGCGTGACGATGCCGCCGAGCTTGACGGCCTCGGCCTCGTCGGCGCCCACGACCTCGACGGGCACGACGGCCTCGATCTTCTGCTTGAGGTCGACGCGGAGCAGGTCGACGTGCACGATCTGGCCGCGGACCGGGTGACGCTGGGCGTCCTTCAGCACGACGGGCTCGCTCTTGCCGCCGTCGATGGCGACGTCGATGACCGCACCCTTGGCGGCGAGCGTGTGGCGCAGATCCCGCTCGTTCACGGCGATCGAGACCGGGTCGCCGGAACCGCCGTAGATCACGCCGGGGACGCTGCCGGCGCGACGGGCACGCCGCGACTCACGCGAGTGGGCGGGTTCGCGGGAAGCGACTGCGAGCGAGGAAGAGTTCGTGGCCATGAGCGACCGATGATCCTAGCCGAGACGCTCGCGTTCTGCGGTGCCCTCGGCCGGATCCGGTCGTCGCCGGGGCGGCGGTCGTCGCGGACCGCGCCCGGGCTCCGGCGGCGTGCGGCCCCGGCTCAGGCCCCGGGGGACGCCACGCCGTCGGCGGGGTCGCCGTCCTCCCCCGTCCCGTCCGTGGACGTGCGTCCCGGCGGGGACGGCGGGATGGTCACCGGCGTGGTCGGCGCGGGCGCCGTCTGGTCGACGCCGCGGAACTCGTCGTGCAGGACCTGCCAGGCGGGCTTCTTCGAGAAGCCGGCGTCGCGGCCCAGGAGGCCCTTGCCGTGCCAGGGCGGCGTCGGCCGTGGATTGCCCCCGCCCCAGTTCGGGCGGACGCGGAACTCGCGCAGACCCCACCAGATCGCCCCGTCCAACCACGGACGCGACCGGTAGACCGCGAAGTGGTGGGCGGCGTAGGCGGCCTGGAAGGCGTAGGTGCCGGCCTCGGTGACCGGCCCGTCGCGGTTGGCCTCGGCGCCCGTCTCGGTGATCATGATCGCCTCGCGGGGGTTGCAGGCGTGCAGGGCGTCGAGGAACGGCCCGAGCTGCGCCGGATCCGCCAGCGGCTCGTTCGGTCCGCCGTACCAGCCGAAGTAGTCGTTCAGGCCGAGGATGTCGACCGGCCCGTACGCCCCGACGCAGCCGTACTTCACGCCGGACTGGCGCGCGTAGGCCATCGGGCGCGTCGGGTCGTAGGTGTCGACGACCTTGCGGGCCTCCTGCATGTAGCGGACGATCGGCGCCCCAGGGTTCGTCGTCAGCTCGTTGGCCACCGACCACGTGAAGACCGACGGGTGGTGGGCGTTGACCTGGATCGTGGTCCGCAGCAGGTCCATCGCGTTCTGCCGGATGACGTCGCGCGCCAGCTGCGACTGACGCACCTGGTAGACGGGGATCTCGGCCCACACGAGGAGGCCCTGGCGGTCGGCCTCCTCCAGGATCCGCGGGTGGAACGGGTAGTGCCCGCGGATCACGAGGCCGCCGAGGGCGCGGACCTGTCTGAGCAGCGTGTCCTGCCCCTCGTCCGTCAGGGCGCTGCCGTTGGGCACGTCCATCTCGTGGACGCCGCTGCCGCGCAGGTCGACGCCCTTGAAGTTGAGCTTGAGGCGACCCCCGACGACCTTGATCGAGCGGATGCCCGTGCGCAGCCGGTAGCGCGCGACCCGCTGCCCCTCGCGCTTCCCGTCCAGCAGCCGGGCCTCGACCGCGACGTCGTAGAGCTCGGGGTCCTTCGGGGACCAGACGCGGGGCCTGGGGACCTTGATCGTGCCGGAGACGGTCGTGGCGCGGGAGCGTCCGAGCGCGGCGGTCGGGGCGAGCGACACGCGGCCCAGCTGGACCGTGCGGCCGTCGATGCGGCCGGTCAGGGCGACGCGACTGCGCTTGCGTGCGTAGTTCGTGGCGGTGACGCGGAAGCGGACCACGCCCGAGCAGGTCGCGCAGGGCAGGTCGGGGGTGACCTGGACCGGCGAGAGGTCGATGCCGTCGGCGTACCGCAGCCCGACCTCGCGCGGGATGCCGCCGTCGTTCCACCAGCCGCCGCCGGGCGTCCCGTCCTTCTGGGTCGACCCCGGCGGGAAGTCGCCGACGTTGCGGCGGTTGTCGGTGCGCACGACGACGTTGACGCGGCCGTCCTTGGCCTGCGAGGCCGGGATGGTCGCCGAGAACGGCTCGTAGGCACCGCGGTGCGATCGGACCCGGACCCCGTCGACCCAGACGGTCGCGGCGACCGAGACACGCTCGAAGCGCAGCAGGAACAGGCCCCCGCGGCGGGCCTTCTCGATCCTGGGCAGGCGCAGCTCGCGGCGGTACCAGACGACCCCGCCGGCCTGGGAGGCGGGCGAGTTGTCCCCCGCGTTCCAGACGTCGGGCACGGACGTGGGCGTCCAGCCGGTGGCGGTCCGCTGCCGCTGCCACGCGCTCTTCAGTCCGACGATGCCCTGGTCGCGCCGGACCAGCCAGGCGCCGCCGACGGTCCAGCGGTCGGCGGGACCGGCGTAGTACCGCCCGCCGGCCGTCGGCGGCGTGGCGGCGGGACGGGGGACCGGGGTGGTCGGTGGGTCCGGCGTCGCCGGTGGTGCGGGGGTGGTGGGCGACGCGGGTGCCGTGGTCGCCGGGGCCGGGACGTCCTGGGCGACGGCCGGGGCGGCGAGGGCGGCCGAGAGGACGGCGGCCAGGGCCGCCGCACGCGAGGCGGCCCGGAGGGGACGGTGCATGCCTGCTCTCTAGCACGGTCCGCGTCCGCCCCGCGCTAGTCTCGCGGGCGATGAAGCTCCTCTTCAAGCCGTTCGGGATGGTCGCGGGCCTCGTCGCCACGAAGGCCTCGACCGCGATCTTCGACCAGGTCTGGCAGCGCGTCGACGGCGGCGACCTGCCCGACGCCGACGTGCGGGAGGACCCGGCGGGCCGGGCGATCCTGGCCGCCGCGCTGCAGGCCGCGATCTTCGCCGGCACGACCGCCGCGGTCAGCCGGTACGGCATGCACGTCTTCGAGCACACCTTCGGCCACTGGCCCGGCGACCACCGCCAGGTCGAGGCCGGTCCCGACGCCTGAACGACGACCGCCCCGGGGGTCCGGGGCGGTCGGGGCGGCACCCGGTCCCGACCGGGCCGAGCAGGGCCCCGCCGGGGGCCGCCGGGGGCCGCCCGCCTACTTCAGGCGACGGAAGATCGTCCAGGTCCGGCGGGAGGTCCCGTCGGAGGTCTTCAGACCGCTCTTCCAGTCGCTGCGGCCCTTCGGGTCGCGCAGCTGGTACCAGATGAACGTCTTGATGCCGTTGCGCTTGGCCAGGCTGAACGCGGACTTCAGGTAGCTCGCCGCGCGGGAGGTCGGCGTCTTGAAGCGCCCCTCGGTGCGGTAGGCGAACTCGGTGATGTGGATGTTCCGCGCGGCGGTGCTCGACAGGCGGCCGGCGCGGGCGAGGGCCTTGATCTGCCGGACGGTCGTCCTCAGGTTGCCGTGCGTCCACTGGTCCGTCGCCGACGTCGCCTTCGTGGGCGAGCGCGAGAAGTCGTAGGTGTGCAGCGTGAAGCCGTCGCCCAGGAGCTTCGTCCGGGCGGCCTTCGAGCGGCTCGTGGGCCGGAAGGACGAGTCGAGGTAGAGCGCCTTGCGGAAGAACGCGCCCGGGTTCGTGGAGGCGTCCCCGGAGCGGGTGTTCGGAGCGGCCTCGCCGACCAGGACCTTGGCGCCGCGGTCGTTCTTCTTGATCTGCTTGTAGACGCGGTTGGAGAGCTTGACCCAGGCCCGCTCCTGGCGGGTCGGCCAGGCGGTCTTGTAGTTGGGCTCGTTGAACGTCAGGTAGCCGGCGAGCGACAGGTCCTTCAGCTGCGTGGCGACGTCGCCCATGAAGAGCACGTACTTCGACTGCAGCGACGAGGAGACCTTGGCCCCGGCGCGCTTGCCGCGGCCCATCGTCACGTAGCTGCCGACGAGCAGCTTGACCCGTGCGGCGCGGCCCTCCTCGGCGGCGCGGCGGATGCGGGCGATCTGGTCGGCGGGGGCCTGCGTCGTCTTCTCGTCCCAGTTGACGAGCACGCGGACGGTGCGGGCCTTCGACGCCTTCGCGTCCTTGAAGAAGGAGGCGCGAAGGTCGGCGTCGTCGCTCAGGATCGCGTTGTCCTGGAGACCCTTGGTCGGGGCGGCGTCAGCGGCGGCCGGCACCGCCAGCAGGGAGAGCGAGGCGAGGCCGGCGGCCACGAAGCGCGAGGTGTTGCGGGGCATGCGGGTCCTCTCGTGGGGGAACGACGGGGGATGATCGCAAACGCCGGGCGGGCGGACGCCGCCACCCCGGGACGTCACCGGCCGGCGGCCGGGCGCCGGTCAGCGGGCCTTGCGGATCACCAGGCCGCGCTCCTGGAGCGTGGCCAGCGCGTCCTCGAACGCCCCGAAGTCGCGGGACGTGAGCAGCTCGACGGGCCGTCCGGCGGGGCCGGCGGTGCGCATCCAGCGGTGCAGCGTCGGCAGGCCGACCTGCTCGGCAGGCTCGCTCGTCAGCGTCAGCAGCAGCGCGAGCTGCGGCTTGTGCTCCATCTCGCCGCCCGCGATGACGCTCAGCGGGTCGGCGTCCAGGACGGCGAGCACCTCGTCGTCGGTGAGCCCGAGGCGCTCGGCGAGGAGCTGGGCGGCGGAGGTCTGCACGGACCGAGCGTACCGCGCTCCCCCGGGTGCCCCGAACCTCGCCGCAGTCCGACGCGCCCCGAACCTGCGACGTTCGGGGCGGGGCCCGGTCCTCTCCCCGGGTGCCCCGAACCTCGCCGCAGTCCGACGCGGTACGAGCCCGTGACGTTCGGGGCGGGGCCCGGTCCTCTCCCTAGAAGAGCTGGTTCTCGCCCTGGAAGACCTCGGAGACCGAGTCGTCCGTGAAGATCGAGCGGATCGAGTCGGTCAGCAGGGCGGCGCAGGAGACGACGTGGACGTTGTCCGGGGCGCCGGCGCGCAGCGGGATCGTGTCCGTCACGACGATCTGCTCGAACGGGGCGGCCGCGAGGTTCTCGTAGGCCTTGCCGGAGAAGACGCCGTGCGTGGCGGCCGCGTAGACGCGGGAGGCCCCGGCGGCCTTGACCGCCTCGCCGGCCGCCCGCAGCGTGCCGGCCGTGTCGATCATGTCGTCGACGATGATCGCGGTCTTGCCCCGCACGTCACCGATGACGTGCCCGATCTCGGCGACCTGCTGCTGGGGCCGCTCCTTGTCGAGGATCGCCAGGTCCGCGTTCATGCGGGTCGCGAACTTCTTGTTCAGCTTGACGCGCCCTGCGTCCGGGGCGACGACGACGAGCTCGTCGTCGAGCTGCAGGTCGACGAAGTACTGGGTCAGCATCATCATCGCCGTCATGTGGTCGACGGGGATCTGGAAGAAGCCCTGGACCTGGCCGGCGTGGAGGTCCATCGTCAGGACGCGGTCGGCACCGGCGGACTCGAGCATCCGGGCGACGAGGCGCGACGAGATCGGCTCGCGCGGCGCGCTCTTCTTGTCCTGGCGCGAGTAGCCGTACCAGGGGGTGACGGCGATGACGCGGTGCGCGCTGGCCCCGACGGCGGCGTCGATCATCACGAGGAGCTCCATCAGCGCGTCGTTGGCGCTGATGCCGGTCTCCGGGTTGCCGCAGGTCGGCTGGACGATGAAGACGTCGGATCCGCGGATGGACTCCTCGAACCGGCAGTAGACCTCGCCGTTCTGGAACGTCTTGAGGGTGACGGGCCCGGGCTTGACGCCGAGGCGGCCGGCGATGGCGTCCGCGAGCGCGGGGTTGGCCCGCCCGCTGAACAGCATGAGCCGCTTGTCGTAGCCCAGCTGCAGGCTGGTGCCGGGCGTTTCCAGGGTCGTCGGGACGGAGCTCACGGTGTGGCGATCCAGAGGGCGAGGAGGCGGGGCGGCGAACGGGTCGAGGACGACCCGCGCAGTCCGGCAGGCTACCCGGACGTGCCGGGCGGTGCGGGCGTCCCGGGGTTGCGCGGCACCCGAGCGGGTATTCGGGACCGTTCGCGTACGGCGGCACCGAGGGCGGGGACGGAGCGGCCCCCCGGGCGGCGCCGGGCCGGGCGGGGTCGCCGACGCAGCCCCGCGCCGGACCTACGACGTCGCGTCCGCGGCGCGCGCGGCGGCCTGCTCCGCGTAGCCGTCGAGGTTCTTCTGACGGGCACGGGCGATGCCGAGCGCCCCGGCCGGCACGTCCTTCGTCACGACGCTGCCGGCGCCGGTGTAGGCGTCGTCGCCGACCTCGACGGGCGCGACGAGCGTCGTGTCGACGCCGGTCCGGACGCGCGCGCCGATGGTGGTGCGGTGCTTGCGGTGCCCGTCGTAGTTCGCGGTGATCGTGGCCGCCCCGAGGTTGGTGCCCGGACCGACGTCGGCGTCGCCGATGTAGCTGAGGTGCGGCACCTTCGAGCCCGCGCCGACGTCGCTGTTCTTGATCTCGACGAACGCGCCGGCCTTGGCGCCCTCGCGCAGGACGGTGCCCGGGCGCAGGTAGGAGAACGGCCCGATGGTCGCGCCCGGCTCGGCCGTCGCGCCGACGAGGTGGCTGTGGAGGACGGTGGCGCCGGCGCCGATCGTGGCGTCGATCGTCGTGGTGTGCGGACCGACGACCGCGCCCGCCGCGATCGTCGTGGTGCCGCGCAGCACGCAGCCGGGCTCGATCGTCGCGTCCGGCTCGATGGTCACGCCGGCGTCGATCGTGGTCGAGGCGGGCTGCACGACGGTCACGCCGGCGCGCAGGTGCGCCTCGTGGATGCGGGCCTGGGCGACCTCACGGACCACGGCGAGCTCCGCGCGGTCGTTGACCCCGAGGACGATCTCGGGGACCGGGGCGCGGTGCGCACCGACGCGGTGGCCGTCGGCGCGCAGGATGCCGAGGACGTCGGGCAGGTAGCGCTCGGCCTGGGCGTTGCCGTCGCCGACGCGGGGCAGCGCGTCGAGCAGGCGGTCGCCCGAGAAGCAGTAGACGCCCGCGTTGACCTCGCGGATCAGCAGCTCCTCGTCCGTCGCGTCGCCCGCGACCTTCGTCTCGACGATCTTCGTGACCGCCCCGTCGGCGTCGCGGACGACGCGGCCGAGCTGGCCGGGGTCGGGCAGCTCGGCGCTGAGGACGGTGGCGGCGTTGCCCTCCGCCGCGTGGGTGGCCAGCAGCGCGCGGACGACCTCGCCGGTGACGAGCGGGGCGTCGCCCGTCAGGACGACGACGGGCCGGTCCGGGTCGACGGCGCCGAGCGCGGCCGTGACCGCACCGCCGGTCCCGTCGCCGTGGCGGTCGGCGTGCTGCTCGACGATCTCCACGTGCCCCGGGAGGTGCCCGTCCAGCACGCGGGACGGCTGGTCGACGACGACGGTGCGGTGCGCGCCGGCCCCCTCGGCGGCGCGCAGGACCCACCCGATCAGGGGCACGCCGCACAGGTCGTGCAGGACCTTCGGCGTCGTCGATCGCATCCGGGTGCCGCGGCCGGCGGCCAGGACGATCACGGTCGGGGCGGGCTGCGGGCTCACGCGGCGCAGCGTACGTCAGCGGGCCCTGCGGGCGACGGCGGCCCCTGCCCGCGCCCGGGGCGCGGACCCCGAGGTTGGGGAGCAAGGATTCGAACCTTGACCGAACAGCTCCAAAGGCTGACGTGCTGCCGTTACACCACTCCCCAGCGCGTCAGACAGTCTTGCGAACCCGGCGGCGGGCCGTCTGCCCGATCCGGCGAGGCCCCGGCGGGCCCGCGTGGGCGGGGACCCGCCGGCCGACCTCGATCAGCGAGGACCGCGGACGCGGCGGCGCGCGGTCACCTCCCGCGTCGGAGGTTGAGCACGAACGACCGCCGCTCGTCGATCCCGGCCTCGTTGGTCACGGACACGCGGACGGTGCGCTTGGCCTGCTTCGAGGTGAGGCGGACCCGGACGTGCACGGTGACGCCCTTCCCGGCCCGGACGTTCGAGACCGATGCCACCCGGCGCGACATCGCCACGCCGGTCTTCTTCGTCAGGCGGACCTTGAGCTTCCGGGCGTCGTCGTCCCCCGCGTTGCGGATGCGGATGCGGACGTCGTAGGACCGCCCCCGCTTGAGCTTGCCGGGGATGCCGTAGAAGCGGACGGAGAGCTGCTGCTGCCCGCCGGTGCCCTCCCCGCCGGTCTCCAGGGCGTCCGCGATGCCGTTGCCGTCGAGGTCGTCCGGCAGTCCGTCGCCGTCGAAGTCGTCGAGGATGCCGTCACCGTCGGTGTCGACGCCCCCGGCGCCGCAGTCCCCCAGCGCCGGGTCGCATGGCGGGGTCGTCCCGCCGCAGTCCTCGAGCTCGGGGATGCACGGCGGAGGCGAGCCGTCGCACTGCTCGAACTCGGGGTCGCACGGCGGTTCCGTCCCGCCGCAGTCGTCGACCTCGGGGTCGCACTGGGGGGGCGGCGCGGTCCGCACCGCCAGCGGGACCGGGCCGAGGGTGTCGCGGAGCTCGTGGTTGGCCCCGGCGCCGTAGGCCCGCACGGCGAAGCAGTTGATCTTGCCCTTCGAGCCGATGCCGTCGTCGGTGACCGTCGCCTTGACGATGCCGACGTCCGCGTACACCACCGTCGCGTTCTTCCGGACGTTGCCGGCGCTGCCGTAGAGCTGCGCCTTGCCCGCCGCGACGTTGGTGCGCAGCGTGACCTCCGGTGCGCACGCCCCGCCCGGCTGCGTGATGCCGTACTGGATGTCGACGTCGCCGGGCGGCTTGTTGCCCATCTGCACGGTGGCCTTCAGCTTCCCGCTGGTGCGGTTGAAGAACGCGGTCGCGCCGACGACGTCCAGGCCCCTGGAGGGCGCGTCGCCCGCCGCATCGGTTCCCGAGCCCTCGACGACGGAGGCGGCCGACGCGGACGGGGCGCCGACGCCGAGCACCAGGAGCGCGATCGCGAGGACGAGTGGGCGGCGGCTCCGGCGCTTGGACGGGGACGGGGACGGTGATGCTGGGGTCATGCCGAGGATCCTGGGACGGACGGGCGCGGGGGCGCGTGGACGGTGTGGGCGACTGCGCCTCCGAGTCTCCTGCATGCCGCGGCCGCCCGCCAGCGGTTCTCACGGAGCGGTCACAGGTCGTGCCCCCGTTCGGTCAGTCCCAGGTGATGTTCGTGCCGACCGGCTCGACCGCGCCCGCCGCGACGAGCGGGATCGCGCCCTCGAGGACCGCGGAGAACGAGGCGGTGCTGCGGGAGATGAGGTCCATGAGCGTCTCGACGGGGGTCGCGACGTCGCTGATGCCGTTGGCGTAGTCCGTCTGGAAGCCGATCAGCGCGTACGGGATGCCCGCCTCGCCGAAGAGCGTCGTCTCGGGGCCCGCGGTCTGGCTGACGGCCGTGACGCCGACGGCGACGAGCGAGCGGATCTCGGCCTTGGTGTTGAAGCGCGGGCCGTCGACGTGGCCGTAGCACCCGCCGTCGCGCACGGCCAGGCCCGCGTCACGGGCGGCCTGCAGGAGCGCCGACCGCAGCGACGGCGAGAACGGCTCCTCGAACACCCAGTGGCCGCGGCCGGGAGCTCCCGGCTCGGTGTGCAGGGTGCAGGCGCTGCCGTCGGCGAGGCGGTTCTGGAGGAAGTGCAGGTCGTCGAAGACGACGAGGCTGCCGAGCTCGGCCTCCGGGTCGCAGGTGCCGCAGACGGTGACGGCGAGGACCGCGTCGACCCCGAGCTCGCGGAACGCCAGGACGTTCGCGCGGTGGGTGACCTGGTGGGAGACGAGCGCGTGGCCGTCGCGATGGCGGGCCAGGTGGACCACCTCGACGCCGCCGACGGACCCGACGGTGACCGGCACGGGACCCTCGGTGGTGTCCACCGTCCGGCGCTCGCCGTCGAGGCCCTCCAGCGCGTAGGTGCCCGAGCCCGTGACGATGCCGATCCGCATGGGGCGCGATGCTACCCAGGAGGCGACGCGGTGCAGCACCCGGGCCGGATCCCCGAGGTCCGGGTCGGCGTCGGAGGCGGAGGACCCACCGCGGCGCGGCCGTCGGTCGCGGCGAACGGGCCCGGCCGTCGTCCTGGTCCGGACCGGCGCCGCTCGCTCTAGCGGGCGGTGCGGCGGCCGCCCGAGGCCGGGCGGCGGGGGCGTGTCTCGCGCTCGCCGAGGGCCGGGCCGTCGTGCTGGCCCAGGCCGAGGACGCGCATGGCCTTCAGCCCGAGGCTCAGGCGCTCGCGGCCGTCGCTCGAGGTGACGTCGAGACCGCAGAGCTCGCGGACCCGCTCCAGGCGGTAGCGGACCGTGTGGCGGTGCGTGAAGAGGCGCTGGGCCGCGGCGGCGACGGAGCCGTCCGCGTCGAGGTAGGCGGTGACGGTGCCGACCAGGTCGGTCTCGTACTGCGCGTCGTAGGCGGCGAGCGGCTCGATCGTCTCGGCGTAGAAGCGCCGGAGCTCGTCCGGGTTCTCGCTCATCGCGGACAGCAGCAGCCGGTAGGCCCCGGTCTCCTCGAAGCCGAGGACCGCGCTCTCCGGGTCGCCCTCGCTGACGTTGCAGGCCAGGAGGGCCTCCTGCACCGCACGGGGCAGGTCCGCCGGCTGGTCGGTCGGGCGTCCGTGGCCGACGGAGACCCCGTGCCCGGGCAGCACGCCGTCGAGCTCGGTGAACGCCGCCTGGGCGGCCCGGGAGACCGCGTCCTCGGAGCCGGCGGGGATCAGCGCGACGACCTCGCAGGCCGGGCCGGGCCGGTCGAGGCCGCCCACGAGCGAGCTGGGGCTGACGGCACGGGCACCGCGCTCGACGGCGGCCAGCGCCCGGGCGCGCCAGCCCTCGTCGCCGGCGACGTGCGGGTGGACGCGGACGACGAGCGCCCCGGTGGACTCCGACAGGTCCAGGCCGAGCTCGGCGCCGCGCTCGACGATCGCCGGGCCGTCGGCCAGCGTGCCCTGGAGCAGCTCGCCGCAGAAGGCCGCGGACTCCTCCTGGCTGGCGCGGGCGGGGGCGCGGACGCGCTCGACCTCGAGCGCCAGGACGGTCAGGACGAGGGCCAGGACGCCGGGGTCCGGCTCGCCGCGGTGCTGGAGGACCGCGCTGCCGGCGGTCTCCCCCGCGACGGTCAGCACCGTCGCGTCGAGCTCGCCGCGGACGGCCAGCAGCCGGCGCTCCTCGTCGCGCGAGCGGGCCGCCACGGCCAGGACCGCGCCACCGCGGTCGGCGACCACCAGACCGGCGTCGAGGGCGCGCGCCACGGCGCGGGCGAGGGCCGGAAGACCGGCGCCGGAGGACACGGCCTCGGCGATGGCGTCGAGGGGCCCCGCGTCACTGACCACCGGCGAGTCGGGCGGATGCACAACCCTGATCGTACCGGTGGGCCGTCGCCACGCCCGTGCCGGGGGCCACGCAGGCTCAGCTGAGGAAGCGGTCCACGACCTGCAGACCGACGTAGATGCCACCGATCGCGAAGGCCCAGACGACGACGGTCGCCAGGACGCCGGCGGCCGTCTTCTGCCACCAGGTCGGGTACATCTGGACGACGGGGACGAAGATCAGCCAGACCACGGTCGCCAGGGCGACGACGCCGCCGACGCCGACGACGAGGTAGGTGGTGAGGTCCCCGCTCATGGGTCGGGAGTGTGACGGATGTGCCCGACGACGATCGCGCCGAGGCCGACGACGGCCATCACCGCGGCGGAGAGCCCGGCGCCCGCGAGGACGTCCGAGAGGTAGGCGGTGCGGAGGACCAGCGGCGCCGTGCAGATCGCCACGGCGAGGATCACGGCCAGCCCGGTCAGGCCGACGCGGCCGGGCACCCGCCGCACCGCGGGGCTCAACGCCAGCGCGACCGCGACCCACACGACGGCGGATACGGCGACCGGGGACGGGAAGCTCGATCCGTCGACCGTCTCGAGCGCGCCCGGCGGCGGGGTCCGGCCCTCCGACGCCCGGACGATCGCGCCGATGACGAGCGCCGCGGCGGACGAGGCGACCAGCGCGATCGCCGATCCGACCCGGCGGCGGCCGACGAGGAACGCGGCCGCCAGGAGCGCGAGGCCCGCGACGACGGGGTAGGACCCGAGCACCACACCGATGCGGGAGAGCTCCTCGGCGGGCCCGAAGGTCAGGCGCTCGACCCAGTCCAGGGTGCTGACGTCGCCCGTCGCCAGGCCGGTCGGTCCGCGGTCGTCGAGGGTGGACTCGAGCCCGACGAACGCGAACGTGCCGACGGCGATGACCGCGGCCAGGGTGGTGGCCTCGAGGCCGATGCCTCCCGGGGTGATCCGGTGCCAGAGGAACCGGGCCGGCCCGGAGACGGGCCGCCAGATCGCCAGGAGGACCCGGCCCCAGCGGGTGGCCTGCGCGTCCTCGACCCATGCGCGGGCCTTGTCGCGGTTCTCCTCGACGCCGAACCAGTGGACCGCCGCGATGATCGCCACGACGAGCACCACGACGGTGCCGAAGGCGAACGCCCCCTGCTTGATCCAGCCCAGGAGCTTGTCGAGGCTCTGCCAGAAGATGTAGCCCAGCGTCACGAAGAGGCCGGCCCAGAGCCCGCTGCCGATGACGGCGTAGGGCAGGAACCGCCGCCACGAGACGCCGCTGGAGCCGAGGATGAACGGCGCGACCGCGCGGACGAAGCCGAGGAACCGGCCGATGACGATGGCCTTGCCGCCGTGCTTCTCCAGGAAGCCCTCGACCTGCTCGAGCCGGTCGGGCGTGATCTTCACCCGCGGCCCGTGCTTGACCAGGAACCCGCGGCCCAACCGGCGTCCGAGCCCGAAGCTCGCGGCGTCGCCCAGGAACGCGGAGAACCAGACGAGCGCGAGCAGCAGGCCGTAGCTCAGGGTGCCCTCGCCCGCGAGCACGCCGCCGAGGATGACGAACGTCTCGCCCGGTGCGACGAGACCGACGAAGGCGCCCGTCTCGAGGAACGCGAGGACGCCGACGATCAGGTAGCCCCAGTGCCCGACGGCATCGCCGACGTCGCCGACCTTCTCCTGCAGCGGCAGGTCCTCCAGCGACGGGATCTCGACGAGTCCGAGACCGAAGAGGACGCCGGCCACGACGGCGACGACCGCCACCGGGATCGCCCAGCCCGGCTTCGTGCCCCGGCGGCGGAAGAACCAGACGACGGCCGGCGCGAGGACGACCAGCGAGAGCCAGAGCGGGTGCACCTGGGCGATAGGGATCGCCGGGGCGAGACCGCTCATGCCTCCACCTCGACGATCGGTGCGCCGGCCGAGGGGACCGCGATCAGGGCGTCGAGGCCCTCGGAGCGCAGGCGCCGCGCCGCGACCGTGGCGGTCGCCTCGTCGGCGAACCAGCCGACGGTCGTGGCGCCGGACCCGCACACCAGCGCCGGTGCGGCACCCGCCGCCCCCAGCGCGGCCAGGTGCTCGCCCACCACGGGCTCCAGATCGACGGCGGCGGCGCCCAGGTCGTTGACGGCCAGCTCGTCGGGGTAGCGCGCGAGCTCTCCGCCGCCCACCGCCTCGAGCGCCGCGACCACGCGCAGGCGCCACGCCTCGAGGTCCTCGGCGGTGCGGGGCGGCGCGAGCTCGTCGGCACGCCGGAAGACGGTCGGGGTCGAGAGGCCGACGTCGGCACGGACGACGACGACGGCGCCGGGGAGGACGCCGCCGAAGCGGACGAGCCGCTCCCCCGCGCCCGCGGCCAGCGCGAGGCCCGGGCGCAGGCCGTGCGGCACGTCGGCCCCGAGACCGGCGGCGAGCTCCTGCAGCAGGTCCGGGGCGTCGTGGCCGCTGAGGTGGGCGGCGAGTCGCAGGACGGCGGCGGCGTCGGTCGACCCGCCGGCCATCCCCGCGGCGACCGGGATGCGCTTGACGATTCGGACGGTGAGCGGGCCGACCGACCAGCCCGTCGCCTCGCGGAAGGCCCGCAGGGCGTCCAGCGCGAGGTTGTCACCGGTGACACCGGGGCAGTCCACGCCGTCGGTCCCGCCCTCCGGGGCGGGCACGAGCGCGACGTCGTCGGCGAGGCTCAGCGACTGCATCACGGACGTCAGCTCGTGGCGGCCGTCGTCGGGCCGGACCGGGCCGACGAGCAGGGTGGCGTTCAGCTTCGCGGGCGCGACCGTCCGCGCACCGGCGCCGACGGTCCGACCGGCCGACGACCGGGTCATGCGCTCCTCCAGGTGTCGATCGCCGCGACGGTGGCGTCGTCGCCGTCCGTGGCCGCGATCGCGCGGGTGAGGTCGGCGAAGGCGAGGGCCGGGACGCGCTCGGCCCGGACGTCGAGCGGCAGGCCGACCTGCTCCAGCGCGAGCTTGATCGCGTCGCGCCGGGCGTTCTGGGCGTCGCGGGGCATCCCGAGCGACACGGACTTGGCGAGCACCTTGCGGCGGTGCAGGAAGGCGGCGTTGATCAGGTCGCGCACCGGCCGGGGCGCGGGCGGGCGCACGCGCCGCAGCCCGAGCAGCACGCTGTCGACGTTGGGCACCGGCGAGAAGATCCGCCGGGACACGGCGCGCAGCACCTTGACGTCGCAGGACAGCTGGGCGAGGGCGGACGGGGCCCCGTAGGCCTTCGTCCCGGGAGGCGCGGCGAACCGCTCGCCGACCTCCTTCTGCACCATCGCGACCCAGCGGTCGCACGTCGGGAGCTCGGCCACGGTCCTCAGGATGACGGTCGCGGCGACGTTGTAGGGGAGGTTCGAGACGCAGACCGTCGGCGGCGGGTCGTAGGAGGCGTAGTCGACCTTGACCGCGTCGCCGAAGTGCAGCTGCGCCCCCGGGAACGGCTCGAGCGCCTCCCGGAGGGGCTCCTCCAGCCCGCGGTCGAGCTCGACGACGTGCAGTCCGGCGACGCGGGCGCCGAGGTGCTCGGAGAGGACGCCGAGGCCCCCGCCGACCTCGAGCGCGACGTCGTCGGCCCGCAGGTCGGCGAGCCGCTCGATGACCCCGAGGATGTTGTCGTCGACGAGGAAGTTCTGGCCGAGCTCGTGGCGGGGACGGACGCCGTGCTCGGCCATCCGCCGGATGCTGGCCTGGGCGGGCTGCCCGCTCCCGCCGGCGAGGACGTCCGCGACGGCGGCGCGCTCGGCGGCCTCCCGGGCCTCGCGTTCCGCGGCGGCGTCGGCCGAGGTGCCGCTCCCGGGCGTCCCGTCCTCGTCCGGACCGGCGGGCGGGGCGTCGGCGTCGGTGCCGCTCACGCGTCCCACCCGAACACACGGGCGGCGTTGGCCGTCACGGCGGCCTCGAGGTCCTCGTAGGACTGGCCGCGCTGCGCGGCGACGAAGCGGGCGGTCTCGGTGACGTTGGCGGTCTGGTTGCGCTCGCGCCGGCGCGACTGCGGCGTCAGGTACGGCGCGTCGGTCTCGACGAGGACCCGGTCGTCGGGCACGCTCGCCGCGGCCAGGGCGAGGTCGACGTTCTTCGGGTAGGTGACGTTGCCCGCGAACGAGACGTACCAGCCCTGCTCGAGGCACTCGTGCAGGCGCGCGGGCATGGAGAAGCAGTGCAGGACCACGACGACCCCGCCGGCGCGCTCGCGCAGGGTGGAGATCGTCTCGTCGTCGGCGGCGCGGGTGTGGATGACGAGCGGCTTGGCGGTCTCGCGGGCGATCTCGATCTGGTCGTGGAAGGCGGCGCGCTGGTCCGCTCCGGGCGCGCCCTCGCGGAAGAAGTCCAGGCCGGTCTCGCCGATCGCGGCGCAGCGCGGGTGGGCGGCGAGCTCGCGCAGGTCCGCGGCCGCCGCGGCGTCGTAGCCCGTCGCGGCGTTCGGGTGCCGGCCGACGGCGGCCCAGACCTCGTCGAAGGTCTCCGCCGCGGTCAGCGCCGTGCGGTTGGAGGCCTCGTCCATGCCGACGGTCAGGATCCGCCGGACCCCGGCGGCGCGCGCGTTGCCGACGAGCTCGTCGTTGCCCTCGTCGCAGGAGTCGAGGTGGGTGTGGCTGTCGATCACGAAGGGGCTCCGGGGGCGGCGACGGGGCGGCTCACGCGGCCGACCGGTCCTTGGGGAACAGCGGGGCGAGGTCGCCGACCGCGCCCGCGGCCCCGGTCCCCAGCTCGGCGCCGGTCCACGACAGGTCCGGGGCGCCCAGTGCGTCGAGCAGCACGACGGTGCTGGCCGGCAGCCAGGGGTGCAGCAGGACGGCGAGCGACCGGACGCCCTCGACGAGGGTGCGCAGGACGCGGTCGAGGTCCGCGGTGGCCCGGGCGGCGGCGTCGGGGTCCTCCTCGGTCGCCTTCTCGGCCTTGGCCAGGGTCCAGGGCGCCCGCTCCTCGACGAAGCGGTTCAGGCGGCGGACGCGCTCCCAGATCGTCTCGAGGGCCTGGCTGATCTGCCCGTCGTCGAGCATCCCGGCGACGGTGGCCGGCAGGCCCTCGAAGTCGGCGGCGATCGACGCGTCGACCGCCACGTCGGGCACCGCGGCGTCGCGGTAGCGGCGGACCATCGCGGTCGAGCGCGATGCGAGGTTGCCGAAGTCGTTGGCCAGCTCGGACTCGTAGCGGAGCCTCAGCCCCTCGAGCGAGACGGAGCCGTCCGACCCGAACGCGACCTCGCGCAGCAGGTAGAAGCGCACCGCGTCGGCGCCGTACTGCTCGATCGCCTCGAACGGGTCCAGCACGTTGCCCTTGGACTTGCTCATCTTCGCGCCGTCGACGAGCAGGAAGCCGCCGACCATCACCCGGGTCGGGACCTCCATGCCGGCGGCCATCAGGAGCGCCGGCCAGTAGATGGTGTGGAACTTGAGGATGTCCTTACCGATGACGTGCGTCGCCGGCCAGTGGGTCGTCGTCAGGTCCTGGCCCTCGCGGCCGAAGCGCAGGGCGGTGACGTAGTTGAGGAGCGCGTCCCACCAGACGTAGAAGACGTGCTCGAGGTCCCACGGGACCTCGACGCCCCAGGTGATCTGGTTGCGGCTGAGCGAGACGTCCTGCAGCCCGCCCTTGATGAACGCGAGCGCCTCGTTGCGGCGGCTCTGCGGGACGACCCAGTCGGGACGGTCCGCGTAGAGCTGCTCGAGCTGCTCCTGGAAGGCGGAGAGCTTGAAGAACCAGTTGTTCTCGGACTCCCGCAGGAGGGCGATGCCGTGGATCGGGCAGGTGTTGCCCTCCGCGATCTCGGTCTCGGTCTTGAAGTCGGCGCACTTCGGGCAGTACCAGCCCTCGTACTGCCCCTCGTAGACCCAGCCGTTGTCCTTGACGGCGGTGAGGATCTCCTGCACGACGGCCTTGTGCCGCGGGTCGGACGTCCGGACGAAGAAGTCGTTGCTGCTCTCGAGCACCGGGCCCATCGCCTGGAAGCGCGGGGCGTTCTCGTCGACGAGCTCCTGCGGGGTGATGCCGCGCTCCGCGGCGACGTTGGCGACGGGCTCGCCGTGCTCGTCGGTGCCGGTGAGGAAGAACACGTCGTCGCCGCGCTGGCGGTGGTGCCGGGCGAGCACGTCGGCCACGATCGTCGAGTACGCGTGGCCCAGGTGCGGCGCCGCGTTGACGTAGAAGATCGGGGTGGTGACGAGGTAACCCATGCCGGAGGCAGGGTACCGGCGTGCGTCGGGGAGGCCCCGGACGCGCATCGGGGCCCGACGGAGCGGCCGGCCGTCGGGCCGGGATGCGGATGCGGGCGGGCGGGACGGCCGTCGGCCATCAGGCGTCGGCGCGACCCGCGACGACCGCGCGGCCACGGACCCGCCGGCGGCGCACGCGGAGCCCGACCGCTCCGGCGGGGAGGCCGAGCGCCGCCACGCCCAGGCCCACCCAGGCCGACACCGGGGCGGGCGCCCCCGGGGCCACCGGCACCCGCAGGACCGCGGGCACCGGCAGCGGTCGCGCGGCCGGCGCGGGCACCGGAGCCACCGGCCGCACCCGGGGCGCCGGGCCCAGCGGCACGAACGGCTCCGCGGGCTCCGGCGCGCGCAGGAGCGGCAGCGGATCGACGTAGCCGAAGGGGTCGGCTGTGCGGCGGAGCCCGAGACCGACCGGGGACGCCCCGGCCCGGGCGATCGTCGTGCCCCTCGCCGCCCGTCGCCCCCGGGTGGCCTGCGCGTCGACCCCGGTCAGCGTCACGGACCACCCGCCGCAGCGCAGGGTCACGCCGCCGCCACCGGGGACGCGCCCGGCGTGGGTCACGCGCCCCCGGCAGGGAGCGCGGACGACGGCCCCGGGCGGCACCCGGAAGCGGACGATCCGCCGCCGTCCGGAGCGGAACGGCGTGGCCCGGTCGTACGAGAACCGGGAGACCACCGGGCCCTCGACGGGGCGGAGGAGCGGCGGCGGATCGACCACGCACCGACCGTAGGCCGCCGTCGCCGGCGCACCCCGGTCGTCGCCGTTCCGGCGCGCGACGCGCACGGGTCGCGCGCAGCCCGGCACGGTCCCGTGACCCCTGCGCGTGCCCGGCCCCGGACGCGGGTAGGCGTCCCCGCGCCGCGCCGACGCGACGCCACCGGATCCGCCGGACCGGCGGCGCCTAGACTCGCTCCATCCCGACCCCGGAGACCACCGCATGAGCGTCACCGCCGCCCAGCTCCTCGTCCGCTGCCTCGAGGCCGAGGGCGTCCAGTACGTCTTCGGGATCCCCGGCGAGGAGAACATCCACTTCGTCCAGGCGCTCGACGACTCGGAGATCCGCTACGTGCTCGTCCGGCACGAGCAGGCCGCGTCGTTCATGGCCGAGATGTACGGCCGGTTGACGCAGCGCGCCGCGGTCTGCTCGGCGACGCTCGGCCCGGGCGCGATCAACCTGCAGCTCGGGGTCGCCGACGCGCAGACGAACTCCACCCCGCTGATCGCGCTGACCGCCCAGGTCGGCCGCGACCGCTCCTACAAGGAGTCCCACCAGGGCATCGACCTCGTGCCGATGTTCGCCCCGATCACGAAGTGGTCGGCCCTGATCCCGACGCCCGAGTCGATCCCCGAGATCCTCCGCAAGGCGTTCAAGACCGCGCAGACCGAGCGCCCCGGCGCCGTCTACCTGGCGGTCCCGGAGGACATCGAGAGCGCGGAGGTCCCCGACGACCTCGTGCCGCTGCGGATCGACCGCGTCCGGCCGAACGAGCCGACCGACGCGCAGGTCGACCGGGCCGTGGAGCTGCTGCTGGCCGCGGAGCGCCCGATCGTCCTGGCCGGCCACGGCGCCGCGCGCGAGGACGGCGCGGCCGCGCAGCTCGTCCGCTTCGCCGAGGCCACGGGCATCCCCGTCGCCGCGACGTTCCACGCCAAGGGCGTCTTCCCCGACGACCACCCGCTGGGGCTCGGCGCCGTGGGCTTCATGCGCCACGACTACGTGAACTTCGGCTTCGACGCGGCCGACACGATCGTCGCCGTCGGCTACGAGCTGCAGGAGTTCGACCCGAAGAAGGTCAACCCCGAGGGCGACGCGACGATCATCCACGTCCATCGCTTCCCGGCCGAGGTCGACCGGCACTACCCCGTCGACGTCGGCCTGCACGGATCCATCGGACGGTCGCTGGAGCTGTTCACGGAGGCCTTCGAGCGCGCCGACGCCGCGGCGGACTCCCCGGCACCGTGGCGCGCCCGGAAGACCCCCGGGGTCGCGGCCCTGCTCCGCGACGAGCTCGACGCGCACGCCGACGACGAGCAGGTGCCGCTCTCGCCGCAGCGGATCGTCGCCGACACGCGCGCGGCGCTCGGTCGCGAGGACATCGTCCTGGCCGACACCGGCGCGGTGAAGATGTGGATGGCGCGGCTCTACCCCACCTACGCGCCCAACACCTGCCTGCTCTCCAACGGCCTGTCGACGATGGGCTTCTCCCTTCCCGGCGCCCTCGGGGCGAAGCTCGCCCGGCCGGACGCGAAGATCCTCGCGGCCACCGGCGACGGCGCGTTCCTGATGCACGCCCAGGAGCTCGAGACCGCGGTGCGGGAGGGGATCCCGCTGTGCGTCCTGGTCTGGGAGGACGACGGCTACGGCCTGATCGAGTGGAAGATGGAGATGGAGCTCGGCACGAGCTCGTCCGTCAAGTTCGGCAACCCCGACGTCGTGGCGTTCACCGAGAGCTTCGGGGGCACGGGCGTCCGGATCACCGAGGCCTCGCAGCTGCTGCCGGCCCTGCGCGCGGGCCTGGAGTCCGACGGCGTCACGGTCATCGCGGTGCCCGTGGACTACCGCGAGAACCTGAAGCTCACCGAGCGCCTCGGCGAGCTCGAGGCTCCGCTGTAGGTCCCGAGCCGATGCCTCCGGCCCCGATCGCCGCCTCCGACGACGGCGCCCCGCCCGCGGCCTGCGACCTGCTCGTCGTCGGCGCGGGGATCGTCGGCCTCGCCGTCGCCCGGGAGGCGCTGCGCCGGCGCCCGGGGCTGCGGGTCGCGGTGCTGGAGCGCGAGGACGCCGTGGCCGCCCACCAGACCGGTCACAACAGCGGCGTGGCCCACTCCGGCCTCTACTACCGGCCGGGCTCGCTCAAGGCGCGCCTGGCCGTCGAGGGCGTCGAGGCGCTCCTGGCGTTCTGCGCCGAGCACGGCGTCGCGCACGAGCGCTGCGGCAAGGTCGTCGTCGCCACGCGCGCCGAGGAGCTGCCGCGGCTCGACGAGCTCGAGCGCCGCGGTCGCGCCAACGGGGTGCCGGGGCTGCGGCGCCTGGACGCCGCGGGCATCCGGCGCCACGAGCCCCACGTCCGGGGACTCGACGGGCTGTGGTCGCCCGGCACCGGGGTCGTCGACTTCGTCGGGGTGACGCGGGCGCTGGCGGCGGATGTCCGTGCACGGGGCGGCACGCTGCACCTGGGGCGCGAGGTGGTCGGTGCCGCCCGGTCCGACGACGGCGTGCGGCTGCGGCACCGTCCCCGCGGCGCGTCCGGCGGCGCCCGCACCGGCCCGGGGGGTCCGGCGGGTGACTCGGACGTCTCGCACGCCCGCCGGGCGATCGTCTGCGCGGGGGCCTGGGCCGACGCCCTCGCCCCGCGCGGGGCCGCGCCGGCCGACGCCGACGTCCGGGTCGTGCCGTTCCGCGGCGGCTACCGCGTGCTGTCGCCCGAGGCCGCGTCGCTCGTCCGCGGCCTGGTCTACCCGGTGCCCGACCCGGACCTGCCGTTCCTGGGCGTGCACCTCACCCGCGGCGTCGACGGCGAGGTCCACGCCGGCCCGACCGCGCTGCTGGTCGGCGCCCGCGACGCGTACCGCCTGACGCGGGTGCGCCGGACCGACCTCGGCGCGACCGTGCGCTGGCCCGGCACCTGGCGGATGGCGCGGACGTGGTGGCGCACCGCCGGCGGCGAGATCCACCGCACCGTCAGCCGCCGGGCGATGGCCGCGGAGCTCGCCCGGATGGTCCCCGAGCTGCGCGCCCACGACCTGCTGCCCGGCCCCGCCGGCGTCCGGGCGCAGGCGCTGCGCCGCGACGGCGGCCTGGTCGACGACTTCGTGCTCGACCACGACGACCGCACGCTGCACGTGCGCAACGCCCCCTCCCCCGCGGCCACCGCGTCGCTGGCCCTGGCCGGCGAGATCGTCGACCGCGCCGAGGCGGCGTTCGGGCTCGAGCCCGCCCAGCGCTAGCGCCGCGAGGAGCGTGACGCCGGGCGGCGCCGCCCGGGTCACGAGCCCGGGGAGTGCCACGTCGGCCCACCGGGCCTCGGCGTCGGCGGCGTCAGTCGCGCTCGTGCAGCGCCCGGTAGAGCTCGTTGGCCGACTGCCCGGTGAGCCCCGCCACGACGCGCGCCGCCGACTTCGCCCGGGCCCCGGCCTCGACGAGCTCGGCGACCGCGTCCAGCGCGACGGACCGGTCGGCGTCGTCGGCCGCGGCCTCGGGGACGCCCGCGACCACCAGGGTGACCTCGCCCCGCACGCCGCTCTCACCGAACCGCGCGGCGACCTCGGCGACCGGGCCGCGGACGACCTCCTCGTGGAGCTTGGTCAGCTCGCGGCAGACGGCGACGACCCGGTCGGGGTCGATCGCCGCCAGCGCGCGGAGCGTCGCGACCAGCCGGTTGGGCGACTCGAACGCGACGGAGGTCTCGGGGTGCGCGAGCAGGGCGACGACGTCGTCGCCGCGCCGCGGCAGGAACCCGACGAAGCGCCAGCGGTCCGCGACGATCCCGGCCGTCGCGATCGCGGTGACCGGCGCGCTGGCGCCCGGCAGCACCTCGACGGGCAGGCCGGCGTCGCGTGCGGCGGCGACCAGCCGGCCGCCCGGGTCGCTGACCACGGGCATCCCGGCGTCGCTGACCAGGGCCACGACCTCGCCCGCGCGGACGCGGTCCAGCAGCTCGCCGGAGCGCTCCGCCTCGTTGTGCTCGTGCAGGCTGACCGTCCGCTGCCGGATCCCGTGGCGGTCGAGCAGGCGCCGGGTGTGGCGGGTGTCCTCGCAGGCGACCACCGCGGCCTCCGCGAGCGTGCGGAGGACGCGGGCGGTGACGTCCTCGAGGTTGCCGATCGGGGTCGCGCAGACCACGAGGCGCCCGACGCGGCCGTCGGCCGGCGCGGCGTCGTGATCGGCCGACGTCCCGGCGTCCTCCGTGGCCCCTGTGCCCTGCGTTGCCCGGTCGTCCCGGTCGTCCCGGTCGTCCGGACGATCCGTCGTCCCCGCGGTCTCCGGCGTGCTCATCGGGCCTCCTCCAGGGCGAGCACCGCACCGCCGACCATGCCGGCCTCGGGTCCGAACGCGGCACGCTCGACGCGGGCCCGGTTGGACGGCGGCCGTGCGCGACGGCGGGCCTCGGTGCGGGCGGGGGCCAGCAGCAGCTCCCCCGCGTCGGAGACGCCGCCGCCGACGAGCACGAGCTCCGGGTTGAAGATGTTCATGGCGTTGGCGATGCCGACGCCGAGCAGCGTCCCGACCCGCTCGAGCGCCTCGACGGCCGCCCGGTCGCCGCGTCGCGCGGCCACCGTGACGTGCACGCCGGTGATGGGGTGGCCCTCCGCCGCCAGGCGCGCGAGCTCGGAGCCCGGGCGCTGGCCGGCCAGCCGCGCACCCTCGCGCCCCAGCGCGCTGCCGGACGCCAGCGCCTCCAGGCAGCCCTGGTTGCGGCAGGCGCCCTGGCACGGCGGACCGTCGAAGTCGACGACCATGTGCCCGAGCTCGGTGGCCGCGCCCGTCGAGCCGCGCAACAGCCGGCCGCCCGCCACGACCCCGCTGCCGATCCCGGTCCCGACGGTGAGGAGGACGACGTCGTCGCAGCCCTTCGCGGCACCGGCCCGCCACTCCGCCAGGGCGGCGCAGTTCGCGTCGTTGTCGAGGGCGACGGGCAGCTGCAGGCGATCCTGCAGCTCGTCCCGGACCGGCACGTCGTCGAGCGGCTGGTGCACCGTCGAGACCGCGATCCCGCGCTCCCGGTCCACCAGCGACGGGATGCCGACGCCGACCGCCCGCACCCGCGCGGGGTCGACGATCCCGCTGCCCAGCAGCTCGCGGACCTCGTCGACGACGTGCTGCAGCAGGTCCTCCGGATCCCCCGACGGGGGAGCCAGGCGGTAGACCCGCTCGAGCACCGTCAGGTCGTCCCGGACCAGGCCGGCGAGCAGCTTCGTCCCGCCGAGATCCACCCCGATGACGCAGTCGCCCGGCACGCGCGCCACCATACCCCCTGATGCAGGGACCCCAAGACGACGCCGGCGGCGGTCGCCCGGAGCAGGACGACCAGCCGTACACGGTCTACGGCGGCCGCGGTGGCGGACGCGCGCCCAAGGCCCCGCGGGGCGGGGGCGGTCGACCGTCCCCGCGCCCGGCGGAGAGCCGGGAGCCCGACGACGCCCCCGCACGGCCGCGTGCCTCCGAGCACGACGCCGACGGGCCCGGCTACACGGTCTACGAGGCCCGCAGGCGCGGCCGCGACGAGGGCGACGACCAGCAGGCCCCGCGTCGGCGGCGGTTCGGCCGCCCCCGGCGCGGTGTCCGTCGCAGCACGCCGCGACGGGTCCTCCGTTGGGCGGTGACCGCCGTGGCCGCCTGGGTCGTCCTGTCGATCGTGCTGTTCGTGGTCTCGGCGACGGTGCACCAGCAGGGCGGCAACGTCGGCGCGCTGCTCGGCGGCGGTGCGCCCCCGTTCACGCCGACGAACGTCCTGATCCTCGGCACCGACGACCGGCCGCCCGGATCGAAGGAGCCCGGCTCGGAGGGCGGCAGCGCCCGGACCGACACGATGCTGCTGATGCGGACCGGCGGCTTCGCGAACGCGAAGCTGTCGATCCCGCGGGACACCGCCGTCGACGTGCCCGGCCACGGCCGCCAGAAGATCAACGCCGCGTACGCCTTCGACGGGATCCGCGGGTCGGTCGGGTCGGTCGAGAACCTGACCGGGATCGACGTCAACCACGTCGCCACCATCGACTTCGAGAACTTCCCGGGGCTGATCGACGCGATGGGCGGGGTCAACTACACGCCGAAGACGTGCCTGACCGCGGACGTCAGCGGCGGCGCGAACCGGCCTCGTGCTGGCGTGACCATCGGCTACGACAAGAAGCTCGGCGGCACGTCGTTCCGGCTGAAGAAGGGCGAGAAGTACAAGCTGCGGGGCTCGGCCGCCCTGGCGCTGGCGCGGGTCCGCAAGAACCGCTGCGACCCCGGCCAGGACGACGTCGACCGCGCCGGTCGGCAGCAGGAGGTCATCGGGGCGATGAAGCGGCGGATCCTCTCCCCCGCGGGCTTCATGCGCCTGCCGTTGATCGCGTGGAAGGCACCGCAGGCCGTCAAGACCGACATGTCCGGCTTCACGCTGCTCGGCGTCGCGATCGGTCAGTTCCTCCCGGGCAGCGGCGGCAGCCACGTCCTCAAGCCGACGGGCGTGGAGAGCATCCCCGGTGGTGGCCAGGCGCTGAGCGTGTCGCCCGAGGCCGTCGAGCGGGCCCGCCGCCGCTACGAGAAGTAGTCGAGTCCGGGGAGCGAGCGGGCCGCAGCGTCGGCCGAGGCCCCGGGCGGGCCCGGGCCGCGCGGCCCGCGGTGCTCCCGGGCCCTCAGGGCGCCTTGGGCGGCGCGGGCTTCGGCGCCGGCTCGGCGGCCTCCGCCTTCTGCCGCTCGGCGCGCTGCTTGCGGAACTTGTCGTCGTGCGCGTCGGCCCCGTCGCTGGCGGCCTGCTCGAGCTGCTTGTTGCCCTTGCTCGTGCCGTAGTCGTTGGCGTAGAAGCCGCTGCCCTTGTAGTGCACGGCCGGGGCGAAGAGGACCCGCTGGACCGGGACGCCGGTGTCGGGGTCGTGCGTCAGGGCGTCGTCCGAGATCCGCTGGACGGTCTCGAACGTGGTCCCGTCGGGACGGCGGTACACGTAGGTCGGCATCGGGGCCTCAGTCGGACGAGGACGACGACCCCGACGAGGCGCCGCCGCCGGACGACGATCCGGACGACGTCGACGAGGAGGAGGACGACGAGGACGACGTCGACGAGCTGTCCGACGACGAGGACGAGGACGACGCGTCGGACGAGGAGGAACCGGAGTCCGAGGACGAGGACGAGCTGTCCGAGGAGCCCGAGCCCTCGCCGGACGACGAGGAGGACGAGTCGCCGCCACCGCCGACCGGGCGCTTCTTCGTGCCGTAGTCGGTGTTGTGGAAGCCCGCGCCCTTGAAGTGGATCGCCGGCGCGCTCAGGACCTTCTGGACCGGCACGCCGGTGTCGGGGTCGTGCGTGAGGGCGTCGTCGGAGAACTTCTGCAGGACGTCGAAGGTCGTCCCGTCGGGGCGGCGGTACTCGTAGATGGGCATGGGTCTCGGAGTATAGGCCGGGCGGCACCCGGACTCGCGCTCCTTGGCACTCATCCGGGGAGAGTGCCAAGGGCCCGCGACCGGCTGCCGGGCCGGCACGGTCCCGGCCGCCGGCCGGGACCGCGGCCGCCTACGTCGGGGAGGCCGACGCGGCGGCCCCCGCGGTCGCCCCGTGGGCGTGCACGGCCGGCTGGATCTCGAGCATGCCGCGCAGGAGCGAGGCGACCTCGAGCATCGCCTCGCGCGAGCGACGACCGACCCCCGGGGTGTTGGCGAACCCGTGGATCAGGTCCGGCATGCGCCGGCAGACGGCGGGCGTGCCGGCCTCGACCAGCGCCGCGGCGTACGCCTCGCCCTGGTCGCGCAGCGGGTCGAACCCGGCCGTCACCACCAGCGCGGGCGGCAGGCCCCCGAGCTCGCCGAGCAGCGGCGAGACCCGCGGGTCCTCCCGGTCCGCGGCGCCCGGCTCGCCCTCGACCCCGAGGTACAGGTGCTCGCACCAGTCCATCGAGGCGTCCTCGAGGTAGAAGCCGCGCGAGAAGAGGTCGCGGGAGCGGTACCGGCGGGTGAAGTCGACGGCGGGGTAGAGCAGGAGCTGCGCCGCCGGCGGGACGTCGTCCTCGCGTCCGCGGCCGCGGACGGCCTCCTGGGCCACGACCGCGCTCAGGTTGCCTCCGGCGCTGTCGCCGCCGATCGCGAGGCGCTCGGGGTCCGCGCCGAGCTCCGCCGCGTGGTCGACGGTCCACCACCAGGCCGCCAGGCCGTCGTCGGGCGCCGCCGGCCAGGGGTGCTCGGGGGCCAGGCGGTACTCCACCGACAGGACGAGGATCCCCGCCGCGGCGCAGAGCACCCGGCAGACGGCGTCGTGGGAGTCGCGGTCGCCCAGGACGAAGCCACCGCCGTGGAAGAAGAGGAGGAGCGGCAGGCGGTCGGCGGCCGGCTGCCAGGTCAGCGCGGGGTTGCGTGCGCCTCCGGGGCGGTAGAGGCGCGCGGGGAGCGGGCCCGTCGCCCCGTCCACCTGCAGGTCGTCGGCCGCCGCGACGGCGATCGGGCGCCCCGCGGCGACGAGGGCCTCGTGGCGCATGGTGGCGCGGGCCTGCGGCACCGCCTGGTCGTGCCACGCCGGGTAGCCGAGGCGGTCGCGCAGCGCGAGCATCGCCTGGGTCGCGGCGTCGAGCGTCTGCCCGTCGCGCCGGATCGGGCGTCGCAGCCGCACCCGCCGGTTCGGCCCGCCCGTCGCCCCGAGGAGACGCAGCGACTGGCGCTCCATCCGGCCCCGCAGCTCGAGCTTCGGGGGTGGGGCCTGGGTCGAGCGGCGGCGCGGCATGGCGAGATCCTACCGACGGTCGGACCGGAGGGACCGGGGCTGCGACGTCCGTCCGCGGACGAGGAGCGGCGGCCGCGCCCGGCGCTCGTCCACCTCGCCCGCATCGGCGCTCCGCCGCGACGGGGCCCGAGCCCGGACCACGGCCCCGGAGGGCGAGCCCGTACCCTCTCGCCATGGCCTCCGACGTCGTCACCATGGACAAGATCGTCGCCCTCTGCAAGCGGCGCGGCTTCGTCTTCCCCGCCTCGGAGATCTACGGCGGCATCGCGAACACCTACGACTACGGCCACTACGGCGTGCTGCTCCTGCAGAACGTCAAGGCCGAGTGGTGGAAGGCGATGCTCCAGGACCGCGACGACGTCGTCGCCCTGGACTCCGCGATCATCCAGCACCCGAAGGTGTGGCAGAGCTCGGGGCACCTCGACGGCTTCTCCGACCCGCTCGTCCAGTGCCTGGGCAGGTGCAAGAAGCGCTTCCGCCTGGACCACCTGCAGGAGGCCGCGGTCGAGGCCGGCGAGGACCCGGCCCTGGTCGTCTGCCCGAACTGCGGCGGCGAGCTCTCCGAGCCGCGCGAGTTCAACCTGATGTTCAAGACGCAGATCGGCACGGTCGAGGAGTCCGCGTCGACGGTCTACCTGCGGCCCGAGACCGCCCAGGGCATCTTCGTCGACTTCAAGCAGGTCCTGGCGATCTCGCGCAAGAAGCCGCCGTTCGGCATCGCCCAGATCGGCAAGTCGTTCCGCAACGAGATCACGCCGGGCAACTTCATCTTCCGCACGCTCGAGTTCGAGCAGATGGAGATGGAGTTCTTCGTCCCGCCGAGCGAGTCGACCGAGTGGTACGAGCACTGGAAGCAGCAGCGCTTCGACTGGTACACGAAGCTCGGCGTCCGCGCCGACCACCTGCGCCTGCGGCCGCACGACGAGGACGAGCTGTCGCACTACAGCTCGCGCACCGCCGACGTGGAGTACCTCTTCCCGATCGGCTGGTCCGAGCTCGAGGGCGTCGCGGACCGCGGCGACTTCGACCTGACGCAGCACTCCAAGGGGGCGAAGACGAAGATCGAGGTCTACGACGAGGCCACGAAGGAGCGCTACGTCCCGCACGTCATCGAGCCGGCCGCCGGCGTCGGCCGCGCCACGCTCGCGTTCCTCGTCGACGCCTACGACGAGGAGGAGGTCGAGGGCGACGTCCGCACCGTCCTGCGCCTGCACCCGCGGCTGGCGCCTATCAAGGTCGCCGTCTTCCCGCTGGTGAAGAAGGACGGTCAGCCGGAGCTGGCCAAGGAGATCCGCGACACCCTGCGCCGCGTCGGCCAGACGGAGTACGACGAGTCCGGGGCCATCGGCAAGCGGTACCGCCGCCAGGACGAGATCGGCACGCCGTGGTGCGTCACGGTCGACCACCAGACGCTCGAGGACCGCACGGTCACCGTCCGCGACCGCGACTCGCTCGAGCAGACGCGCGTGCCGATCGACGAGCTCGTCGCGCTGTTCGCCGGCCGCCTGGCCCAGGACTGGGTCTCGCCCAAGCCGCAGGACTGACGCCGGCCCGGCACCGCGGCACCGCGGTACGGTGCGCCCCATGCAGACGGTCGATCATCCGGTGTTCTCGCGCGTCTGGTCCTGGGCGATGCGCCACGAGCCCGCCAAGGTCGTCCGGGCCCGCGGCGACCTGCTGGCCGGCCTACACGGGCGGGTGCTCGAGGTCGGCGCCGGCACCGGCTCGAACTTCGCGCACTACCCCGAGAGCGTCGAGGAGGTCGTCGCCGTCGAGCCCGACCGCGCGCTGCGCGACGAGGCGGAGCGCGCCGCGACCGCGCACGAGGCCGTCCACCCGGGCACCCGCATCCGCGTCGTCGACGGCACGTTCGAGGAGCTGCCCGCCGACGCGGCCGGACCGTTCGACGCGGTCGTCTGCGCCCTCGTCCTCTGCTCGGTCGCCGACGTGCCCGGCTCCCTGGCCGCGGCGCGCCGTGCCCTGCGCCCCGGGGGTGAGCTGCGCTACTACGAGCACGTCGCGACCGACGGCTGGCTCGGCGGCGTGCAGCGGGCCGTCGACGCGACCTTCTGGCCCCGCGCGTTCGGCGGCTGCCACACCCACCGCGACACGGTGGCGGCGATCGACGCGGCCGGGTTCGAGCGCGTCGAGCACCGCGATGTCCGGGCCGCCCCCTCGTGGGCACCGGTGCCGATCTCGCCGATGGCGCTCGGGATCGCCAGGCGCCCCGACTAAGCCCGCCGCCCGGGCGGCGAGCGGCTCAGAGGTCCTGGTAGAGCCCGCGCGCCGCGGTCGCGGCGATCTCGATCGCCTCGTCCATGTCCCGGCCGGGCTCGGCTAGGAGCCGGAGCGCCATGCCGTAGCCGAAGCCGAGCATGACGTCGGCGACGACCTCGGGGCTGGCCGCCAGCCGGATCACCCCGTCGGCCTCGAGCCGGCGACTGCGCTGCGCCAGCGCGTCGGACATGCCCTGCATCAGCGACGACAGCTCGTCGGCGATCTCGGGGTTGCGCTGCGCGAGCGTGTAGAGCTCGAGCAGCATCGAGACGTACTCCGGCTCGTGCTTGACGGTCGCCTGCAGCGAGCGGACCCACTGGTCGACGAGCTGGCCGGCGGACGTCGCGTGCTCCAGCGCGGAGGCCATGGCGGCGAAGCGCACCTCGGAGTCGCGCTTGGCGACCTCGACGAGCAGGCGCTCCTTCGACCCGAAGTAGTAGTGCAGGAGCCCGCGCGAGACCCCGGCCTCGCGGGCGACGTGGTCGAAGGTCGAGCCGGCGACACCGCGACGCGCGACGCTGGAGCGCATGGCGTCCACGATCCGCAGGGCCTTGTCCGTCGCCAGCTGTCGCTTGGTCTCCTCCGTCGCCACAGACCGAGGATACCTGGCTGGCTGGCCAGCCGAGCGAATCGTGGTCAGGAACGACGGACGGCCCCTCGCGGGGCCGTCGGGACGCGGACCGTCGGGTCCGCACGTCGGGGGCGCCGCCGTGCGGCGCACCCGGGAGTGCGAGGTTCAGCTGCCGCTGACCGGCGTGGACGTCGTGCCGGCCGTGGCGCCGTTGCCGTTGGCCGACGTGGAGCCGGCGGCGGACCCGACGGAGTAGTCGAGCTCCTCCTCGGGACCGAAGACCAGGTCCAGCGCCTTCGTGCGCAGGGCCGGGACGGTGACGACGGCGATGCCGGAGCCGACGAGCAGGAGGAAGATGCCGCCGAAGCCGCCCTTCTTCTTCTTCGCCTTCTTGCCGTTCAGCTGACCCTTGGCGTCGAGCAGGGCGCTCGTGCCCGCGCGGACCTCGCTGTGGACCTTCTTGTCCTGCAGGAGGGCGCCGGGGTTCGTCGAGACGCGCGCGTAGGCGGTCTTGGCGGCGTCCGCCAGGTTGCGGAGGTCGTCGTGCAGATCCTGGTTCTCGATCAGGTTGCGCACGGCGTCCTCACGCGCGGCGACCTTCTTCGAGGCCCGCTTGCCGAGCTGCTTCGCGCTCTTCTTGGCGGCCTTCGCCTGGATCTTCCGCTGCTTCTTGGACTGCGTCTTCAACGCCATGGTCCTCCGTCTTGGGGTGGTGAGGCCGAACGCACGTGAGCCTACCGCTCCGCGCCCGGGGCCACCGGGGTCCGGCGTCCTGCGACGCCGGATTCCGGTGACTGCTGCAGATGCGCTACCCGGCGGATCCCCCGGGCAAACGGCCCAGGGCGGCCTCGAGGACCTGCTCGACCCGGTCGACCCAGACGAAGTCGATGCGCGAACGCAGCGGCTCGGGGATGTCCTCCTGGTCGCGCTCGTTCTCTCGCGGGGCGATCACGCAGCGCACGCCGTTGCGCTGCGCCGCCAGCGCCTTCTCCTTCAGACCGCCGATCGGCAGGACCTCGCCCGTCAGCGTGATCTCGCCGGTCATCGCGACGGCCTTGGCGACCTCGCGGCCGGTCAGCAGCGAGACGATGGCGGTGGCGATCGTGATGCCCGCGGACGGTCCGTCCTTCGGCGTGGCCCCGGCGGGGACGTGCACGTGGAGGTCGTGCTGGGAGAACCAGTCCTGCGCGACGTCGGGCGCCACGGCCGCGAGGTTCCCGCGGACCCAGGTCAGGGCCGCGCGGACGGACTCCTGCATCACGTCGCCCAGCTGGCCCGTGGTCGTCAGCGTCGGCTGCGACCCGGACTTCGGCATCGCGGCCGCCTCGACGACGAGGACGTCGCCGCCGACCGGGGTCCAGGCGAGGCCCGTCGCCACGCCCGCGCGCCGCGTGCGACGACGCAGCGCCTCGTCGGCCCCGGCCCACGTGCCACGGCCGAGGAGCTCCTCGACGCGGGCCTGCGACACGGTCACCCGCTTCGGCTTCGCCGGGGGCGCGTCGTCGGTCGCGTCCTGCTCCTGCTCGACGATCTCGCGGGCGATCTTCCGCACGACGCGGCCGATCTCGCGCTCGAGGTTGCGCACCCCGGACTCGCGGGTGTAGTCCTCGATCAGGGTCCGCAGCGCGGGGTCGCCGAACGTGATCCACGAGCGCCGGAGGCCGTGGCGCTCGAGCTGCCGGGGCACGAGGTACCGCTTGGCGATCTCGAGCTTCTCCTGGGCCGTGTAGCCGGCCAGGCGGATGATCTCCATCCGGTCCCGCAGCGGCCCCGGGATCGTGTCCAGCGTGTTGGCGGTCGTGACGAACATGACCCGCGAGAGGTCGAACGGCACGTCGAGGTAGTGGTCGCGGAAGGTGTCGTTCTGCTCCGGGTCCAGCACCTCGAGCATCGCCGACTCCGGCCCGCCCCCGGTCCCCATCGAGCCCATCTTGTCGATCTCGTCGATCATCAGCAGGGGGTTGCTGGACCCCGAGTCGCGCATCGCGCGGATGATCGTCCCCGGCATCGCGCCGATGTAGGTGCGCCGGTGGCCGCGGATCTCGGCCTCGTCGCGGACGCCGCCGGCGGAGATCCGCTCGAACTTCCGTCCCATCGCCCGGGCGATCGACTTGCCCAGCGACGTCTTGCCGACCCCGGGCGGGCCGACGAGGCAGAGGATCGACCCCCGGGCGTCGGGCTTGAGCTGTCGGACGGCGAGGAACTCGAGGATCCGGTCCTTGATGTCCTCCAGACCGTGGTGGTCGGCGTCGAGGATCTGGCGGGCGCGGTGCAGGTCGAGGTCGTCGCGGGTGCGGTCGTTCCACGGGAGCGAGACGATCCACTCGAGGTACGTGCGCACGACGCCGTGCTCGGCGGAGGCCTGCGGGATCGACTCGAGCCGGTGCAGCTCGCGGTCGGCCTGCGTGGCGACGACCTCGGGCAGGTCCAGCGCGTCGAGCTGCTCGCGCAGCTCCGCGAGCTCGGCCTCGAGCGGGTCCTCCTCCCCCAGCTCCTCCCGGATCGCCTTGAGCTGCTGGCGCAGCACGTACTCGCGCTGGCCCTTGTCGAGCTCGGACTGGACCTGCGACTGGATCTCGGACCCGATCGAGATGACCTCGAGCTCGCGGGCGAGGATCGCCATCAGGCGCCGCAGCCGCGCCTGGACGTCGACCTGCTCGAGCAGCTCCTGCTTCTCGTCGGTCCCGATCCGCAGCGACCCCGTGATGAGCTGCGACAGCGCGACGGGGTCGTCGATGTTGGCGACCGCGATCTGCAGCTCCTCGGGCAGGTACGGCACCGCCTCGACGATCTTCGAGAAGGTCTCCTGGACGCTGCGGTGCAGCGCGACGATCTCGGCGGACGGCCCGTCCTCGCCCTCCGGGCCCAGCTGGTCGGGCAGCTCCTCGATCTCGGCGACGAGGTAGGGCTCGGTCTCCGTGAAGCGCGTGAGGCGGACGCGCTGGGTGCCCTGGACGAGCAGCCGCAGCGTGCCGTCGGGGACCTTCAGCATCCGCACGATGTGGCCGACGACGCCGACCTCGTGGATGCCCTCGGGGCCCGGCGCCTCGACCGCCGCGTCGCGGGACGTCACGAGCACCAGGCGACGGTCTCCGGCGAGGACGTCGTCGACGAGGCGGACGGACCGCTCCTGGCCGACGGCCAGCGGCAGCATCGTGTCGGGCACGGGCACGACGTCGCGCAGCGGCAGCACGGGCAGCGGCCCGCGGACCCCGGAGTCGCCGTCGCCCTGAATCTCGACGACCTGTCCCGTTCCGGGATCGGAGACGATCTCGATCACGAGTCGCTCCCGGCCGACGCGGCGTCGGTCGTCTCGGCGTCCGTCCGGATGGGCAGCTCCACGCGGAGGATCCCGTCGCGGTACGTGGCCCGGGCCCGGTCGGTGTGGACCTCGACGCCGAGCGGCACGGAGCGACGGAACGCCCCGGTGCCGATCTCGACCTGCTGGTAGGCGCGCCCCTCCGCCTCGCCCGCCGCCCGGCTGCCGGCGAGGACCAGCTCCTTGCCGCGGATCTCGAGCGCCACCCTCTCGGGGTCGATGCCCGCCAGCTCGGCGTGGACGACGACCCGTGGTTCGCCGCCCTCGGGGGTCTCGCAGAAGACGTCGACCGCCGGCTCGAACCCGGCGCGGTGCGTCCGCCCGTGCAGGCCGCGGTCCAGGACGCCGCCGAAGAGCTCGTCCATCTCGCGACGGACCCGCTCGAAGTTGGCGAACAGGTCGCCTTCACGGGAACGCATGCGGGCAATCTACCCGCGGCCCCCACTCGACCTGCGGGTGGATGCCGGGTGTTCGTGGACCGAGGAGGTCGGTGCGGGCGACGGGAGAGCTGTGCACCCGCACTGCCGAGCGTCGCCCGTGCAGAGATCCGAAGCGTCCACGGACGCCCGGCGCCGCCCGCTAGAGCTCGTAGAGCGCGTCGGCGACGGCGATCTCGACGGGGATGCCACCGGCGGTCTCGGTCGCGCGCTCCAGCGCGACGACCGGGTCCTCCTCGTCGGAGATGTGCGTCAGCACGGCGCGCGCGACGCCGGCGCGCCGGACGGCCTCGCCGGCCTCGGCGGCGGTGAGGTGCCCGCGCGGGCCGGCGCGCTCGGGGCGCGGCAGCGTCGCCTCGACGAAGAAGAGGTCCGCGCCCGAGGCGAACTCGACGAGGTCCTCGTTGGGCGCGCAGTCGGACCCGTAGACGAACCGCCCGCCCGTGACGGTCGAGACGATCTCGACCGCGTAGGCCGGCACGAAGTGCGGGACCGCGCGGAAGCGGACCTCGAACGGCCCCAGGTGCAGCGTGGCCTCGGGGTCGTACTCGGCGGAGGCGAAGGCCTGCTCGACGAGCGCGGGCATCCCCCACGCCGTCATCACGGTGCGCATGACCTTCTCGCCGCCGGGCGGCAGGTGCAGGCGCGGGCGCGCCGGGGTGTCGGTGCCCGGCCACGGCGGGACGGGGACGGGCTGCTGCCGCGGGGCGAACGACAGCGCGTAGCTGTAGGGCACGAGGTCCAGCGTGTGGTCCGCGTGGCAGTGCGAGATCACGCAGGCGTCGAGGTCGACGTAGTCCATGTGCGCGCGGAGCTTGCCGAACACGCCGTTGCCGCACTCGAGCAGGAGCGTGTAGCCGTCCTCCTCGACGAGGTACCCGCTGCACGCGCCGTCGACGTCCTGCCAGGCGGGGGACTTCCCCAGGATCCTCACGCGCACGACTGAGCCCTCAGCAAGATCAGCCCAGTCTAGGGACGGCACGCACGCGGCGTGGCGCGGGCGCACCACGTGTGAACGACGACGGCCCGCCGTTCGGCGGGCCGTCGAAGAGGTGGCGGCGCCGGAGCGCCGCCCGTCTAGGCCTTGGCCAGGACGCTCTCGTCGGTGTACGTCTCGCCGGCCTCGGCCTTCGCGACCAGGGAGGCCGGAGGCGTGAACCGCTCGCCGTACTTCGCGGCGAGCTCGTTCGCGCGCTCGACGAAGCCGGCGACGCCGGTGGCCTCGTCGGCGCCGGCGGGCACGTAGCCGTTGATGTACTGCAGGACGCCGCCGGTCCAGGCCGGGAAGCCGATGCCGAAGATCGACCCGATGTTGGCGTCGGAGACCGTCTCGAGGACGCCCTCGTCGAGGCACTTGACCGTCTCGATGGCCTCGGCGAAGAGCATGCGCTCCTCGTAGTCCACGAGCGACAGCGTCGCCGGGTCGGTGTCGCCCGGGATCGCCTTGGCGCCGTACTTCTCGCCCAGGCCCTTCCAGAGACCGAGGCGCTTACCGTCCTCGTACTCGTAGAAGCCGGCGCCGGCCAGGCGGCCCGCGCGACCGGCCTCGATCATGTCGTCGATGACGCCGAACGCCGGGTGGTCGACCCACGCGTCGCCCGCGGCGTCCTTGGACGCCTTGCGGATCTTCGCCATGAGGTTCAGGTTCAGCTCGTCCGAGAGCTGCAGCACCGGGGCGGGGTAGCCCGCCTGCGAGCTGGCCTGCTCGATGGTGCGGGCCGGGACGCCCTCCTTCAGCAGGGCGATGCCCTCGTTGATGAAGGTGCCGATGACGCGCGAGGTGAAGAAGCCGCGCGAGTCGTTGACGACGATCGGGGTCTTGCCGATCTGCTTGACGAGGTCCAGCGCACGGGACGTGGTCTCGTCGGAGGTCTTGTCGCCCTTGATGAGCTCGACGAGCGGCATCTTGTCGACGGGCGAGAAGAAGTGGACGCCGATGAAGTCGTCCGGGCGGGACACGCCCTCGGCGAGCTCCGTGATCGGCAGCGTCGACGTGTTCGAGCCCAGCAGGGCGTCGGGCTTGAGGAACGGCTCGATCTCGGCGAAGACCTGCGCCTTGACCTTCGGATCCTCGAACACGGCCTCGATCACGAGGTCGGCGTCCTTGGCGAGCGACGGGTCGTCCGTGGCGGTGATGCGGCCGAGGAGGGCGTCGCCCTTCTCCTGCGTCACCTTGCCGCGCTCGATGCCCTTGGCGACGAGCTTCTCGGAGTAGCCCCTGCCGCGGTCCGCCGCCTCCTGCGTGACGTCCTTCAGGACGACCTCGATGCCGGACTTGGCGCACTGGTACGCGATGCCCGCGCCCATCATGCCCGCGCCCAGCACGACGACCTTCGTCGCCTTCCACGGCGTGCGGTCCTTCTCGCGACCGCGCAGGCCGTTGACCGTCTGCAGGTCGAAGAAGAACGCCTGGATCATGTTCTTCGCCACCTGGCCGGTGACGAGGTCGACGAAGTACCGGCCCTCGATCGCGATCGCGGTGTCGAAGTCGACCTGGGCGCCCTCGACGGCGGCGGCCATGATGTTCTTCGGCGCCGGCATGTTCGCGCCCTTGAGCTGCTTGCGCAGGTTCGAGGGGAAGGCGGGCAGGTTGGCCGCCAGCTTCGGGTTGCTCGGCGTGCCGCCCGGGATCTTGTAGCCCTTGACGTCCCACGGCTGGACGGCCTCGGGGTTGGCCGTGATGAACGCCTTGGCGGCGGGCAGCAGGTCATCCGGTCCGGCGACGAGCTCGTCGACCAGGCCGACCTCCTTGGCCTTGCCGGGCTTCATGCGCTGGCCCTGCAGCAGGACCTGCATCAGGCCGTTGGCGATGCCGAGCTTGCGGATGACGCGCGTGACGCCGCCGCCGCCCGGGAGCAGGCCGAGGGAGACCTCGGGCAGGCCGAGCTGGATCTTCGGCGAGTCGACGACGACGCGGTGGTGCGTGGCCAGGGCGATCTCGAGACCGCCGCCGAGCGCGGCGCCGTTGATGGCGGCGACGACCGGCTTGCCCAGCTTCTCCAGGCGCCGCAGGGCGCCCTTGACGTTGTCGAGGTTCTCGGCGATCGCGGCCGAGTCGGCCTTCGTCGCCTTGAGCAGGTCGTTGAGGTCGCCGCCGGCGAAGAAGGTCTTCTTCGCGGAGGTGATGACGACGCCCGAGATCTGGTCCTTCTCGGCCTCGAGGCGCTCGACCGCGGCCAGCATGGACGCCGTGTAGTCGGCGTTCATCGTGTTGGCCGACTGGTTCGGGTCGTCCAGGACGAGGTTGACGACGCCGTCGCCGGCGTCCTCCCAGCGGATGGTGTTCGTGAAGCTCATGGGGTGCGTTCCTTCTCGGAGGGGCGGATCGGAGCCGGTGCTCAGATCGCCTCGACGACGGTCGCGATGCCCATGCCGCCGCCGACGCAGAGCGTCGCCAGGCCGTAGCGCTTGCCGCGACGGTGCAGCTCGTCGATCAGCGTGCCGAGGATCATGCCGCCGGTCGCGCCGAGCGGGTGACCCATGGCGATCGAGCCGCCGTTGACGTTCGTGATCTCCGGATCGATGTCCAGGTCCTTGATCAGGCGCAGGGCCACCGCGGCGAACGCCTCGTTGATCTCGATGAGGTCCATGTCCGACGCCTTGAGGCCGGCCTTGGCCAGGGCCTTGCGCGAGGCGGGGCCCGGGGCGGTCAGCATGATCGTCGGGTCCGCGCCGGAGACGGCGGTCGCGAGGATGCGGGCCTTCGGCTTGAGGCCGTTGCGCTCGCCGGCGGCGGCGTTGCCGATCGTCAGCAGCGAGGCGCCGTCGACGATGCCGGACGAGTTGCCGGCGTGGTGGACGTGGTTGATCTCCTCGACCCAGTGGTACTTCTGCAGCGCCACGGCGTCGAAGCCGCCCATGTCGCCCATCATCGCGAAGGACGGCTTGAGCTTGCCGAGGCTCTCGGCGGTCGTGCCACGACGGATGAACTCGTCGCGGTCGAGGACGACCTGCTCGTTGAGGTCGCGGACCGCGACGACGGAGTCCTTGAAGTAGCCGGCGTCCTCGGCCGCGGCGGCGCGCTCCTGCGAGCGGGCGGCGAACGCGTCGACGTCGTCGCGGGAGAAGCCCTCGACCGTGGCGATGAGGTCCGCGCCGATGCCCTGGGGCACGAACTGCGTGTCGAAGTTCGTCTCGGGGTCCATCGCCCAGGCGCCGCCGTCGGAGCCCATCGGCACCCGCGACATCGACTCGACGCCGCCGGCGAGGATCAGGTCGTCGCCGAGGCCGGAGGCGACCTTCTGGGCGGCGGTGTTGACGGCCTCGAGGCCGGACGCGCAGAAGCGGTTGAGCTGGACGCCGGCGACCGTGTTCGGCAGACCGGCCTTCAGCGCCGCGGTCTTGGCGATGTCGGCGCCCTGGTCGCCGACGGGCGAGACGACGCCGAGGATGACGTCGTCGATCGTGTTGGGATCGAACTGGGCGTTGCGGCCCAGCGTCTCGTCGATCAGGCCGACGACGAGGTCGACCGGCTTGGTCCCGTGCAGGGAGCCGTTGCTCTTGCCCTTGCCGCGGGGGGTGCGAATGGCCTCGAAGACCAGCGCCTCGGTGGTGCCCATGTGGAACTCCTGTGCTCGCCGTGCTCGACTGCCACCCGGACCTCGGCATGAGGCCACGTCGTCCGCGTCGCGGCCGCCGGACGTCCCGGCGGTGGCTCCGCGAATACTACCGGGCTGGCTGGCTGGCCAACCGGCCGCCGCGACCGCGGTCGTCCCCGGGGAGGATGCCTCACGCGTGCGCGCCCGTGACCAGAGCGACCGGCGATCGGTCCCGGGACCGCGCGGGTCGCCGGCACGGGCCCGTGCCGTCGTCCGCAGGCCGCGCCGGGCGGCGGGGGGTCAGGCGGCGTAGCGCCGGGCCTGCTCGGCCGCGCTCGGGAACGCGAACGGGGTGCCCGTGGTGCGTTCCGGCCGGAACGCGAACGACATCTGCCGGGGCGGGTGGAGTCCCTGCTCGCGGTCCGGCCTGAACGTCGCGCACGGCTCGGAGCGATCCAGCGCGCACAGCATGTGGCGGCGGAAGAAGCAGTCGTCGCAGCTGGGGGCTGCGGCGGTGCTGCGGGAGCGGGTGCGGGCGTCTGGACGGGTGGTCACGAAGAGAGGTTCCGGGTGCTGACGGCGGTGCGGGCAGGAGCGCGCTCGGGGCTCGTGGGCGAGCTCCGGACGGGGTGTTCACAGGGGCGCTCGGACCGCGGGTCGCGGTCCGGGAGACGCCGAAGGGAGTGGCAGGTCGTGTCGCCGGACAGGCGTCCTGCGGCACGAGGGCCATAGAACCACACCGCTCCCGGCAGCGCGACCCTTGTTCCCGCTAGTTGGTCACTTTTCGTTCACAGCCCGTTGCAGGACCGGCACGATCGACGGCGAACCTGCACGGTTCGTCCGGCGGCCGGCGCCGGTGCGGCGAACGCCGCGGGCCCGGACCGGGCGCCGGGATCCACGGGGGACGCGTCCGCCACCCGGGCCGCGCGCGTAGTCCGCCATGATGGACCCGATGCGCATCCTCGTCACCGGCGCCAGCGGGTTCGCGGGGTCGGCGCTCCTCCCCCGCCTCGTCGCGGAGGGCCACGACGTCCGTGCGTTCGCCCGCGACCCCGCCCGCGTGAGCCACGACGTCCCGGTCGTCCGCGGCGACATGACGACGGGCGAGGGGCTGGACGAGGCGCTCGACGGGGTCGACGTCGCCTACTACCTCGTCCACTCGATGGAGGCCTCCGAGGACGGGGTGCCGTTCGAGGAGCGCGAGCGCCGGTCGGCGGAGCTCTACGCCGAGGCCGCCGCCGCGGCAGGGGTCCGCCGCTCGGTCTACCTCGGCGTGATGGTCGACGAGGACCAGCCGCTCTCGTCGCACCTGCAGAGCCGCCTGGTCGTCGAGCGCACCGTCGCCGCCGCCACCCCCGAGTCCATCGCGCTGCGCGCCTCGATCGCCATCGGCCCCGGCTCGCGGTCCTTCCGGTTCCTCGTCCACCTGGTCGAGCGCCTGCCGGTCCTGCTGCTGCCGCCGTGGCGCCGGTACCGCACGCAGCCCATCGACGAGCGCGACGTCGTCGCGGCCCTGCTGGCGTCCGCCGGCACGCCCGCCGCCGACGGCGAGCACCTCTCGCTCGACGTCGCCGGCCCCGACGTCGTCAGCTACGGCGAGCTCCTCGAGCGCATCCGCGACCTGATGATGGTGCGCCGACCGAGCATCGGTGTCCCGATCAACTCGACCCCGATCTTCGGCCGCGTGGCGTCCGTCCTGGCCGGCGAGGACGCCGAGCTGATCCTCCCCCTGATGGGCGGCCTCCAGGGCGACCTGCTCGCCCGCGACGACCGGTGGGCGACGACCCTCGGCGTCCGTCCCCACGGATTCGACCGCGCGGTCAACCACGCGCTGCTGCAGTGGGAGCGGCAGGAGCCGCTCCGCGCCCGCTAGGCCGCGCCCCCGGCGCGGGCGGGCCGCGTCGGCCGCCGCACTAGGCTGATCGCATGACCGCCGTCGTGGCCACGATCGACATCCCCGTCACCCGGCAGCAGGTGTGGGACCTCGTGATGGACCCACACCAGCTGGAGCGGTGGGTGACGATCCACCGCGAGCTCGTCGCCGCCGACGACGGAACCCCGCGGAAGGGGTTCTCGATGGAACAGCGGATGTCCATCCGTGGGGCACCCGTGACCGTCACCTGGGAGCTCGACGAGGTGGACGCCCCCGCCCTCGCGACGTGGAAGGGCAGGGGCCCTGCACGCGCCACCGCCTTCATCGAGTACCGGTTGGAGGAGATCGACGGAGGCACCCGCTTCCACTACACCAACGACTTCACCCCACCCATGGGCCTCCTCGGACGGGTCGCGTCGAAGGCCCTGATGGGCGGCGTGCCGGACCGGGAGGCCAACGCGTCGCTCGAGCGCCTGCGGGAGCTGCTCGTCACGGGCTGAGGCACGCCGGGACGCGCCGGCCGGGGCGGGGGTGTGCGCACCCGGCGTGCCCACCCGCACCCCCACCCGTGTCGCGCGATCCTCCCCACTGCGGTGGGTAACAGTGTTGGGTGGCGCGGGGGCCGGAACGATGATGGCGCGCCGGAACTCACGGGAATCCGAGTTCCACGTCCGCGGGGAACGGGGGCGTCGCAGAGGACCGCCCGCGCCGCACGTCCCACACGTGGCGGTCGGGTGGCCGTCGGTCGGGGAAGGCGGCACACCCCACACCCGGACCCACCCGTCGACATCCGGCGTTTGGGATAGGCTCACCCCATCGTGGCGTCGTGGGTGGAGGCTCTCCCGCCGACGCCCCGCGCCGAAACACCCACCCACCGAGGACCCCATGTCCGACTTCCTCACGGAGAAGCGCGACGAGATCCAGGCCCGCCTGGACGAGCTCGCACCGTTGATCGCCGAGCACGACCGACTCCGGCGGGCCCTCGACGCGCTCGACGGCGTCGACAGCTCCGGCGGCTCCAGCAGCCGCCAGAGCGAGAAGAGCGGCGGCACCCGCAGCGCCGGCCGGCCGCGCGGCAGCGGCGAGCGTTCACGACAGGCGCTGGCGCTGCTGCGTCAGGAGCCCGGGCTCGGTGCCGCCGAGGTCGCACGCCGCATCGGTGTGCACCCCAACTACGCGTACCGCATCCTCCCCGGCCTCGAGGAGCAGGGCCTGATCGAGAAGAAGGAACGGCTCTGGTACCCGAAGGACGCCGCCTAGCGGTCACGCCGAGGGGGCCGTCCCCCGCTCCGGGAACGACGAAGGGCCGGCGATCGCGCCGGCCCTTCGTCGTTCCCGCCCACCCGCGCGCAGCGGGTGGGCACCGGGCGGTCGGCCTAGATGAGGCCGAGCGACTTGACGGTGTCGCGCTCCTCGGAGAGCTCCTTGACCGTCGCGTCGATCTTGGACTGCGAGAAGTCGTCGATCTCGAGGCCCTGGACGATGGAGTACTCGCCGCCGGAGCAGGTGACCGGGAAGGACGAGATGAGGCCCTCGGGAACGCCGTAGGAGCCGTCCGACGGGATCGCCATCGACGTCCAGTCGCCCTCGGGCGTGCCGTTGACCCACGTGTGGATGTGGTCGATCGCGGCGTTGGCGGCGGAGGCGGCCGACGACGCGCCGCGCGCGTCGATGATCGCCGCGCCGCGCTTGGCGACCGTCGGGATGAAGGTGTTCTCGAGCCAGTCCTGGTCGCCCACGGTCTCGGCGGCGTTCTTGCCGCCGACCTCGGCGTGGAAGAGGTCCGGGTACTGCGTGGCCGAGTGGTTGCCCCAGATCGTCAGCTTCTTGATCTCGGTGACCGAGACCTGCAGCTTCTGCGCCAGCTGCGAGATCGCGCGGTTGTGGTCCAGGCGCGTCATGGCGGTGAACCGGCCGGCCGGGACGTCCGGCGCGTGGGCCTGGGCGATCAGCGCGTTGGTGTTGGCCGGGTTGCCGACGACGAGGACGCGGATGTCGTCCGCCGCGCCCTTGTTGATGGCCTCGCCCTGGGGCTTGAAGATGCCGCCGTTGGCCTCCAGCAGGTCGCCGCGCTCCATGCCGGGGCCACGCGGGCGCGCGCCGACCAGCAGCGCGACGTTCGCGCCATCGAACGCCTTGTTCGCGTCGTCGGTGACCTCGATCGAGTTCAGCAGCGGGAACGCGCAGTCGTCGAGCTCCATCGCGGTGCCCTCGGCCGCCTTGACCGCCGGGGCGATCTCGAGCAGTCGCAGGTTGACCGGCGTGTCCGGGCCGAGCAGGTGGCCGCTGGCGATGCGGAAGAGCAGCGCGTAGCCGATCTGTCCGGCGGCCCCGGTGACGGTGACGTTGACGGGCGACTGGGTCATGTTCTCTCCTGCGGCGTTGCGAGGACGATGCGGTACGGGGTGGCGAGGACGCGCACCCGGTCCGCGCGATGCTAGTGACTGCGCACGCGGGGCAGCCTCCACCGCGCGACGCCCGGCCGGGGCGCGACGCCGACCTGCGACGATGGACCGCGAATGACGACCCCGCGCACCGTGCCGCTCGCGACGCTCTTCGGCATCCGCATCGGCGTCAACCCGAGCTGGTTCTTCGCGCTGCTCCTGATGATCGTCCTGCTCGGCGGGCGCTTCGACGTGATCCTCCCGGACGCGTCGCCGACGGTCGCCTACGCCCTGGCGGTGGCCGCCGCGCTGATCTTCTTCGTCTCGCTCGTGGCCCACGAGCTCGGCCACGCGCTCGCCGCGCGCCGCTTCGGCATCGAGACGCAGGGCATCGAGCTGTGGCTCCTCGGCGGGGTCGCGCGCCTCAGCCGGGACTCGCGCTCGCCGAAGGAGGAGTTCGTCGTCGCCGGGGCGGGGCCGCTCGTCACCCTGGTGCTCTTCTTCGTGGGCCTGGGCGCCGGGCTCCTGATGGGCTCGTTCGACGAGCTGACCGACGCGGTCTGGGTGCCGTCGAGCGCCGACGTCGAGGTGTCCGCCGGCCTGGCCGTCGTGGGCTGGCTGACCTTCGTCAACGGGGCGCTCTTCGTCTTCAACATCATCCCGGCGTTCCCGCTCGACGGCGGTCGGCTGGCCCGTGCGGTCGCCTGGAAGATCACCGGCAACCGCCAGAAGGCGACCGTCGCCGCCGGGATGCTCGGCCGCGGGTTCGCGATCCTGCTGGGCGCCTTCGGCGTCTACGAGCTGATGCAGGGCGACAGCATCGGCGGCATCTGGTACCTGATCCTCGCCTGGTTCATCGCCGGCGCCGCGAAGGCCGCCGTCCTGACGAGCGCGATCAGCGAGCAGCTCCACGAGGTCACGGCGACGGACATCATGGACACGCAGCCGCCGTGGCTCCCGCAGAGCGCGACCGTCCTGGACGCCGAGCACGAGACGCTCCGGCCGTTCGACGCCCCGTGGGCCGCGGTCCTCGACGACGACGGCTACTACCGCGGCATCGTCCAGGCCGATCGCGTGCGGTCCGAGCTCGACGCGGGCCGTCCCGGGGTGCTCGTCGCCGAGCTGGTGGAGTCCGAGGTCCCGCGCATCCCGCCGGACGCCGCGCTCGACGACCTGCTGCAGAGCGAGGCGCTGCGGCGCCTCGGTGCGCTGCCGGTCGTCGACGAGCAGCGCGTGATGCTCGGGCTCGTGACCTCCAAGGGCGTCCGCGACGCGCTGGCCGAGGCCCTCCCCGGCGCCGAGGCCCGCGCCTGAACGGTCCCGTCCCGGGGCCGTCGTGTCCCGGGGGCGAGCGGCCGGGGAACGGTCGCGTCCGGGCGCCGAGCGGCCGGGACGACGGATCCCGGGGCGAGCGCCCCGGGACGGCGGATCCTACTGGGCGACCATCTTCTTCGGGTGCGTCTTCTTCTTCGTGCGCGACGAGCGGCGGTACTCGCGGTTGAGCATCCCGATCACGTCGATGCCGATGTCCTGCGGGCAGACGCGGGCGCACTCGCCGTAGTTCGTGCAGCCGCCGAAGCCCTCCTCGTCCATCTGCAGGACCATGTTGCGCGAGCGCTCGTCGCGCTCGGGCTGGCCCTGCGGCAGGTTGTTGAGGTGCGTCACCTTGGCGCCGGTGAAGAGCATCGCCGCACCGTTGGGGCACGCGGCCACGCAGGCGCCGCAGCCGATGCAGATCGCCGCGTCCATGACCGTCTGGTGGACCTCCGGCGTGACGGGCTGCGAGTTGGGGTCCGGCTGGGGGCCCGTCGTCACCGACACGTAGCCGCCGGCCTGGATGATCCGGTCCAGGGCGCTGCGGTCCACGGCCAGGTCGCGGACCGCGGGGAACGCGTTGTTGCGGAACGGCTCGACGGTGATCGTCGACCCGTCCTCGAAGTCGCGCATGTACGTCTGGCACGTCGTGACCTGGTTGGGCCCGTGCGGCATGCCGTTGATGGTCAGCGCGCAGGTGCCGCAGATGCCCTCGCGGCAGTCGCTGTCGAACGCGACGGTACGGCCGCCCTTGGCGACGAGGTCCTCGTTGAGGGTGTCGAGCATCTCGAGGAACGAGGCCTCGGGGTCGACGTCCTCGACGTGCTTGGTCTCGAAGTGTCCCGGGGCGTCCCGGGAGTCCTGGCGCCAGATCTCGAGCTGGAAGTTCACTTGTAGCTCCTCGTCGCGAGCTTGACCTCGTTGAACACGAGGGGTTCGTCGTGGGGCTCGAACGCGCCGGCGTCCAGCCCGTCCTCCGGGTACTGCCAGGCGGTGACGACGGCGAACTCGTCGTCGTGTCGCAGCGCCTCGCCGTCCTCGGTCTCGTGCTCGCCGCGGAAGTGCCCGCCGCAGGACTCCTCGCGCCGCAGCGCGTCCTCGCACATGAGCTCGGAGAGCTCGATGAAGTCGGCCAGACGGCCGGCGTACTCGAGCGTCGGGTTGAACTCCTCGGCGGAGCCGTCGACGCGGACCTCGTCCCAGAAGCGCGCGCGGATCTCGCGGATCTGCTCGATCGCCTCGAGCAGCCCCTCGCGCGTGCGGAGCATGCCGCACTTGTCGAGCATGATCGCGCCGACCTCGCGGTGGATCGCCTGGGGCGACTTGGTGCCCTGGGCCGACATCAGGCGGTCGATCTGCGACCGCACGCCCTGCTCGGCCTCGACGAACGCCTCGTGCTCCGTGTCCAGCGGCTTCTTGCGCTGCGTGGCCAGGTAGTGCATGACCGTGTGTGGGGCGATGAAGTACCCGTCGGCCAGCGCCTGCATGAGCGCCGAGGCGCCGAGGCGGTTGGCGCCGTGGTCGGAGAAGTTGGCCTCGCCGATCGCGAACAGCCCCTGGACGGTGGTCTGCAGCTCGTAGTCGACCCAGAGCCCGCCCATCGTGTAGTGCGGCGCCGGGTAGATCATCATCGGCTTCTCGAACGGCGAGTCGCCCGTGATCCGCTCGTACATCTGGAAGAGGTTGAGGTACTTGCCCTCGATCGCGTCCCGGCCCTGGCGCTCGATCTCGTCGCGGAAGTCGAGGTACACGCCGCGCTTGGTGCCGCCGACGCCGAGCCCGTCGTCGCAGACGACCTTCGCCGCGCGCGAGGCGATGTCGCGCGGGGCGAGGTTGCCGAACGCGGGGTAACGCTCCTCGAGGAAGTAGTACCGCTCCTCCTCGGGGATGTCCTGCGGCTCGCGCTGCTCATCGGGGTCCCGCGGGACCCAGATGCGCCCGTCGTTGCGCAGCGACTCCGACATCAGGGTCAGCTTCGACTGGTACTCGCCGGACTGCGGGATGCAGGTCGGGTGGATCTGCGTGTAACAGGGGTTGGCGAAGTAGGCGCCCTTCTTCGTCGCCTTCCACGCCGCGGTCGCGTTGGAGCCCATCGCGTTCGTCGACAGGTAGAAGGCGTTGGAGTAGCCGCCCGAGGCGATGACGACGCAGTCGGCGGCGTGCCGCTCGATCGCGCCCGTGATCAGGTTGCGCGCGATGATGCCGCGGGCGACGCCGTCGACGAGGACGACGTCGAGCATCTCGTGGCGGTTGTGGACCGTCACGTTGCCCTCGGCGACCTGGTGCTGCAGCGCCTGGTAGGCGCCGAGCAGCAGCTGCTGGCCCGTCTGTCCGCGCGTGTAGAAGGTGCGCTTGACGAGCACGCCGCCGAAGGAGCGCGTCGCCAGCTGGCCGCCGTACTCGCGGTTGAACGGCACGCCCTGCGCGGTGGCCTGGTCGATGATGTTCGTCGACACCTGCGCGAGACGCCAGACGTTGGCCTCGCGGGAGCGGAAGTCGCCGCCCTTGATCGTGTCGTAGAACAGCCGCTGGACGGCGTCGCCCTCGTTGGCGAAGTCCTTCGCGGCGTTGATGCCGCCCTGCGCGGCGATGGAGTGCGCGCGACGGGGCGAGTCGTGGAAGCAGAAGGAGTCGACCTTGAAGCCCTGTGCCCCGAGGCTGGCCGCGGCACTGGCGCCGGCGAGGCCGGTGCCCACGACGATGACGCGGTGGCTCGGGCGGTTGCGCGGCCCGACCAGCTTGTGGTCGTCCAGCCACCGCCGCCACTTGCCGGCGATCGGGCCTTCGGGGATGCGTGCGTCGAGGGTCACTTGGAGACCTCCGTGGGGGCGTTCGGGCCGGTGACGGGCTCGGGGAGCGCGCCGGTGGCGAAGCTGATCGGCACCATCCAGAAGCCGACGACGACGAAGACGGCCAGCGCCGTCGAGCCGTGGCGCAGGTAGGCGTTGCGCGCGGGCGTGTCGAGGCCCAGGGTCTGGAACAGGCTCCAGACGCCGTGGCGCAGGTGGTAGCCCAGCGCGGCGACCGCGGCCAGGTACAGCACGACGAAGTACCACTTCTGGAACGCGCCGTAGACGTTCGAGTAGATCTCGCCGTGCGCCAAGGGCGTGACGTCGACCGCCAGCAGCGTGAAGTGGAGGATGTGGAAGACGATGAACGCGAGCAGCAGCGGCCCGGTGAGCCGCATGGTGCGGGCGGACCACGACCGGCCGATGCGCTTGGCGGGGAAGCCGGCGGGCCGCGCGGCCCGGTTGCGCATCGTCAGCTGGTAGACGCCGACGACGTGGACGACGAGCGAGGCCAGCAGGAAGATGCGGACGGCCCAGAGGAACGTCTCGGCAGGCAGGAGCGGCGTGCCGAACTCCCGGAGCCAGTGGCCGTAGTCGTCGATCTGCGCGCCGCCGGTGGCGGCCTCCCCCGCCCCGAGCAGGGCCGTGAGGTTGCCGATCATGTGGAGGACCACGTAGCCGACGAGGACGATCCCGGTCAGCGCGACGGCGAGCTTCTTGCCGACGTTGGAGTCCCAGGCCTCCCCGATCCAGGTCCGCCTGCGTCGTCTCAGTTCTCGGGTCGCCACGTCCACGTCGATGTTACGCCCCACACCCCACAGCCGGTTGTCTCCCTGCCTGTATTCCGTGTCGGGCGTCACATACGAGATCGACGCGCGCGGCGGCGGATCGGACGCGGCGCCGCACCGTACCGCACCAATTAGGGAACCCGCCATTACGGGCCGAGGCGTCGAGCGACGGGCGCTGGAGTCGGGCGGATCGCCCGGTCTGTGCTGGCGATCACGCTCTGAGGCCGAGACGCGTGCATGTCGAGATCCGCCGGAACCGTCGGCCTCCGGCGACGCACACCACCGCAAACTGCAACGCAAACCGGACGACCATCACCACCACCATCGCCTGAACAACCGCCCTCCGCATCGACGTCGCGTCGCGCCACACCACCGTGGAGCACCATCCCCACCGAACAGCACACGACGCCCCGCGGAGGCGATCCGCTGCGGCGGCGCAGCGGAGACCGGCCGATCGGCCCGGGACCCGCGACGGCCCCGTTCCATCGGGCGTTTCCCGCCGCACCGAGCGGCGCCGACGAGCCTGCGGGAGGCCCCGCCGACGGGCGTGGAAGGGTGCCCGAAATACCGGAAGTCCGACCGTCCGAGGATGGATTGGCATGGACCCTCCCGGGTAGCACCCTGTGTAGGATCGATCACCGGTTCCCCAGTTGGCCCGAGGAGGCCCATGCCTGCACACGACGTCCTCATCATCGGGGCCGGATTGGCCGGTCAGCGCGCAGCGCTCGCCGCAGCCGACGCCGGCTCCACGGTCGCGATCCTGAGCAAGGTCCACCCGGTCCGCTCCCACTCCGTCGCCGCGGCGGGAGGCATCAACGCGGCGATCAACCCCGAGGACGACTGGCGCTCGCACGCCTTCGACACCGTCAAGGGCTCGGACTACCTGGGCGACCAGGACGCCATCGAGATCATGTGCTCGGAGGCGCCCGGCGAGATCATGCACCTCGAGCACATCGGGGTCACCTTCCATCGCAACGACACGGGGCACCTCGACCTCCGCGCCTTCGGTGGCGCGTCGATGAAGCGCACCGCCTACGTCGCCGACATCACCGGTCAGGCGATCCTGCACGTGCTGTACGAGCAGCTCATGAAGTACCACGACCGGGTCGACCGGTTCGAGGAGTGGTTCAACACCTCGCTCCTGCGCGACGACTCCGGCCGCTGCGTCGGCTGCGTCGCCCGCAACATCCGCACGGGCGAGATGCGCACCTTCAACGCGAAGTCCACGATCCTCGCCACCGGCGGCGTCGGTCAGGCGTTCAAGCCGACGACCAACGGCCTGATCTGCACGGGCGACGGCATGTCCCTGGCCTACCGCGCCGGCGCGCGGCTGATGGACATGGAGATGATCCAGTACCACCCGACGACGATGACGGCCAACGGCTTCCTCATCACGGAGGGCGCCCGCGGCGAGGGCGCGCACCTGCTCAACGCCGCCGGCGAGCGGTTCATGGAGAAGGACGCGCCGAACAAGATGGAGCTGGCGTCCCGCGACGTCGTCTCCCGCGCCGAGCAGCGCGAGATCAACGAGGGCCGCGGCACCGGGCCCCTGAAGGACTCCGTCCTCCTCGACGTCACGGTCGTCCCTAAGAACCGCGTGCTCGAGGCGCTGCGCGAGATCGTCAACCTCGGCCGCGACTTCGCCGGGATCGACATCACGAAGGAGCCGATCCCGGTCCGTCCGGGCCAGCACTACACGATGGGCGGCGTCAAGACCGACATCAACGGCGAGACCGACGTCCCCGGCCTGTACGCCGCCGGCGAGGTCGCCTGCGTGTCGGTCCACGGCGGCAACCGCCTCGGCGCCAACTCCCTGCTCGACACCCTGATCTTCGGCAAGCGCTCCGGCCAGCACGCCGCCGCGGTCGCCGGGTCGATGCAGATGCCGAAGATCTCCGACGCCCAGCTCCGGGACGACACCCGCCACATCCAGGAGATCATCGACCGCCCCAAGACGGGACGCCGGATCTCCGAGATCAAGGAGGAGCTCGGCGTCTCGATGAACCAGTACTGCGCCGTCTTCCGCGACGAGGAGGGGATGACGAAGGGCAAGGAGATCGTCAACCGGCTGCAGGAGGAGGCGAAGACGGCCTACATCGACGACCGCGGCACGGTCTTCAACCAGGACGTCCTCGGCGCCCTGGAGCTCGGCTTCATGCTCGACTGCTCCGAGGCGATCGTCACGGCGGCGCTCGAGCGCAAGGAGTCGCGCGGCGCGCACTCCCGCACCGACTTCACCGAGCGCAACGACGAGGACTGGCTCTTCCACCTGACCGTCTCCCAGGACGGTGAAGGAGCCGACGCCCCGGCCAAGCTGGACAAGGCGCCGATCACGTTCACCCAGTGGGAGCCGATGGAGCGCACGTACTGATGTCGACCACCGAAGACACCACGAAGACCGACGACGGGGCCTGGCACGGCGACTCCGAGGGCCTCAAGGAGTTCACGCTCCGCCTCCGCCGGTTCGACCCCGAGTCCGGCAAGGCGCCGTACTACGAGGAGTTCGTCGTCGAGATGGAGCCCCACCGCTCCGTCCTCGACGCCATCCTCACCGCCAAGGACCACGAGGACGGCTCGATCGGCATCCGCTGCTCCTGCCGCGCCGCGATCTGCGGCTCGTGCGGCACGCGGATCAACGACAAGCCGGGGCTGGCGTGCCACACGCACCTCAGCGACGCGCTGGACCGGTCCAAGGACGGCAAGATCACGGTCGAGCCGATGGGCAACATGCCCGTCATCAAGGACCTGATCGTCGACATGGACGCGGTCCACTGGAAGAAGCAGCAGCGGGTCACCCCGTGGCTGCTCCCCCAGGAGCCGCTCCCGGTCAAGGAGCACATCGTCCCGCGCGAGGCGATGGTCGACGTGACGCAGTCCATGGCCTGCATCCAGTGCGGCGCCTGCGTGTCGGACTGCCTGTCGATGGAGGTGGATCCGCTGTTCATCGGGCCCGCCGCCCTCGCCAAGGCCTACCGCTTCGTCGGCGACCCCCGCGACAGCCGGCACGAGCAGCGCCTGACGGACCTGGCGAACGATCCGCACGGCATCTACGACTGCACCCACTGCTTCAAGTGCATCGAGGCGTGCCCGAAGGGCGTCGCGCCGATGAACCAGATCATGCGGCTGCGGCGCATCGCGTCGGCGGACCACGACATCGAGGACGTCAACGACGGCTCGCGGCACGAGCACGCGCTCGTCAACCACGTCAAGAAGTGGGGCACGCTGAACGAGGCGCAGCTGGTCCCGGACTCCAAGGGCGGCAAGCTGCACCCGCGCTCGGCGAAGGAGATCGCCAGCTCGGTCTCGGTGATCGCCACGGCGCTGCTGCGCCGGAAGGTCACGCCGAAGACGGCGCTGATCCACCACAAGAACCCGAACCAGTCGGAGATTCGGCGGATCTACTCCGAGATCGGCGCCCGGGACGAGCGGCTCGAGCTGAACCTCTACATCACGCAGCCGGACGAGCCGGAGGCGCCGGGCGACCAGGACAGCTCGCACGAGGCGCAGATCGAGTCGACGGGCGACCAGTCCGCCGTGAACACCCCCGCGACAGACAGGACCCACTAGCCATGAAGGTCGCCTACTGGCCCGGCTGCGTGAGCCGCGGCTTCACCCCGGAGCTCCACGGCGCGATGGCGCAGGTCGCCCCCGCGCTGGACATCGAGCTCGTCGAGCTCAACCGCGCCAACTGCTGCGGCGCCGGCGTCATCGCCGAGCACTCGCAGGAGCTCGCCGACACCCTGAACGCCCGCACCTTCGCGCTCGCGCAGAAGGAGATCGAGCAGGGCGCGGACATGATGATGAACATCTGCTCGACCTGCCAGGGCGCGCAGAGCGAGTGCCAGCAGCGGCTGGACGCCAGCGCCGAGTACCGCGACGAGGTCAACAGGCACCTGACCCCGGAGGGCCTGGAGTACGCCGCGGGGATCGTCAACAAGAACTTCCTCTGGGTGCTCGTGGAGGAGCTGGGCCTCGACGCGCTCGCGTCGAAGGTCAAGCGGCCGCTGACCGACCTGCGGGTCGGGCCGTTCTACGGCTGCTACATCGTCCGGCCGAACGACCGCATCGGCATCGACGACCAGCACCCGCGCGACACGTACCTCGAGAAGGTCATCGAGGCGCTGGGCGGCACCGTCGTCGAGTACGCCGGCTCGCAGAAGTGCTGCGGCTTCCCGGTCGCCCTGATGAACGCGGAGACGTCGTTCAAGCAGGCCGGCCGGCACCTCGGCGACGCGAAGGACGCGCAGGCCGACTGCCTCGTGACCCCGTGCCCGCTGTGCCACCTCAACCTCGACATGCAGCAGCCGCGCGTGAACAAGGTCGTCGGGCGCAACCTGCAGATGCCGGTGCTGCACCTGCCGCAGATGGTCGGTCTGGCGCTCGGCATGGATCCCAAGGCCCTCGGCCTGGGCCGCCACGTCGTCAAGCCGACCGCGGTCATCGACTGGTCGACCTCGGTGGTCGGCGCGGTCGCCGCCTAGGCGGGCGCACTCTCGGCCGCGGGGCGCACCGCACGACGACGAAGGGCCGGCGATCTCGCCGGCCCTTCGTCGTTCCTGGACCGGTGCGGGTGGGCGTCCGCCTACGGGGTCAGGCCCGCCGCGATCAGGTCGTCCAGCCGCGAGGCGACCGGGGCGTAGAGGTCGAGCGGGACGACGGCGAGCGGGGCGGGCTCCGAGATGCCCTGGCGGGCCGCCAGCGGTGCGAGCGCCGCGCCGGGCAGGTCCCGGATCGCGACCTGGATCAGCCGGCGCACGGCGCGCGGGATCGCGGGGCGGAGCAGCACGACGTCGGCGAGGGGGCCCGTGGCGGACCAGATGCGGCGCAGGCCCTCGGTCTCCGACGCGATCGGCGCGCCGCGGGTCACCGCGGCGTCCACGCGGCCGCGGCGCAGCGCGGTCAGCGCCTCGTCGTCGCCCGAGGTGGTGGTCGTCTCGGTCGCGTCGGGGCGGACGCCCGCGCGCAGCAGCGCGGACCGCGGATCGAGGTCGCCGCCGGCCGTCAGGGCGGGCCCCAGGGCGATCCGGCGGCCGCGCAGGTCCTGCAGCGTGCGCAGGTCCGTGCTGCGGCGGACCCACATCTCGGTCGGGGCGGTGCGGGCCGGCGTGTCCTCGTCGACCGCATAGGCGCCGGCCGGGACCGAGCCGGTGGCCCGGGAGGCCACGATCGCGGCGGCGGGGTCCAGCTGGGCGATGTCGACCTCCTGCATCGCCAGGGCGGTCACCAGACGGGCCTGGGTGGCGTAGGGGATCGCGATCGCGCGACAGCCCAGGCCTTCCGCGAGGTCGGTGGTCAGTCGGTCGGCCGCCGCCCGGCCCTGCGCGTCGCCGTCGGGCAGCACGACCCCGAAGCGGACCGCGGAGGACTGGCAGCTGTCGTCGGCGAAGCGCTTGGCACCGGTGGACTCGGCCGCGCCCGCGTCGGCCCCGCCGCCGGGGCGGGCGAGGACGATCACCGCGGCGCAGACGAGCAGCAGCGCGAGACCGAGGCCGGCCGTGGTGACGAGGGGACGGGTTCGGGGACCGGGCACTGCGCAGGAGGATGCCGGATGCGGAGCGTGCGGTGCTCCGTCGGCGCGGCGGCCCGGCCGGGCGACGCCTCAGAGCCAGCCGCGGTCGCGGGCCGTGCGGGCGGCCTCCACGCGGTTGGCCGTGCCCGTCTTGCCGATCGCCGCGGACAGGTAGTTGCGCACCGTCCCCTCCGACAGGTGCAGCGCGGCGGCGACCGAGGCGATCGACCCGCCGTCCTCGGCGGCGGACAGGACGTCGCGCTCGCGCGGGGTCAGCGGGCTCTCCCCCGCCTGCAGGGCCGCGGCGGCCAGCTCGGCGTCGACGCTGCGGCCGCCGGCCGCGACCCGTCGCACCGCCGCCGCGAGCTCGTCCGCCGAGCCGTCCTTGACGAGGAATCCCGAGGCCCCGGCGGCCATCGCCCGGCGCAGGTACCCCGGTCGCCCGAACGTCGTCAGGACGACGACGCGGCACGACGGGAGCTCCCGCAGCAGGTCGACCGTCGCGGAGATCCCGTCGAGGCCGGGCATCTCGATGTCCAGGAGCGCGACGTCGGGGCGCGCGGCCCGGGCGGCGTCGACGACCTCGTCGCCGCGGGCCACCTGGGCGACCACCTCGAGGTCGTCCTCGAGGTCCAGGAGCGCAGCGAGGGCGCCGCGCACCATGCCCTGGTCCTCGGCGAGCAACAGCCGGATCATCCGGGCACCGCGATCGTCGCCCGCAGCACGGTGCCACCGTCGGGGCCGGGCCCCACGTCGAGGGTGCCGCCCACGGTCGCGACGCGCTCGGCCAGCCCCCGCAGGCCGTTGCCCCCGCCGTCGGCCGTGCGCGGGGCCGCCGGATCGCCGGGGATCTGGCGGGCCGCGACGGAGCGCGGGCCGTCGTCGGCGACCGTGGCGACGACGAGGCCGTCCTCCGCCCGGACCGCGAGGGTGCACCGGGAGGCCGCGCTGTGGCGGAGCACGTTCGTCGTGCCCTCGCGGACGACGTAGGCGACGACGTCCTCGACGTCCTGCGGGACGCCCCGCGCCGGGGCCTCGGTGCGCACCTCGACGTCCGCCGAGCGCAGCGCCGCTGCACAGGAGGCGAGCTCGGCGCTCAGCGGCCGGCCGCGGAAGCCGTCGACGACCTGCCGCACCTCGCGCAGGGCATCACGGGCGACCCCGCGGACGTCCCGGATCTCGGTCGAGGCACGCTCGGACTCGCCGCGGTCCAGCAGCCGCTCGGCGAGCTGGCTCTTCACCGCGATGACCGTCAGGCTGTGGCCGAGCAGGTCGTGCAGGTCCCGGGCGATCCGGTCGCGCTCGTCGGAGACGGCCAGTCGCGCGTTCTGCTCCCGGGCACGCCGCAGCTCGCCCTCGAGCTCCCCACGGCGTCGGGCCGCGTAGCTGACGAACCCCGCCACCAGCACGGCGAAGCCGAGCCAGAAGTACGAGGCGGTGTCCCCGTCCCCGCCGGTCCCACGGACGAGCAGGAGGGCCTCGCAGACCAGCGCGGTCGCGACGATCAGCCGCGGGGGCCACGGCACGTCGGTCCAGACCGCGAGGACCGCCGCGACGAACGCCATCGTCGTCAGCCACTCGCCGCCGAACGCCGCGGAGCTCGTCAGGCCGATCGTCACGAGACCCCCGACGCGCAGCCACATCTCACGATCGCCGGGCGCGGGGCCGAACGGCTCGAGGCCCTGCTGACGGGCGTTGCGTGCCCGACGCGCCGGGATCATCACCGCGAGCGTCGTCACGTACAGGCCCAGGAAGGCCAGCAGCAGGACGCCGCCGACGAGGCGCTGCCAGAGCGGCCAGTCACCCCCGAGCACCTGGGCGGCGGCGGGCCAGAGGTAGACCAGCCAGACCCCGCCCGCGAGGACGCCGAACGTCGGCGACTCGCGGTCGCCCGGCGCAGTCGGACGTGCCGGGTCGTCACCGGTCCACGTGGGACGCGGGGCCCACGCGGTGTCGCCGACGGCGTGGTGCGCCCCGACCCCGGACGGCCCCCCCGGGGCGGCGAGCGGCGTGTCCGGGGCGGCGGGATCGGGCGGCACGGGCGTGGGACGGGACGGACGGTGGAGCGCGGGGTCAGCGGACGGCGGTTCCCCGGCGCCAGGCGACCGTCGCCGCGACGCCCAGGACGAGGGCCCACGCGGCGATGATCGCGCAGTGGCCCGCCCCGACGGTACCCCCGGTCGCGATCGCCCGGGCGATCTCGCCGACGTGGTAGGTCGGCAGGACGTGCGCGACGGTCTGGAGGGCGTCGGGGAACTGCGACGGCGGCACCCAGAGACCGCCGACGGCGGAGAGGCCGATGTACGAGAGCATCGTCGCGCCCTGGGCGGTCTCGGGCGAGCGGAACGACGACCCGATGAGCAGACCCAGCGCGGTCGTGACCGTCGCGCACAGGGTCAGCGCGAGCACCAGCTCGGCCCACTGGGCGACGGAGATCCCGGCGTTGCCGAAGTGCCCGACGGCGCCGACGATCGCCGACGAGATCAGCGCGAGCAGCAGGCCGGCCGCGCCCTTGCCCAGGACCGCGGCCGACGGCGAGAGCGGGGTGGCGCGGAGCTGTCGCAGCCAGCCGGAGACGCGCTCGGCGGTCAGGCGCGGGCCGGTGGCGAAGAGGCCGCCGCCGATCGCGCCGTACGCCGCCATCGACGCGAGCAGCTCGCGGCGGTCGGTCGCGTCGCCCTGCCCCGACAGCGTCAGGAGCAGCAGGACGGGGACCATCGTCGTCAGCAGCACGGCGCGCGGGTTGCGGACCGTGCGCAGCACCTCCAGGCGGACGTAGGCGAGGGTCGGCCCGAGGGGTCGGCGCGGCGCGGCGGGACGGCCGGCGGCGTGCGGGACGGCGGTGGAGGCGGTGGAGGTCATCGTGGGGCTCCTGGTGGGGACGGGATCGAGGGCGGTGGGGGTCGGACGGGCGGACATCTCAGGCCTCGGCGGGGGCGGGGACGCCCGTGGTCCAGCCGTCGGCGGCCATCGTCAGGAAGGCGTCCTCCAGATCGGCGGGCCGCACCTCGATGTCGCGGGCGTCGGGGAACGTCTCGAGGAGGACGCGCAGGGCACGGTCGGAGTCCGAGCAGGTCATCGCGGTGCGTCCGCCCGACTCGTCGACGGCGGAGAGCACGCCGGGCAGGCCCGCCAGCTCGGCGGCGACGGCCTCGGTGCGGACCCGCACGATCGTGCCGCCGGCGCGCGCGGCGACCTCCGCCGGGGTGCCGTCGGCGACGATCCGGCCCCCGGCCAGGACGACGACGCGGTCGGCGACGGCCTGGGCCTCGTCGAGGTGGTGGGTGGCGAAGAGCAGTCCGCGCTCGCCGCCGATCTCGCCGCTCAGGGCGTCCCAGAACGTGCGCCGGACCTGCGGGTCCATCGCCGCGGTGGGCTCGTCCAGGACGAGCAGCTCGGGGTCGGCCACCAGCGCGAGGGCCAGCCGCACCCGCTGGGCCTGACCGCCCGACAGCGCCCCGGACGGCCGGTCGCGGAGGTCGGCGGCGTCGGCGAGCTCGAGCGCGCGGCCGACGTCCATCGGTCGCGGGTAGAGGGCCGCGAAGAGCTCCACGAGCTGCCCGACGCGGGTGTTGTCGGGCAGGCCGGCGTCCTGCAGCATCGCGCCGACGCAGCCGTCGGCCACCGCCTGGGCGGGCGGGCGGCCGCAGACCGCGGCGGTGCCGGAGACCGGCCGGGCGAGGCCCAGCAGGACCGACACGAGCGTCGACTTGCCGGCGCCGTTGGGGCCTAGCAGCGCGACGGTCTCACCGGGCGCGACGTGCAGGTCGACGCCGTGCAGGACGGTGGTCGACCCGTAGCGCTGGGTGACGCCGCGCAGGTCGAGGAGGGCGGGATCGGGGGACGCGTTCATCGTGCACCGAGTCTGCGCCGAGGGCTCCTCGGCCGGTAGAGCACGACGTCAGGTCCTGGGCATGACATCGGTCATGGGTCCTCCGCCGGCGTGGGAGGATGGCCCATGGTCCTCCCCCGCCCCGCGTCGTCCCGCCCCGTCCGCGCCCGATCCGCGATCGGCGGTGCCGCGCTCGTCGCCCTGACCACCGGTCTCCTGGCCGCCCCGGCCGCGCAGGCGGTGCCGACCGGCGCCCCGGTGGAGCTGGCGACCGTGTCCGGCACGCCGTGGGAGCTCGCCCCGATCCCCGGCGGCGGCACCTTCGTCGTCCAGCGCGACGGCGGGATCGTGCGTCTCGACGCGCAGGACAAGCTCGTGGCCGGCGACGCGCTCGCCCGGACGGCGATCCCCCGGGACGTGCGGAAGTTCCTCGGCCTGGCGCTCGCCCCGGACTTCGCGACGAGTCGTCTCGCGTACCTCTACGTCTCGGTGAAGACCGCGGAGAACGTCCCCGGCGACGAGGTCAACGGCGTCAACGGCATCTGGCGCCTGAAGGAGCAGGACGGGAGGTTCTCGGTGGTCGGCGACGGCCCGGTCTTCAACGGCATCGACTCCGACGGCAACCACGACGGCGGCCGGATGGTCTTCGGTCCCGACGGCGCGCTCTACGTCACCACGGGCGACATCCACATGCCCGCGCGGCCGCAGGACCTGAACTCCCTCAACGGCAAGATCCTGCGGCTCGCCGCCCCGGCGTCCGGGCCGCTGACCGCGCCGGCCGACAACCCGTTCGCGGCCCAGGGCGGCAACGCGCAGTACGTCTGGTCCTCCGGCCACCGCCACCCGCAGGGCCTCGCGTTCGACGCGGCCGGTCGGCTCTGGGAGACCGAGCACGGCCCCACCGGCGAGCAGCACGGCGACGCCTACCCGGGTGGGAACGACAAGCAGGGGCGCGACGAGCTGAACGTCATCACGAAGGGCGGCAACTACGGCTGGCCGCTGGTCTCCGGGACCGAGACGCGACCCGGCACGATCGCCCCCGTGGCCGTCGCCGGGGACTCCCCCGCGTGGGCCCCGGGCGACGTCGCCGTCGGCGCGGACGGGTCGATCTACTCGCCGTTCCTCGCCGGCCAGGAGCTGCGGAGGTTCGACGTCCGGCAGGGCTCGGTCTTCGCGCAGGCCTCCCACGTGCAGAACCTCGGGCGCCTGCGCGTCGCGGTGGCCCGTGGCTCCGACCTGCTGTTCACCCGCGACAGCTCGTCGGGCGCGAACATCCTCAAAGTCCCGCTCAGCGCGCCGACGCCCGGCGGCAGCGACGCCGCGGACGTCCCGGCGACCCCGGGGACGGGCGGTGGCGGCGGGACGGGCACGACCCCTGCGCCGGCGCCGGTCGCGACACCCGCCGCCCCCGCGACCCCGAGCACCTCGAAGATCCGCTCCCGCACCCGGTCGCTGGCCCGCAAGGTGCGAACCGCAGCCGACCGCCTCGGCCGTCGGCGCCTGGAGGCGGGGCGGACGATCGTGGTGCGCACCACCGCCCCGTCGGTCGGGCGGACGACGATCGAGCTGCGGCTGCGCTCCTCGCGCGGCACGCTCCTGGTGCGGGCGAAGCCGCGGACGACGAAGTCCGGGACGCAGCGCTACGCCGTCAGGCTCGGGCCGACCGGGCGCAAGCGGCTGCGCGCGGCGTCCACCCGGCGGATCGTGGTGCGCGTGACCCACCGCCCGTCGAGCGGGGCGAGCGCCACGACCGCGGTCGGGCTGACGGTGGCGAAGAAGCGTCGCTGAGCGCGGCGCTCCTGGGCCGGGCGGACGTCGGGCGCTCTAAGAGCGCGACCCGGCAGGTCAGGGCGATGCGTCGGCCCGCGATAGCGTCGGCGCATGAAGGCCCTCCAGATCATCGACACCACCGGTCCGGACAGCGCGCTGCAGCTGACCGACCTGCCCGAGCCCGAGGCGTCGCACATGCTGACCCCCGGCGAGGGCGTCGTGATCGACGTGCACGCCGCCGGCGTCTCCTACCCCGAGCTCCTGCAGACCCGCGGCGAGTACCAGATGAAGCCGCCGCTGCCGTTCGTCCCGGGCTCCGAGGTCGGCGGCGTCGTGCGCAGCGCGCCCGAGGGCGCCGGCGTCTCCGCGGGCGACCGCGTCGCCGGGTTCTGCCTGCTCGGCGGGTGGGCCGAGGTCGCCGTCGCCCCCTCGTTCTTCACGTTCAAGCTGCCGGACTCGCTGGACTTCGCGCAGGGCGCCGGGCTCGTCCTGAACTACCACACGGCCTACTTCACGCTCGTGACCCGCGGACGCCTGAAGGCCGGCGAGACCGTCCTCGTGCACGGCGCCGCCGGCGGCGTGGGCACCGCGACCCTGCAGGTCGCCAAGGGCCTCGGCGCGCGGACGATCGCGGTCGTCTCCTCCGACGAGAAGGAGCAGGTCGCCCGCGACGCCGGTGCCGACGAGGTCGTCCGCTCCGACGCGGCGTGGAAGGACCAGGTCCTCGAGCTCTCCGGCGGCGGCGTCGACATCGTCATCGACCCGGTCGGCGGGGACCGCTTCACCGACAGCCTCCGCTCCCTGGCGCGCGGCGGCCGCGTCGTCGTCGTCGGCTTCACCGGCGGCAGCATCCCGACGGTCAAGGTCAACCGGCTGCTCCTGCGCAACACGGAGGTCGTCGGCGCGGGCTGGGGCGAGGCGGCGCTGCAGGACCGGGCGCTGAACGACGAGATCGGTGCGGCCATCGAGCCGCTCCTGCAGAACGGGGCCGTGCAGCCGATCGTCGGCCCGCGGTTCCCGATGGAGCAGGCCGCCGACGCGCTGAGGACGCTCGACGAGCGCCGGGCGATCGGCAAGGTCGTCCTCGACGTGCGCTGAGGTGCGCCGGGCGGCGCGTCGCGCGCTGCCTGCACCGATCGGCCCGCCGGGAGCGGGACGTGCGGCGCGCCGGGCCCGGGACGGGGTCCGTAGGACGAACGCCCTGCGGACCTCCGGAGCCTCCGGCGAGCCCGCTCAGCGCCGCGCGGCGGACCGGCGGCGCGCCGGCGCCGCCCGCCGGGTCGCCGAGATCCGCACGGCCCGGCGTCGCGTCGCCGTGGTGCCCGAGCCGCCGCGGACTGCCACCTCGAGCGTCGCCCGCACCGGCGAGCCCAGACCGCGGACGGCGGCGCGGGCGGCCTTCGAGCGGACCTTGACGCGCACCTTGCGGGCGCCCGGTGCCAGCCGCGCGTCGGTCGCCCCCAGGGTGATCGTCCGCAGACGTCCGCCGCGCCGGACCCGGGCGCGCAGGCGCACCCGCACGGCGACCGCACGGTCCGTCGTCAGCGCCACCCGCAGGCCGCCGTCGAGCAGACCTCCGGAGGAGATCGCGGCGCGGGCGGTCAGGCCGAGCACCACGTCCGTCGCCGGCGGCAGGACGACCGCGGGCCGGTCCTGGCGGAACGGTCCCGAGATCTCGTAGACCGCACCGATGCCGCCCGCCCGCTGCGACGCGGCGTACATCCGCGAGCCGTCGGGGCTGAAGGTCACGCCGGTGATCTCGCTCTCCAGCTCGCTGGGCAGGAAGTGCTCGCCGCCCGTGAACTTCGCGAACCGGGAGACCTCGCCCTCGCGGGAGATCATGCAGATGTCCATCGCGTCGGGGTCGTTGTCGTAGGAGTCCTCGCAGACGAAGAGGTCGCCCCCGCGCGAGACGGTGATGTTGTCGACGCCCTGCAGCGGGGTGCCCGGGACGTCCTTGGCGGCGTAGACCGTCTCGATCCGCCCGGCGGCGATCCGCAGCGCGCGGATCGTCTCGTCGCCCGTGGTGGCGAAGTAGACGGAGCCGTCGTCGAACCAGATGCCCTCCGCCCGCTTGAACCGCGTCGCGCCCGGGACCTGGTCGCGGGTCGGCGTCGACGCCGCGGACGGATCCGGGACGCGCGCCCACGTGACCGCGCCGTCGGCCGCGACGACCGCGACCTCCAGCACCCCGGCGGCCAGCGACGGGTAGTCCGCAGGGGTGAAGCGGTAGAAGCAGCCGTCCGAGAGGTCCTCGGTCAGGTACAGGCGCTCGCCGGCGGGGTCGACGCAGGCGGCCTCGTGCTTGAAGACGCCCATCGCCGGGTGCACGACCGCCGGGGTGCGGCCGGTCGGGTCGCACTCCCAGACGCGGCCGCCGTCGGTCTCCTCGCAGGACAGCCAGGTGCCCCACGGGGTCGGGCCGCCGGCGCAGTTCGTCGAGGTGCCCTCGAGGATCCGGTACGCGTCGGTGATCCGGCCGTCCTTCGCGTAGCGGATCGCCGACGCGCCGCCGGCCAGCGGGACCTCGGAGTTGATGACCTGGATCCAGCCGCCGTCGGAGGCGGGGAACGTCGCGGACCCGTCGGGGAAGATCGGCAGGGCGTAGAGGGTGGCGCCGATCGGCACGCCGGCCCGCGCGACGACGCGCGACGAGAAGCCCTTCGGCAGGCGCAGGCCGTTGGCGTCGGGGGCGCCGAGCGGCCCGTACGGACCGTCGACGGCCTTGCTGACCGCGGCCGCCGCGGCGGTCTGGGTCCGCCAGAACGCGGGGCCGAGACCGGCGGCCAAGGCCGCCGCGGCGGCGCCCTGCAGCAGGCGACGACGACCGAACGCGGTGCCCGCCGCGGCGTCGCGGGGGACGACGCTCATCGCTTCACGCCCAGCGTCACGCGCGGCCCCGAGTTGCGCAGCTTCCCGCCCTTGCGGACCTGGGCCCGCACGACGACGCGGTAGCGGGCGCCCCTGGGCAGGGCGGTCGGGAGGGTGGTCCGCCACCTGTCGGTGCCGGAGGCCCGGCGGGCGCCGCGTGGGACGGCGCACGAGCGGGGCGCGCCGAAGCGCCTGCCGGTCCGCCAGGAGCAGCGTCCACCGCGGACGCGGGCCACCGCGACGGTGAACCGCGAGACCGTCGAGCGGCCGTTCACGCACGCCGCACCGTCGTTGCCGCCGCGGACCGCGCGACCGCCGCGCTTCAGCTTCCGGGCGACCGTGGCGTCGAACGCCGGGCGCGGGGCCCGTCGGTCGGTGCACGGGGCCTTCGGGTCGATCGCCCGGGCGGCGCGGTCGCGCGCGGCCGGGGCCGCGGCGGTGCCCGCCTTCGACGTGCCGTACGGGCCGAGGATCGCCAGGCCCGCCTGCGAGGCGGCCTTCTCCGGCGTGTCGGTGCCGACGCGCAGCCAATACGTCCCCGTCCTGGTGGCGCGGAAGACGGTCGTCAGGGCCGGGGTCGTGCCGTCGTCCGCGCAGGCCTTGGCGGTGTCGCCCGACGGGGTGGTCGAGTAGACGGTCAGCGTGCCCGCGGCGTCGCCGGCGGTCGCGGCGGCGTAGACGCCCTTCCGCGCGATCCGCACGCGGCGCCAGACGCCGGCCTGCGAGGCGCAGCGGGGCTGGGCGGGGTCCAGCGACGTGGTGGTCGCGCCGGTCAACGCGACGACCAGGCCGGTGCCCCGGGCGGCGAACGGCGCGCCGGCGAAGGCCTGGCCGGCGGGTGCGGGCAGCGCCGGGAGCGCCTCGCTCGCGGCCGAGGCGACGACCGGCACGGCCGCGTCGCCGGAGCGCCAGCCCACCTGCACCAGGACGGAGGCGCCGGCCGGGACGACCAGCGGGACGGACGCGCCGAGGTCCCCGCGGGAGGCGTCGCCGGCGGTCTCGCGACCGGAGCAGCCCTGCGGCTCGCGGACGTCGGTGCCCGTCGCCCCGTTCTGGACGTAGGCCGCCAGGTCGGGCGTCGACGTGCTGCCGTCCTTGACGGCGGCCTCGACGGTCAGGCGCCGCACGCGGCTGTCGGGCTCCACCCGGAGCCAGGCGGTCTGCTCGAACGACGCGGGACCCAGGCAGCGCGGCGTGCCGGCGTCCGGGGTCGCGCCGTCGAAGGCGAGGGTCCGCTGCCGCTCGGTGATCGGACCGTTCTCGGCCGTCGCCGGGAGCAGCGGCAGGGCGCCGGCCGGACCGTCGTTGGGGATCGCGGCGGAGGCGCCGGCCGGCACGGCCAGCGCGGCGAGGGTCGCGACCGCGAGGACGACTCCGCGGAGCGTGCGACGGCCGGGGCGACCCGCGGACCCGGGGAGGTCGAGGGCCAGGACCGTCGCGGAGGGACGGCGGGTGGTCGCGGTCGGGCGGGCGCGCATCAGACGGCCTTCCCCTTCGCGGCGGACCGGCGGCCACGGCGCCTCCGGGCGGCGGACTCCGCCAGACCGATGCGGCGCTCGAGATCGCGGTCGGCGGCCGTCTGCACCTTGCGGCGGCGCGTCCTCAGCGCCGCGCTGCGGGTGCTCGCCCTCGCGGCCGCCGGGGCGGCGCGCCCGCCGACCGTGCCGACGCCCGCGGTCTGCATCACCGCGTTGCGCCCGACCGGCTGCGTGAACGCGGCCAGCGTCCTGGACGGCGCGTCCTTCTTCGTGATGTCGCTCGAGCGGAACTCGACCTTCAGCTCGTCCTTGGTGACCCGGGCGATCGCCCAGCCGTGGTCGATCCCGTTGAAGTAGCGGATGTGCGTGTTCAGCGCCTGGATCGCCGGCGCGCCCAGCGCACTGACGAGGTCCGGCAGGCCCGGCGAGGTGACCGAGCCGCCGATGTACTCCGTGGCGACCGAGCGGCCGTCGAGGAGCAGGTCGTTGGCCATGTAGAGGTGGATGTCGCCCGTGAGGAAGACGACGTCCGAGATGCCGCGGTCGGCGATGTGGCGGAGCAGCTCCGCGCGCTCCTGCGGGTAGCCGTCCCACTGGTCGCTGTTGATCGTCGCCAGCGTCGCGCCGAGGGGCGAGAGGCCCAGCGGGGCGATCATGTCCGGGTTGCCGACGAGCTTGAACGTGGCGTTGCTGCCCTGCAGCCCGCGCTTGAGCCAGTCCAGCTGCGGGCGGCCGAGCATCGTCGTGCCGGGGTCGCCGGTGGAGCGGTACTGGCGCTGGTCGGTGATGAAGAGCTCGGCGTGCTTGCCGTAGCGCAGCGAGCGGTAGAGGCGGAAGCGGTCGTTCTGGAAGGCCAGACGCGGCAGCCACTCGAACGACGCCCGGTAGCCGGCGTTGCGCTGCAGGTCCGACGGCGAGGGCGCGCCGTCGGTGTAGTTGTCGGCGATCTCGTGGTCGTCCCAGACGTGGACGACCGGGTGCAGGCGGTGCAGCTCGCGCAGGGCGGCGTCCGCGCGGTAGAGCCGCAGCTTGCCGCGGTAGGTCTCGAGGTCGGTCGACGCGGGGTCGACGACGCCCGGCCCGCGACCGGCGCCGCCGTACTCGGCGTAGGGGTACTCGTACGTGTAGTCGCCGAGGAACGCGCAGATGTCGATCTCGTCGAACGCCGCGGCGTCGCGGTGGCCGTTGAAGTACCCGGCGCTGTAGTTCTGGCAGCTCGAGTAGGCGACGGAGACCGGGGTGTCGCTGTCGGCCGCGGGCGCGGTCTTCGTGCGCCCCAGCGGCGAGACGTCGGTCGACGACTGCCAGACGTAGAAGTAGTGCTGCGACGGCTTGAGACCACCGACGCGGGCCTTCAGCGTGTGGTCGACGCCGGCCGAGGTCGGGACGACGACGGTGGCGACCGTGCGCGTCAGCCCCGCGTCCTCGGCGACGACCAGGCGCGCGGCGCTGCGTGGCGCGGACGTCGTCAGGCGGCCCCAGAAGGTGACGGCGTCCGACGAGGGCTCGCCCGAGGCGACCCCGTCGAGGAACTGCCCCCGACCGACGCCACGGGTGGTGGGGAGCAGGCGGGCGTGGGCGGGCGTCGTCAGGGCGAGGCCGGCGGCGAGGGAGCCTCCGGCGACGACGAGCTCGCGGCGGGTGATCGATATGCGGGACACGGCCTCGTGAGGGTGGTCGCGGGTGAGGGCGGCCGGCGACCGCGTCCCACGAGTGTCCCCCACCCCGCCGTCCGGGTGGTGAACATTCTGGGCCCGAGTGTCCTGTACGGCGTCCACCCGGCGGCAGGACCGCGGTCACGCCGTACGATGCGCGCGTGCCGTCCCCCCGCACCCCGCGCCGGTGAGTGCCCCCGACCCGTGGACGTCGGGCCCGCGGCGCGTCCTCGCCCTGGCGGTGCTCGCGCTCGTCGGCCTGGCGCTCGTCGTCGTCGGGACCGGCCTGGACCGTCGCGACGTGCGGCCGCCCGCGATCGCGCCCGCCCAGCTGGAGGTCATGTCGCTCGGTGACTCCCTCAGCCGCGGGGTGCAGCCCGTGGGGCCCGGCGGTGCCGACGTCGTCACCGACCGCGGCTACCCGCCGCGCCTGGTGCGCCTGCTGAGCGCCCGGCACGGCGAGGTCCGGCTCGTGGAGGCCGGCTGCGGCGGCGCGGACGTCACGACGCTCCTGCGCGGGGGCGCCTGCGCCCCGCGCGCCCCGGTCCCCTACGGCGGCGACGGTCCGGCGTCCTCCCAGGTCGCCTGGGCCGTCCGCCGGCTGCGCGACCGCGGGTCCGCGCCGACGCTGGTCACCCTGGACGTCGGCGGCAACGACCTGCTGCGCTGCCTGCGGCCCGACCGCCGGGCGCTGCAGCGCTGCCTCGCCGCCGGGGAGCCCGGGCTCGAGCGGGGGCTGCGCTCGATCGCCCGCCGACTGCGGACCGCGGCGGGTCCGCGGACCGTGCTGGTCGGGGCGACGGTGCCGGACCCCTTCGTCGGGCTGCTGCGCGCCGGCGGTGCTCCACGACCGGCCGTCCTGGCGCTGCACCGCGCGATCCGCGACCGCGTCAACCCGCGGCTGGCGGCGGTCCTGCGCGACGAGGGGTGGCTCGTCGGCGACCTCGGCCGCGCGCTGGGCGGGAACGGCACGCTCACCGGGCGGGACCCGCGGGCCGTCGCGGCGGCGTGCGACCTCACCTGGATGTGCGCCGTCGGCGACGTGCACCTGAAGGACGAGGGCTACGCCCGGGCGGCGCGGCTCTTCGACCGCGTCTCGCGCCGCTCCGTCGACCGCGCCGTCGGCGGCTGAGCCCCGGGCGCCGCGCCGAGGGCCACGAGCACCGCGCGCCCCCCGACACCCCAGACGACCACCCCGACGAGGACGGCCGGCGGCAGGAGCACCAGCGCCCACAGGCCGATCGCCACGGGCGAGAGCTCGAGCACCTCGGCGTCGGCGAGCGCGTCGAGGACCGCGGTGATCGCCAGCCACGCCAGCCCGGTCGGCAGCGCGAGCGCCACGACCACGACCACGGCGGCGAGGACGAGCCGCACCACGCTGCCCCGGGTCGCCGTCCACGACGCACCGAGCGCCCGGCGCAGCCCGACGCCGTCCCGCAACGCCACGGCGGGCCACAGCGAGAGCCGGAGCACCACGACCGCCGTCGCACCCAGCCCGACGGTGAGCAGCACCGACGTCAGCTGGAACCGCACGCGTCCGGCGAGCACCGCGACCGCGACCACGCCCGCCGCGACGAGGGCGACGGCGAGCGCGGAGAGGACGATCACGAGCGCGACGCCCGGCCACGCCCGCCACGCACGGCGCACGGCGTCGCCGGCGCCCCGCGACCCGGCGGTCGCGGCCCCGGTGACCAGCCCGGCCGCCACGACCAGCGCCACGCCGACGGTCAGGAGCGCCGCGAGCGCGATCAGCAGGCGCACCTCGAAGCCGTCGGGCCGCACGATCACCGCCCCCGGGGCGTCGGCGGGCGCACCGGCGATCAGCTCGGTCAGCGCGACGTCCGCGCCGGCGCGCAGGACCCCGGCGACCGCCAAGGCCACCGGCACCACCGGGAGCAGCAGCAGGAGGACCGGCAGCAGCGTCGCGAGGGGCCGCCGCACCAGGCGGCCGAGGCCCGCGCGCAGCGGCAGGGTGAGCCCGAAGGCGACGGGCGCGGGGGACGGGGCGGACACCGGTCCGCAGCGTAGCGTCGCGCCCGAGCCGTCCGCGACCGGCCTCCCCCACCCGGTGGAGCACGGTGCGCGCCGACCGTGGGAGGCGTGGCTCGGGGCCGGGCGGCACCGGGCCGTCGGCGGCCGCCGCGGGCCGTCCCGGCCCCGGGTGCCGCGTGGCGCACTCGACACATGATCTAGGGTGAGCCCCGCGGGTGGCCGCCGAGGCCGCCGATCGCTCCCCACGTCCCTGACCCCGCCACCGCACCACCCGCTCCGCGACCGCCTTGCGCCTCCCCCTCATCGCGGCTCGTCGCGCCCGTCACCGGTGGTCGCTCCTCGCAGCGGTCGCGGCGTTGGCCCTCGCCGGCTGCGGTGGCTCCCCGAGCGCCGACGCGCTGCAGGTCGTCTCGCTCGGCGACTCCCTCGCCGTCGGCGTGCAGCCGAAGCTCCTGGGCGGCGGGCAGGAGACGTCGCAGGGCTACCCGCGCCGGTTCGCCCGGGCGCTGCGCGACGAGGGCCGCGAGGTCCGGCTGATCGAGCTGGGGTGCGGTGGCGCGACGTCGCAGTCCATCCTCGTGGGCATCCGGCCCTGCGCGCCGGCGCGCGACACGCCGTACCGCAACGAGGATCCGACGACGTCGCAGGCGTCGTGGGCCGAGGGCCTCCTGTCGTCCACGAAGGGGCGGCGCCGCGTGGTGCTCCTCGACATCGGCGGCAACGACGTCGGCTCGTGCTTCTCCGGCGGCCGCGTGCTGCCCGGCTGCATCGCCCGCGCCGGCGCGGCGCTGCGGGAGAACCTCGGTGAGCTGCTCGGCCGCCTGCGCGAGGTCGACCGCACCGTGCCGATCGGGGTCCTCACCCTCTACGACCCGCTGCTCGGTCTCTGGGACGACCAGCCCGCCGCCCGTCCGCTGCTGGCCCGGGAGCACCGGACGTTCCTGCGCGCGGTCAACGGCACGATCGCCGCGGCGGCGCGCCGGTACGGCGCGACCCTCGTCGACCTGGCCGGCGCGATGGACCAGTCCGCCCCGCTGGACCCCGGCTCGTCCATCCGCCCGCGAGCCGTCGCCGCGATCTGCCGATACACCTGGATGTGCGTCTCCGCCCCCCGGACGCCGGACATCCACCTGCGCAAGGACGGCTACGAGCTGGCCGGGCGCACCGCCCTGTCCGCGCTGCGCCCCCGCCTCGGAGCGCCCCGATGAGGCTGTTCGTCGCGCTGCTCGAGCGCGCCCGCAGCCAGGTCGGGCTGCAGCTGACCCTGTCGTTCCTCGTCTGCTTCGTCGCCCCGGCGATCCTGCTCGGGGCCGTCACCGAGCTCGTCGAGCCCGTCCTCGGCTGGGTCCTCTACGGCGTCGCGATCGCCTACCTCCTGACCTGCCTGCTGATGCTCGTGGAGGGCAACCTGGCGGTCCGCAGGTCGGCCCGCGAGCTGCCGCCCCCGCCGGCGGGCGGCTGGGATCCGACGGTCACCCTCGTCGTCGCGGCGTACCTGCCCAACGAGGCGGACATCATCGAGGAGACGCTGCTGCACCTCGCGCGCGAGGTCGACATGCCGGAGGGCCGGCTGCAGGTGCTCCTGGCGTACAACACGCCGCACCCGATGCCGCTGGAGGACGAGCTGCGCGCGCTCGCCGCCCGAACCCCGTCGATCGACGTCGTCCGCGTCGAGGGCAGCAGCTCCAAGGCCGAGAACATCATGGGCGCCCTCCCCCACGTCCGCGGCGAGGTCACCGCGATCCTCGACGCCGACCACCACCTGCGCCACGACGCGGCGGAGATCGCGCTGCGGTGGATCGACCAGGGCTACGACGTCGTCCAGGGCCGCTGCGTCATCCGCAACACGGACCGCAACCTGCTCACCCGGATCGTCGGCTGCGAGTTCGAGGGGATCTACGGGATCGCCCACTCCGGCCGGTCGCTCCTGACCGACACCGCCATCTTCGGCGGCGCGAACGGCTGGTGGCGCACCGACGTCCTGCGGCGCCTGGGCGTCGACCACCGGATGCTGACCGAGGACATCGACGTCTCCATGCGGGCGCTCCTTTCGGGCTACCGGATCGTGCACGAGCGGGCCGTGGTCTCGACCGAGCTGGCACCGGCCACGTTCCGCGGCTGGTGGAAGCAGCGCACCCGCTGGGCGCAGGGCTGGTTCCAGGTGACGATCCGCCACACCCCCGACGTCCGCCGCTCGCGGGTCCTGGGGCCGTGGGTGCGCTTCTACTGGCTCGTGATGCTCGTCTGGCGCGAGATGTTCCCGATCATCTCGCTGCAGATCTTCACCGTCCTGACCGCCCAGGCGATCGCGGGCCTGCCGTTCCACCTGCTGCGCGACCCGTTCCTCATCGGCACGACGATCGTCACGCTGCTGACCGGGGTCGTGCTGGGCATCGCCTCCTACCGGGTGGCGACGGACGAGTCCCGCGAGGCGCTGGGTCTGCGCTGGTTCCTGGTGTACTGCGTCGCGGCGCTGCCCTACACCGTGCTGAAGAACGCGGTGGCGCAGGCCGCGATGGTCCGTGAGATCGTCGGCGACCGCCGCTGGATGGTCACGCGCCGCGAGGGCCCGCGACGCCCGCCCGGCACCCCGACCGCGCCCGGTTCCCCCACTCCCCCGACCCGACCGATCGAGACCGCATGACCCCCGCAGCACCACGCCGGAGCACCCGCCTGATCGTCGCCGCGGCGACGGGTGCGCTGCTCGGCCTGGCCGCCCCGGCCGTCGCGGGGGCCGCCCCGACCACCGTGCCGCTCGCCGGACCGGACGACGCCGCGGTGCGCTTCGGCGGCGGGCTGGACCAGTACGCCGGGGGCATCCCCGTGCCGGTCCGGTGGACCTCGGTCGGCGGCCGCGTCCGGCTCTCCTGGCGGGCGTCGCAGCAGCTCTCGGACCGCTCGGGCCTGCAGGTCCGGGTCGGCGACACCGTCGTGGGCAGCACCAACCTCGGGGCCGGCCCCGGGTCCGCGACCTTCACGATCCCCCGCACGGCGCTGCGCGGATCGAGCCGGACGGTCCCGGTCGCGATCGACACGCGGCTGCAGACGGATCAGGCGCAGTGCCCCACGCCCGACGACCCGGCGGCGTGGCTGCAGCTGGACCGCTCCGCCGCGGTCACCGTCGACGGCTCCGCCCCGGCGACCCTCCCGCGTCTGAAGGAGCTGCCGGGCGCCCTGGTGGCGGGCGTCGGCCGCCGTCGCGGTGCCGTCCTGGTGCGCTTCACCGGCCGCCCCACGCCCGACGCGATCCGCGCGGCGTCCGTGGCCGTGGGCGAGGTCGCCGCGGCCGCCGAGGGACAGGGCGTCGCGGTCCGGGTCGCCGTCGCCGGCACGCCGACCCGCCGGCGGGTCGGCGAGAGCGTCGTCACGATCGCCGAGGGTGCCGCGGTGCCGCGCGTCCACACCGAGGTCGTCGGCACGGACCGGGCCGCCGTCGTCGTGGTCGAGGGTCGCGGCGAGGGCCTGCTCCGGGCCGCCGGGGCGCTGCGCCCCGCCGTCGCCCGCACCCTGCCCGGGACGAGCGCCTCCGGGTCCGCGCTCCCCGCGGTGACGGTCCGCCGGGCCACCGTCCCCCGCCGGGTCCGCCTGCCCACCGGCGGGGTGACCGGTCTGGACACCCAGGAGGTCTCGCTCGGGTTCCGGATCCCGGAGTGGCGCGAGGTGCTGCGCGGCTCGCGGCTGCGCCTGGCCGGCACGTACGACGCCCCCGCCGGCGGCCGCGCCGTCGTCGCCATCAACGGCCGCGACCTCGTCGGCGAGCCGCTGACCGTCCGCGGCCCCTCCCGGTTCGTCGTCGAGGAGGCGTTGGCGCCCCGCGGTCCAGCGCTCTACCGCGGCGACCTGCGCGCCGGCGACAACAGCGTCACGATCCGCACCCGTCTGAACCGTCCGCGGGACCTGCGGTGCACGCCGCAGGAGTTCGACGCCGGCGCGCTCGACGTCCAGGAGTCCGGCTCGGTGACGCTGCAGACCCGCCCGCGGCCCGTCACCTCGACGCTGTCGGTCCTGCCCTTCCCGCTCAACCGCAACCCCGGCTGGCGCGGCACGACGGTCGCCCTCCCGGCCTCGCCGACGGAGGCCGAGCTGGGCGCCGTCATCGGCACCCTGGCCGAGGCGCGGCGGGTCAGCCGCGAGCTCGTGCTGCCCGCCGTGCAGCTCGGCGGCGACACGCCGGCGGGCACGGCGCTGGTCCTCGCCCGTCCCGGCGCGGTGCCCGGCGACCTGGCGAAGGGCGTGCCCGGGCAGCGGACCGCGGGCGTCCTGACGGCGACGAAGTCGGGCGACGCGGTCCGCGTCCTGGCGATCGGCCCGAAGGCGCTGCTGCCGCTGGCCAACGCCTACGCGGTCGGCAAGGTCCAGGGCCGCACCGTCGAGGCCCTCAGCTCGACGCGCGTGGCCATCCGCGTGCCCGACGCGGAGCTGGTGACCGGCATCGAGCGCGGCCCGGTGCCCTACCGCTGGCCGCTGATCATCATCGGCGTGGCGATCCTGGCGTTCGCCGTCCTCGCCCTGCGCGCGACGAGCCGGCGCCTGCGCCGGCGGACGGCGGGCAGCGCCCCGCCGCCGGACGGGAGCGATGGCGACCCCCGTCCCTGAGCGCGGGACGCCGCCCACCGCCCCGGCCGCCGCGAAGCCGCGGCGGCCGGGCGGCGGCAACCGCCTCCGCGAGCTCGACGGCCTGCGGGCCCTCATGTTCATCGTGGTGCTCTTCCACGCCTACCAGGCGTCGGTCGGGGACCTCTCGCTGCACGCCTTCCGCGACTACTCGCCGCCCGGCGTCGTGTTCTCCGGCATCGACGGCCTGCTCCCGCTGTTCTTCCTGCTCTCGGGATTCGCGACGTACTACGGCTTCGGCGGCGCGGTGCTCCTGGGCAAGCGCCTGCCGGGCAGCCGCGACTTCCTCTTCAAGCGGGCGCTGCGCCTGCTGCCGGTCTACTTCCTGATCTTCCTCGTGGTCTGGGTCTGGCGCTACGGCGGCGGCGCGTCGCAGTGGCTGGACCTGATCTGGGGCCTCAGCCTGTTCCAGAGCTGGAGCACCGAGCACATCTTCCGCACGATCGACCCGGGCTGGTACCTCAGCGTCGAGTGGCAGTTCTCGCTCGTCGTCGCGTTCGCGCTGCTGCCGTGGATGCGGGCGATCTCGAACTGGCCGATGCGCAGTCGCCTGGCGGGGCTGCTGGCACCGCCGCTGCTCTTCATCGCGGTGACGATCTGGTGGAAGAGCTCGTTGATCGCCCGCGACGTCCCCGGCAGCCAGTTCGGCTCGTGGTTCGCGCCCCCATCGTGGGCGTACCTCTACGGGATGGGGATGCTCCTGGGCCTCGCGCTGCTCGTGCGGCGGCCGGACCGGTGGCGTCTGCCCAAGCCGTTCCCGACCCTCATCGTGATCGCGGGCACCTCGTGGCTGGTCTGGCTGTCCTCCGCCCGCCTGGGGACGTCGCTCTTCGCGTCGCAGTGGTTCTTCGAGCTCTCGTTCCTGACGCCGCTGTCGTGGATCCTCGGCGCGCTGACCGCCGACCCCGACGGCTGGATGCGCCGTCTGCTGCGCAGCCCGGTCGCCCAGCTGCTCGCCGCCGCGTCGTTCAGCACGTACCTGATCCACGCCCCGATCCTGCGATCGCTGAACGAGCGGGACATCATCCCGATGGACATCCCGGGGCTGTGGCCGGTCTCCGCCGCGGCGCTCGTCCTCGTCGTGGTGCCCGCGGGGCTCCTGGCGTTCCGCTACGTCGAGCAGCCCCTGTCGGGCCTCGACCGCCTGTTCCAGCCCAAGCTCGACCGCGAGCTGCAGATCACGAAGGTCTCCACGCCCACGCTGGCCGCCGGCACGGTGCTGCCGGACGTGCCGGTGACCGACGCCGACGGCCGCGCGAGGTCGGTCCGGCAGCTGACGGGCCCGGGCGGCCTGCTGCTGCTCGTCCACCCGTCGGACCCGGTGCCCAGCGGACACCCGGCGCTGCAGGGGACGCGCGGTGCGCTGCGCGCGTTCGACTCCTCCCAGTCCGCCGCCGCCGGCTTCGGCATCCGCATGGCGGCCCTGTCACCGCGGGTGCCGGACGAGGCGGAGAGCGGCGCGCCGCCCCATCCTGCCGACGAGCCGCTCGACGACGCGGTCGTCCACCTGCAGGACCCCAGGGCCGCGATCGCCCAGGGCCTCGGCCTGCTCGTCGTCCGGACCGCCGGCGGCCAGCAGCAGCCGGAGATCGCCCTGGTCGCGATCGACGCGTCGGGCACCGTCGTCGGCGTCGCGCGCGACGAGGACCCGCACCGCCTCGTCCGCCGCGGCCTCGACGCCTTGGCCGACGGCGCGGACCCGCGCGCGGGGCGCGTGCCGGTCGGCGTCGGCGACTGAGCGGCGCCCGCGCGTCTGCGGGTGCCCCGGGCCGCGGCGTCGGCCGACGCGGCCGGGCCCGAGACGCCCGGGGTGGGGCCCGCCCGTTCTCCTAGTCGATCTCGAGGCGCTCGCCCGCGGCGGGCGGGTCCATCGAGCGGCCCTCGCGCAGGGCGCGCAGCGCGGTCTTCTTCGCGTCCTTCGTGGTGCGGTCGATCATCAGGACGCCGTCGAGGTGGTCCATCTCGTGCTGCAGCCGGCGCGCGAGCGGGCCGGTCGCCTCGATCCGCTGCTCGCGGCCGGACAGGTCCAGCCCGGTGACCCGCACGGACACGGGCCGCTCGACGGGCACCCAGACGCCCGCGAGCGACAGGCAGCCTTCGTGGGTGACGTCGGTCTCCTCGGACGCCCACTCGAGCTCCGGGTTGATCAGCGCGGTGGCGGCACCGAGCTCCTCGTCGCCCTCGCGGTAGACGAAGTAGCGGCGCATGATCCCCACCTGCGTGGCGGCCAGACCGGCGCCGAGGGCGGCGTCCATGATCGTGATCAGGCGACGGGCCTCGCCGACGAGGTCCTGGTCGATCTCCTCGACGGGCCGCGCGACGGTCTTCAGCGCGGGGTCGCCCCACTGACGGACCTGCTGCAGCGCCTCGCGGCGGCGCTGCAGGACTTCCGGGGTGAAGGCGTCGGGGCTGGCCATGCCCGGAACGGTAGCTGCGGCGCGGCGTCAGTCGTCGTTCGACCGATTCTCGACGATCACGCCGAAGTAGTACACGCCTCCGACCGCGATCAGGAGGATGACGCCGATGGGGATCCAGAAGATGGGGTCCATGGCGCCTCAGCCTACGTCTGGCGCTTCAGCGCGCCTAAAAAGCGCGCCGCTGCGACCTCAGAGCGCCGGCACCTCGGCGGCCGGCGTCGGGCGCACTAGGCCTCGCTCGTGCAGGACGACGGCCAGCTGGATCGTGTTCGTCGCGGCACCCTTGCGCAGGTTGTCGCCGACGACGAAGAGGTCGAGGCCCTTCGGGTTGCCGCGGTCGCGGCGGATGCGACCGACGAGGACGTCGCTCCGGCCGTCGGCGTCGACGGCCATCGGGTAGACCCCGTTCGCCGGGTCGTCGCGCACGTCGAGGCCCGGCGCGGCCTGCAGGATCTCGCGGGCGCGCTCGGGCGAGAGCTCCTCGCGGGTCTCGACGTTGCAGGTCTCGGAGTGCCCGTTGATGACCGGCACGCGCACGCAGGTCGCGGAGATCCGGATCGTGTCGTCGCCGAGGATCTTGCGCGTCTCGTTGATCAGCTTGAGCTCCTCGTCGGTGTGGTCGTCGACGAAGCTCCCGGCGTGCGGCAGCGCGTTGAACGCGATCCGGTGCGCGTAGGAGCGCGGGGCGGGTACGTCGGTGCCGTCGAGGATCGCGCGCGACTCCTCGAACAGCTCGTCGACGGCGGCCTTGCCCGTGCCCGAGACCGCCTGGTAGGTGGAGACGACGAGCCGCTCGATGCCGGCGGCCTGCTGGATCGGCCGCAGCGCCACCATCAGCTGCATCGTCGAGCAGTTGGGGTTGGCGACGATGCCGTGGTGGTCGTCGAGCGCCTCGGGGTTGACCTCGGAGACGACGAGCGGGACCCCGTCGTGCATCCGCCAGGCCGACGAGTTGTCGACGACGACCGCGCCGGCGGCCGCGAACTTCGGGGCCCACTCCTTCGAGGTGCTGCCGCCGGCGGAGAAGACCGCGAGGTCGAAGCCCTGGATCGTCTCGTCGGTGATCGGCTGGACGGTCATGCCGCGCAGCGTGGAGCCGGCCGAGCGCGCGGAGGCGAACGGCACGATCTCGCGGATCGGCAACGCCGCGCCGACGGGCTCACCGGCGTTCGGGGCCTTGGTGGCCGCACCCACGCGCGTCCCGTCGTTCGGCACGCCGAGCTCGTCCAGCAGGACGCCACCGACCTGGCCGGTGGCGCCGACGACGGCGATGCGGTACCCCTCGCTGCTCATGCGGTGAAGGGTACGAGAGAACGGGGCCGCGCCAGGATCCGGGGGCATCAGCGTCCCGGTGTCCGGCCATGCCGTCCCCGCATGGGCAGGGCACGTCGCCGGTGCCCGGGTCACCGCCGGAGGGCCGCCCCCCCCCCGGCGCGATGGTCCTACCGCGTCAGGTCCTCGCCGGAGCGCCCGACGCGCCGGCCGTCCAGCGACGCCCGCCAGACCCGGTCCTCGCCCTCGCCCTCGAGCAGGACGAACCAGCCCGGGCGCCCTCCGTCCGCCGCGCCGCCGTCGGGCGCCAGCGAGACGGACTGCACCTGCGCGGCGGCGTCGGTCGACAGGCGACGGCCGATCGTGCGCAGCGCGCGGGCCGGGCCGGCCGCGTCGACGTCGGACAGCGCCACGGTGTCCTCCCCGGCGCTCGGGCTCACCGCGGAGGGATCGAGCCCGAACGCCGCGTCGACCGAGACGAGCCGGCGGTCCGTGCCGTCCTTGACGCCGGCGAGCAGGCGCTCGGGCTCCAGGTTCAGCGTCGACAGCAGGATCTCGCGGGGGCTCTCGTCCTGCAGCGCGGGGAGGGCCCCGAGCGCACCCAGGGCCTGACGCAGGTTGTCGGGCGCCAGCAGCGACGTGCCGGAGATGCCTTCCGGGACCGTCGCCGGACCCGGCTGCCCCTTCGGTGGGGCGGGTGCGCCGTCCTTCGTGCGCACCACGGACCGGCCCGCCTGGTCGGCGCTCCAGGTCCGCGACACGTCGGGGCCGCCCTCCACGGACGCCGTCCAGCGGAGGGGCTCGTCCTGGTAGCTGTAGGCGGTGAGGCTGCGCAGGGCCCCGGTCGCCCCCGGACCCAGCCCGCGGACGACGGCCTCGGCGATGGCGCCTGCCGCCGGGGCGTCGAGGTCGGTCACGGGGACGCCGCGCGACGTCGCCGAGGTCGAGCTGCCGCCGACCGCCGTCACCGCGCCGTCGCGGCCCAGGGAGAGGGACCGCGTCCCGTCGCCGTCGGCGGTCAGCACGCGGGCGCTGGCGTACGAGTCCGTGATGGAGACCGAGAGGACGCGCTCGCCGGAGCCCATCTCGACGCGCAGGAGCCCGACGGCCCGCGCGACCCGCTCGGCGGTCAGCGGCGTGGTGCCGACGATGCCGACGCGCCCGCCGGAGCTGGCCGTCGGCGCATCGTCGTCGACGAGCGACCCGACGATCGCGAGCAGGACGAGCACCACGGCGCCGACGCCCCCGGCCAGGCGCGTCAGCCCCTGGACCCGCTTGCCGGCCCGTGCGCCGACGGGGCGGCCGCCGGTGACCGACGGCAGGCCGCGGACCTCGGGCACCACGGCGTCGTCCTTCCGCGTCGCGGGGGTCCACGGCGCGCTGGGCGACCCGAAGGACCGGTGCTCCGCGGCGCGCGGGTCGCGGGTGGACCGCTCGCCCGGCCGGCCCAGCGTGCTCGGCCGCGGCGCCTCGGGCTCGACGGGGCGCCCGAAGGCGTCGTACTTCGGGCTCATGTCCGTCGGAGGGTCGCAGGGCGCGGGGTGCCGCGCCACCCGCGGATCACCAGTCCGGCAGCGCCTCGGCCTGCTCGCGCACGTCGGCGACGCTCAGCGGCCAGCCCTTGTCGGGGTCGTAGACGAGCCCGTCCAGCGACGGGCTGGCCCAGCGCAGCGTCTTCTGCAGGTGCTCGCCGGCGCTGCGTGCCATCTCCTCGGGCACGCCCTGCAGGTCCAGGGGCAGCTCGAGCTCCTCCTGCACCTCGTCGATCAGCTCCTGGCCCCCCGGCTCGGTGTCCTCGAGCGCCCAGACGTAATGGGCGATCCAGCCCTGCAGGAAGGCGTAGAGGTCCTCCCCGACGATCGCGCACGACGGAACGTCCTCGTCGCCGTCGCCCGCACCGATCAGGACCACGAAGGGCCGTGCGGGCTCGTCCCGCGGGGACCAGATGCCGAAGACGTCGCCGCCGGCGTCCGCCCCGAACGGCACGACCTCCTCGGGCACGAACCACTCGCGGGAGCGCAGCGCGTTGCGTGCCGTCGCGACGTACGGGCCCGGGACCAGGCGGGTCTTCACCAGCGCGTAGGTGCGCAGGTTGCCGCCGAGGAGCACCGCTCCCCCGCCGACCGTCCGGGACCACTCGCGGAGCTGGGCCGGGATCGGCCGGCCGAGCTTGCGCTCCGCCTCGTCGATGTCGTCGTCGTCCGCGCCGCCGGGCAGCTCCGCGTCGGGGTCCAGCAGCTCGACCGCCCGCAGCAGCCGGTCCAGGCGGTCGGCGTCCTCGGGACTCAGGTCGGGTTGCACGCGTACGAGGCTAGGGGATGGGCGCGGGACTCCTGCGCCGGGTGGCGGGCCGCCGCCGTCCCGGTACGGTCCCGCCATGCCCGACGGCCCGCAGGACCCCGGGGAGCGCGAGCCGCTCCTGGACCGACTGGAGCGGACGCGGACCTTCCGCCTGGCGGGGATCCTCGACCGGGCCCAGAACGCGCTGGGCTGCGCGGTCCTCGTGCTCCTCGCGGTCCTGACCGTGCTCTACCTGCTGGTGCGCGCCGTCCTCTGACGGCAGGGCGGTGCCCGCGGGCCCCGACGTCGCAGGTCATGCCGATCCGCTCTGGGCCCAGCCCGAAGCGGTCTTGGACGGTCGGCCGGCGCGGACCTAGCGTCCGTCGCCCGATGCGCGCCTCCCCCGAGACCCTGCTCCCCCGACCTGCCGGATGGACCCTCGCGGTCGTCCTCGTGGCCCTGATCGCCGCGCCGATGTCCTTGACCAGCGTGACCGTCGCGCTGCCGGACATCGGACGCGACCTGGGGGCCGGGGCGGCGGCCCAGGCCTGGGCGGTGACGGGGTACAACGTGGCGTTCGCCAGTCTGATGCTCGCCGCGGGCTCGCTCGGCGATCTCGTCGGACGACGCCGGCTGTTCACCACGGGCACCGGCCTGTTCGCCGTCGGGCAGCTGATCGCCGCACTCGCCCCGTCGATCCTCGTGCTCGACCTGGCCCGCGTCCTGGCCGGCGTCGGGGCCGCGACCATGCTGCCGTCGGGCAGCGCGCTCCTGGCCGCCCGGTTCGAGGGTCCGGCGCGGGCCCGGGCCTTCGGGGCGTTCGGCACGACGCTGGGCGCCGGCCTGGCGCTCGGCCCGGTCCTCGGCGGGGTGCTGACCGACGTCGTCGGCTGGCGCTCGGTGCTCGTGGTGCTCGCGCTGCTCGGCGCCGTGGCCTGCGTGCTCGCCCCGCGGCTGATGGACGAGTCCCGCGACCCGGCCGCCGGGCGCGTGGACTGGGCGGGCACCGTCCTCTTCACGGCCGCCCTGGCCGTGCTGATCGTCGCGATCGTCGAGGCTCCGGAGCGCGGATGGCTGTCCGGTCGCACCCTCGTCTCCGCAGCCGTCGGCGCCGGGCTGCTGACCGCGTTCGTCGCGGTCGAGCGCCGCACGGCGCGTCCGATGCTCGACCTGGGCCTCCTGCGCCACCGCCGCTTCGTCGGCCTCGGGGTCGCGGCGATGGCCGTCGTCATCGCGTTCGTGCCGCTGCTCGTCGACCTGCCGACGCTGCTGCAGGTCGTACGCGGAGCGGACGCCGCGACCGCCGGTGCGCTGCTGCTGTTCCTCACGGTCCCGACGCTGCTGGTCCCCGTGCTCGCCGGCGCGTTGCTGGCCCGGACCGACATCCGGACCCTCGTGGCCGCCGGACTGGCGCTGGAGTCCATCGGCGTCGCCTGGCTCGCGCTCGCCCCGCCCGACGGCGCCCTGCCCGCGCTCGCCCTGCCGCTGGTGGTCGCGGGCACCGGCGTCGGGATCGCCAACGGGATCCTCGACGGCGCCGCGGTCTCCGTCGTACCGCCCGCCCGGGCCGGCATGGCCGCGGGCCTGTTCAACACGATGCGGTTGGGGGCCGAGACCCTCGCGATCGCGGTCGCCGGATCGCTGATCGTCAGCCTGACCGCGAGCGGCGTCTCCGCCGACGGCCGCCTCGCCGCCCCGGTGGACGCGGATCGCATCGCCGGTCTGATGACGCAGGGCGACGTGCAGGGCACGGCGGCGTCCGCCGGGGTCGGCGGCCGGTCCGTGGTCGACGTCGCCGTCGACGCCTACGCGGGAGCGTTCGAGGCCACGCTCTGGGGCCTCGCCGGCGTCTGCGTCGTGGCGCTGCTCGTCAGCGCGGCACTCCTGCGCAGGCGGCGTACGGCACAGACGCGACGGGACGAGCGCGTATCGTCGGACGGGTGCTCGACCTCCGTCGCCTGAGCTACTTCGTCGCGGTGGCGACCGAGCGCAGCTTCACGCGCGCCGGCGAGCGGCTGCTCGTGGCCCAGCCCGCACTGAGCCGTCAGGTCCGGCTGCTGGAGGACGAGCTGGGGACCCCGCTGCTCGTCCGCGGGGGACCGGACGGCCTCGAGACCACCGCCGCGGGTGCCCTGCTGCTCGCGCGTGCGCCCGCCCTGATCGCGGACCTCGAGGCGCTGCGCGAGGACGTCGAGCGACTCGGCGGCGACGACCGCGAGTCGCGCACGGTCCGCCTGGGCTACGCCGCGAGCGCCGGGTACGAGACCGCGGTCCGCGTCGTCGCCGCGATGCGGGAGCGCGACGGGGCGATCGACGTCCGCGCCCGGGTCGTCTGCGTCGCCGACGCCCTCGAGGCCCTGGGTGCCGGCACGCTCGACGCCGCGCTCCTGCGCGAGCCCCCCGCGTCGTCGGCGTTCGAGCGCCGGCTCGTGCGTCGCGAGCTGCAGGGCGTCCTCCTGCGGGACGACCACCCGCTGGCCGCCCAGGAGGTCGTCTCCCTGTCCGCGCTGCGCGACGTCCCGATCGTCGTCCATCCGCGCGATGCCAACCCCGGGCGGTGGGACGCGATCGTCGACGCCTGCCGGGCCGCCGGGTTCGAGCCGCGACTCGAGCCGCCGCTCGTGGCCTTCGATCCCGCGCACCAGGCGATCCGCGACGGTGCGGGCGCGACGATCGTCAGCCGGCCCGCGGGCGGCACGGGCGACGGCCTGACCTGGCGCCCGGTCGCTCCGGCGCTGGTCCTCGACGTGGTGCTGCTGACGCCGCGGGTGGCCGCGGCGCCGGGCGTGGCGACCCTGGCCGCCGTCGCCGGTGAGGTGGCGGAGGCGGAGGGCTGGCTCCGCGACCCACGTCGCCTCGCCCCGCTCCCGCCCGAGGCCGGGCGGGACGCGCCGGGTGCGGGGCGCCTGACCGCCTAGGAGAACTGCCCGAAGGGCTGCTCGGGGCGGATGGTGTCCTCCCCCGAGAGCCCGAACGCGCCGTGCAGCGCCCGCACGGCCTGCGGGACCTGCTCGCCGGGGACGACGCAGGAGATCTTGATCGGCGACGTCGAGATCATCTCGATGTTGATCCCCTGCTCGCCGAGCACGGTGAAGACCTTGGCCGCGACGCCCGGGTGCGTCTTCATGCCGGCGCCGACGATCGAGACCTTGCCCATCTCGGCCTCGGTGCGCACGGCCGTGACGCCGAGGTCGGCGACCACCGGCTTCAGGGCGTCCTGGGCGGCCAGCAGGTCCTCGCGCGGGACGGTGAACGACATGTCGGCGCGCGCGTCGGGCTCCGGCGGCTCGTTCTGGATGATCATGTCGACGTTGACGCCGGCCTCGGCCAGCGCCGTGGCGATGGTCCCCGCCGCCCCGGGGGTGTCGGGGACGCCCTTCAGAGTGATCCGCGCCTCGACCGTCGAGTGCGTCACGGCGGTGATGAGCGGGTTCTCCACGGTGTTCTCCTGGTTGGACTTCTGGAGGGCGGCGGCCGCCTCGGACTCGGACACCACCCAGGTGCCCTCGGCGTCCTCGAACGACGAGCGGCAGTGGATCCGCACGCCGTGGGTCCGGGCGTACTCGACGGAGCGCAGCTGCAGGACGCCGGCGCCGGAGGCGGACATCTCGAGCATCTCCTCGAACGAGACGACGTCGAGCTTCCTGGCGCGCGGCTCGATGCGGGGGTCGGCGCTGAAGACGCCGGGCACGTCGGTGTAGATCTCGCAGACGTCGGCGCCGACGGCGGCGGCGAGCGCGACGGCGGTGGTGTCCGAGCCGCCGCGGCCGAGCGTCGTGACGTCCTTGGCGATCGAGACGCCCTGGAAGCCGGCGACGAGCACGATGCGGTCCTGGTCCAGCGCCTCGAGGATGCGGTCGGCGCGGACGTCGAGGATCCGGGCCTTCGTGTGCGACGTGTCGGTGACGATGCCCGCCTGCGAGCCCGTCAGCGAGATCGCCTCGTGGCCGAGGTCGTTGATCGCCATCGCCGCCAGGGCGCAGGACACGCGCTCGCCGGTCGACAGCAGCATGTCCATCTCGCGCGGGGCGGGGCGCTCGGAGATCTCCAGCGCATCGGCGATCAGCCGGTCGGTCTCCTTGCCGCGCGCGGACAGCACGACGACGACGCGCTGGCCGGCCTCGCGCTTCTTCACGATCCGGGCGGCGGCGCGCTTGATGCGCTCCGCGTCGGCGACGGAGGTGCCGCCGAACTTCATGACGACGGTGTCGCTGCCGGTTCCGGTGTCGAGGAGGGGGCTCATGCGCGCGATCGATCCTACGGGGCGGGCCTTCCGGCGCGTCCCCAGGTGCGCCGCGGTCCCGGGCGACCGACCCGGGCGGCGGACGAGCCGCTGTACGCTCGGCCGATGCCCCCGCTGCTCGTCCTGAAGTGGATCATGGTGGTCGCCGGGGTGATCCTCGCCGTCTCGCTGTTCGTCGACGGCTCGATCCTCCTCGGCGTCCTGTTCGTCCTGCTGACCGCGGCGTTCCTCCGCGAGGCCCTGCGGGAGCAGCGCGCCCGCTCCTGACCGGCGCGGTGCGGCGACGCGGGGCGATGTGACGGACCGTCGCGTTCCTCGTCGTCCGGTGCGGCGACCCGGTCCCCCGCGGACCGGCGGGCACCCGAGTCGTCCGCCGTCGACCCCTCCCGCGGGCTCAGTCCCCGAAGAGGACCGGGTGCTCGACCTTCGGGGCCTCCAGGCCGATCCGCCGCGTCAGGTTCCACAGGTCCGGCAGGTGCGGGGCGAGCGCGGGCTTGCCCGTGGTCACCAGACCCACCGAGGTCGCCCGGCGCGGGTCGGCCCAGCCGAGGACGTTCGTGAACCCGAGGTGCCCGAACGCGCTCTCCGTGTCGGGCCCGTACAGGCCGAGGGCCTTCGCGCCGAGCATGTAGCCCGAGGCGTGGCGCAGCGGCGCGCCGAGGGTCAGGTCCATCTCGTGGTGCGAGCGCTCGATGATCGCCCGGCGGATCGTCCGCGGCTCGAGGATGCGGGTCCCGTCCAGCTCGCCGCCGCCCCGCAGCAGCTCGAGGAACCGCGAGAGCTCGTCGGCGGTCGAGACGACGTTGGCCGACGGGATCTCCGCCGTCAGGAACCGCGGGTCGTTCGAGACGTGGGTGACCGCGTCCAGCGACATCCCGAACGCGCGGGTCAGCGCCGTGGAGAGCGGCGGCACCGGCGGCAGGCCGGTGGCGTGCGCGGTGCCGACGAGCGGCAGGTCCTCCTCGGCGACGCCGTAGCCCATCCAGCGGAACCCCAGCGGCTCGAGGATCTCCTCGCGCAGGACGTCCTTGAGCTCCTTGCCGGTGACGGCGCGGACGACCGCCGCGAGGACGAAGCCGCCCGAGATCGCGTGGTACGAGAGCCGGCTGCCTGGGCGGGTCCGGACGAGCGCCTCGTTGAGGTGCTCCATGACGAAGTCGTGGTCCTGGATCCGGTCCATGTCGATGACCGACCCGGGGATGTTCGGGATGCCCGCCCGGTGGGAGAGGACGTGGTCGATCGTGATCCGGTGCTTGCCCGGCCCGACGAACTCCGGCACGTACTCGCCGACCCGGTCGCCGACGTGCAGCAGACCGCGCTCGTCGAGCAGGTGGATGACGGTCGCCGTCACCGCCTTCGACGCGCTGAAGAGGCAGAACGGCGTCTCGGGCGTGGCCAGGACGGGCTCGGCGTCGGCCGGCTCCTCCGGTCCCACGCCGCGCGCCCAGCCGATCGAGCGGTCCAGCACGACGACGCCCTCGCGGCGGATCGTCAGCGTGATCGCCGGGTGCACCCCGTGGCGGAACAGCCGCTCGGTCGCGGACCAGATGCGCTCGACGCCCTCGGGCGTCATCCCGCCCTCGGCCGCGGGCCGCTCCGCCGGTGAGCGCGTGGTCAGCGGCTCGAGGTCCCGGGGGATCGCGACGCGCCGCAGCGGGTCGGGCACGAGCGGCGGCCGGGGCAGCCGGACGGCGGGGAGCTTCGGACGCAGCAGCACGCGCGCAGCCTACGGAACCGAAGGGGCCGGCGCCCGGTGCGGTGGACGCCGTCTCCGGCGGGCGTCGGGGACGCGGCCGGGCGGGTCGCCCCGGGGTGGCGCGTGGCCGCTCGCGGCGGGCGTCTACCGGGCGGGGCGGAGGACCGTCAGGGCAACGGTCCGGGTGCTCCCGACGGCGCGGCCGGCGGTCGGGGTGAGGACGGCCCGGTAGGCGCCGGGCGCCAGCGGACGGCCCGCGGCCCGCCCGGTCACCGGCACCACGGTGCGCCCCGCGGCGACGCGGCGGGTCTGCGCCGTGACGTGGACCCAGCGGACGCAGGACGCCGACGCGCCCGTGCGCCGGGTGGGCACGACGCAGCGTCCGCCCGACCACCGACCGGTGGTGCGTCGCTGGAGGGCGACGCGCAGGCGCGATGCGGAGGCGACGAGCACGCTGACGCGGGTCCCGCCGCGGCCGCCTGCCGCGGGGCGGAACCGGGTCGGGCTGGCGCGCACGGCGGAGACGGTGGGCGCGGCCCCGGCGCCGGGCCGACCCGAGGTCGAGGGGGCGGCTGCGGGGCGGGCCGACGGCAGCAGCGACCCGAGCGACCCGACGGCCGCCCGGACCGGGTCCAGCACGGCCCCGGCGAGGCTGCCGACCGCGCCGGTCAGGCCACCGACGAGCGAGCCGACGGGATCGACCGCGGGGGTGGTCGCCGCGGACGACGGGACGACGGGCGTCGTCGGCGTGGCCGCGACGGGGGTCGTCGCGGCGGGGATCGTGGGCGTCGTCGGCGCGGGTGTCGTCACGGCCGGCGTCGTCGTGACGGGCGTCGTCGTCGCGGGATCCCCGTCCGGCAGCGGTGCCGGGGTCGGGGTCTCGCCCGCGCGGGCCGGGCGCAGGACGACGGTGTGCGCCCCGGCCGGGAGGGTCAGGCGCAGCTCGCGGCCACCGACCCACTCCGTCGCCGAGGACAGGGTGGCGGCGGCGCGGCGGCCGGTCAGCGCGCCCGCCCCCGGCGCGGCCCCGTCGACGGTGACGACCGGCGCGGCACCGGAGGACGGGGCCGCGGCGGCGAACCGCGCGCCGTCCCAAAGCTCGACGGCCCCCGCCCCCGTCGTGCGCACGGTCAGCGTCCCGTCGGCCCACGTGGACGTCGCCGTCGCGGTGCTCGAGGCCCGCAGCCGCGCGCGCCCGTAGTCGCGGGCGATGCCGGACTCGGCGCGCTGCCCGCCGTCGGCGCGCAGGACGCCCCAGCCGTAGTCGGCCCCCGGGGCCTGCTTCCAGATCCAGACGATGCCGCCGGCGTCGAGGCGGTCGAGGTGCCGGAGGACCTCGCCCCGGTGCAGCTCCCACGGGCCCGTCGAGGCGCCGGGCAGCTCCGAGGGCGCGAGCGCCGCCCCGTAGCGGCGGGCCTCGGCGGCCGCGTCGTCGAAGCTCCGCTCGAGCTTCGCGTACGTGCCCTGTCCGATCTGGCCGTTGTAGACGTCGGTGTAGACGTGCGGCGCGTAGACGAGGTTCGGGTCGTCGCTGAACCGCGCGGCGACGGCGTCGTCGTCGGTCTGGGTCCGCGTGGCCTGCGGCTGGAACCAGATCGGGCCGTCGTAGGCGCCCGCGCCGGGCCCGGTCCCGTCGGGTCCGCGGAGGCGGCCGATCAGGCGGCGGTAGAGCGGCCACAGGCGGGTCGGCGAGAACGTGTCGGTCGCCATCGGGTCCGTCCCGACGGGGTCGACCGGCTCGTTGTAGAGCTCGACGCCCGCGAGGCCGGGCCCCAGGTCCTCGCCGACGGCGGCCAGCCGGGCCAGCGCGTCGGCGTAGTGCTCCTGCAGCCCCTTGCCCTCGACGGTCGCGTCGGTGAAGAAGGCCTGGGCGGCCGTCCGCGAGGCCGCCGTCCCGTAGTACGGGTGCCCGCCGGAGTCCTTCGCCGTCGAGGCGCCGCCGGTGGCGGAGGCCCAGGCGGGGGCGCCGTCGCTCTCGTCGCCGGACGGTCCGAGGCCCGCGGCGTAGCGGTCCTGGTGCAGGTCCAGCAGGACGCGGACGCCCTGGTCGGTGAACGCCCGGGCGGCGGTGCGGACCTGGTCGAGGTAGGCCGTGTCGTAGGCGCCGGGCCGCGGGGCGATGCGCGACCAGGACACGGCGAGCCGGACGACGGAGAAGCCGAGCGCCCGGGCCTGCGCGCCGTCGGCCGGGGTGACGGCGACGGTGTCGTGGACCCCGCCGTAGTCGACCAGGGCGTTGACGTTGGCGCCACGCAGGCGGACGGTGCGCCCGTCGGCGGTCCGCAGGACCTTCGTGCCGTCGGCGGCGACGGCCACGCCGAGCGCGTCGGCGGAGCTCAGCGCGACGGGGTCCGACGCCTCGGCCGAGCTCCCGCCGTCCGCCGCGGCGACGGCGACGGCACCTCCGGCGACGATGACGACGGCGAGCGCGAAGGCGGTGCAGCGGCTCAGGGAGGTGCGGGCCGTCATCTGTCCTCTCGATCGGCCCGCGGGAGCACGGACCGACACGAGTGACAACGTATACGGACGAGCGTCCGAGGCAGAAGGCCCGCAGGCGATCGCCCGGACGGTGCCTGCCCCCCGCCCACGTCTCAGCGCGCCCTCGGACCCCGCCTGCGGCCGGCCCGCGGGTCGGACCGCGGTCGGACCGGCCCGGGACGGCCCGATCCGACCGCCCGCCGGAGCGCCGCGGGCCGGCGACTCAGATCGCCCGGCGGCCCGCGAACGCGCGGCCGAGGGTGACCTCGTCGGCGTGCTCGAGGTCCGCGCCGACCGGCAGGCCGGAGGCCAGCCGGGTGACCGTCACCTGCGGCGAGCGCTCGCGCAGCTCGGCGCCGATGTGCAGCGCGGTGGCCTCACCGGAGGTCGTGGGGTTCGTGGCGACGACGACCTCGGTGACCGTCGGTCCGCCGGCAGGCCGGGTGCCGTCGTCGACGAGCGGCCCGTCGCCGGTGACCGGCGCGTCGGGGTCCCCCTCGAGCACGCGCCGGTAGAGCTCCTGCAGCCGCAGGTCGCGCGGACCGACGCCGTCGACGGGCGAGAGCGCGCCGCCGAGCACGTGGTACCGGCCGCGGTACTCGTGGGTGCGCTCGATCGGCAGGACGTCGGCCGGCGTCTCGACCACGCAGAGCAGCGCCGGGTCGCGGCGCGGGTCCTCGCAGACGACGCAGCGCTCGCCCTCCGCGAGGTTGAAGCAGATCCGGCACTCGCCGATCAGCTCCTTGACCTCGATGAGCGCCGTCGCCAGGGCCCGGGCGTCCTCGTCCGGCCGGGAGAGCACGTGGTAGGTCAGGCGCTGCGCGGTGCGCGGGCCGACGCCCGGCAGCCGCGAGAACGCGGCGACGAGGCGCTCGATCGGAGCGGGCTGCACCGCTCAGCCCCGCCGCGGACGACGGGCCGGGGGGACGGCCGGGCGCGTGCGGGCGCGGGGCGCCCGGTCGCGGGCGCCGGCCGTCGGGGGCATCAGAGCCCGAGGCCGCCGAGGCCCATGGCGCCGAGGTCCATGCCGCCGGTGAGGCCGCTCATCCGCTTCTCGGCCATCTCCTGCGCCTGGCGGATCGCCTCGTTGACGGCCGCGGTGACCGTGTCCTGCAGCAGCTCCGCGTCCTCGGGGTCGATCGCGTCGGGGTCGATCGTGACGGACTTGACCTCGAGGGCGCCCGTGATCTTGATCGTGACCATGCCACCGCCGGCGGTGACGTCCAGCTCCTCGGTCTTCAGGGCCTCCTGCGCGGCCGCCATGTCGGCCTGCATCTTCTGGACCTGCTTCATCATCTGCTGCATGTTCGGCTGACGGGCCATCAGGAATCTCCGGGGGTGGGGGTCTCGGGTGCGGACGTGGGGTCTTCGGTCTCGGTGCCCGGGGAGGCGACGCCGGACGCGCCGTCGCCGACCTCCTCGGCCTCGAACTCGGTCATGACGCGGCGGACGACCTCGTCCTCGGGCAGGAGCTGCTCCTGGGGTGCCTCCACCCCGGCCTGCTCCTCGGCGCGGATCACGAAGCGGACGCCGAGGAACTCCTCGAGCTCGGCGGCGATCTTCTCCTTCGCGTCCTCGCGGTTGATCGTCCGGGCGGCGGTGGCCTTGCCGGCCGGCACGCCGAGCACGAGGTCGTTGCCCGTGACGGACACCGCGCGCGCCTGGCCGAGCGCGGCGCGCACGGCCCCGCTCATCCGCTCGGCGATGCCGGGCAGCTGCTCGTCGACGTCGCCGGCGGTGATGCCGATCGGGGCGGCGGGTGCGGCAGCCGCGGGCGGGGCGGGGGCCG